>CAYWYC010000227.1:0-7788 GCA_964462565.1 uncultured Candidatus Sumerlaeota bacterium | reverse complement strand
TTATGCTCAGTATGCTAAACTAGACAGGTCTGGCGCGGGTAGTGCGCGGCAAAATTCTGTCACTCCGCGAGGAAGACTACGCCATAGCCGCGCGACTGCTTGGAGCCGGACACCCGCGTGTTTTGTTTCGACATCTGCTTCCGGGATTCACGAGCCACATTATCGTGACCCTCACCCTGAGCATTCCCGGCATGATTCTGGGCGAAACCGCGCTGAACTTTCTCGGGCTGGGCTTACGGCCACCGGTGATCAGTTGGGGCGTCATGTTGCAGGACTGTTTGAACATGCAGGTCGTTGCCAACTATCCCTGGCTGGGCATGCCGATTTTTATGATCGTGCTGACCGTGTTGTCCTTCAACTTCCTGGGCGACGGCCTGCGCGATGCCGCCGACCCCTATGCCTGAGCAAAAGTCTTTTCCGACTCGTCCGACTAGTCGGACTTGTCAGACATTCTGCAAGGGGGACGTTGGATATGCGGGCATTTCATCGAAATATTGCAGCCTTTTCAATAATTCTCCTCGCAGTGTTCTGCCTTTCCTGTTCCGATGATCCGGAGAGCGGCGAAAATACAGACGCCGGAAAACCCGCCCTGCCGCCTCCCGAAGTCGTTGAAGTAGATGACGACTTTCAGCCTAAAGAAAAATCTGACGACTATGCTCCCTATATCGAGACGGGCGATCTCGACGACCTGAAAAACCGCGAATATCTGCGCGTGCTGGTCCGTTACAAGTGCAACAAGTACCTCCCGCGCGATGGCTATATGCTGGACTTCGAGCGGCAACTGGTCGAACAGTTTGCCCATTCCATCGGCCTCAAGCCCATCATCATCTGCATGGGCGATTTTGACAAACTGCTCCCGGGCCTGCTCGCGGGGCAGGGCGATATTGTGGCGGCAAACGTGGCCGTGAAGGAAGACCGCAAGGAAGACGTCGCCTTCACCGTACCCGTAGGCCATTCGCGTGAGCAGATCGTCACCGCCGCCTGCGAAGAAAAAATGCAGAAAGAATCGGAACTCGCGGGACATACCATTGGCGTCCAGGAAAACACCCCACACGTAAAAACCCTTGAAGCCCTGAAAGAAAAATATCCCGACATAAAAATCGAAACCCTTTCCGATAAGCTGACCACCGACGAAATCCTCGACAAGGTGGCCGGTTCCGAAATCGAAATGGTCATCATGGACAGCAATATCCTGGATATTTCCCTCCAATACCGCTCCGACGTGAGGGCCGTGCTCAACGTGTCGGAAATCCATCCGCTCGCCTGGGCGCTCCGTCCCGAAAACGAGAACCTCAAAGCCGCGCTCGATCGTTTTCTGCTCAACCAGCAACTCGTGGTGGACAAGTACGAGACCTTCGTCGGCGATTGGGAGGATATCAAGAAGCGACGCGTCCTGCGCGTTCTCACCCGCAACAATGCCGCCACTTATTTTCTCTACCGCGGCGAACTCATGGGCTTCGAATACGAGATGGCCAGAATCTTCTGCAAGAAACATGGCCTGCGCCTCGAGATGGTGGTCGCGCCGACTCACGAGGATCTGATCCCCATGCTTATGGACGGCAAGGGCGACATGATCGCCGCATCGATGACCATCAGCGATTCCCGCCGCGCCCAGGGCGTTGAATTTTCCCGTCCCTACAACACCGCTTATGAAACCATCCTATCCTCCGCAAAAGACAAACTCACCAAGCCCGAAAAACTCAAGGGCCGCACCATCTACGCCCGCAAGTCGAGTTCCTATTGGACAACGCTGAAGTCGCTTCAGAAAAAGTGGAAGTTCAAACTGGCCGAAGTGGCCGAAGACATGGAGACCGAAGAGATCATCCGTCGCGTCGGCCTCGGCGAGTACGACCTGACCATTGCCGACAGCCACATCCTGGCTATCGAAATGAAACTGGGCACCCCCGTCCGCAGCGCAATAGTCTTGGGTGATCCCATCGAACATGGCTGGGTCGTGCGCATGCAGAACCCGAAACTGCTTGCCCAGGTGAATGACTTCTGGAACCGCTACCACAAGGGCGAAACCCATAACGTCGTGTATAATCGCTACTTCATGGACAGCGCAAAGATACAGAAAATTCAGGCCGGACGAACACCGGTTGAGGTTGAGGGCGTTTTGTCGCCTTATGACGAAATCGTGAAAAAATACGCCGGCGAGTACGGTTTCGACTGGCGGCTGGTGGTGGCGCAGATGTATGAAGAAAGCCGCTTCGATCCCAAGGCCGAATCCTGGGTTGGAGCCAAGGGCCTGCTCCAGGTCATGCCCCAGACAGCCGAGGAAATGGGCTTTGACAATCTGGAAGATCCCGAGCAAAGTATCCATGCCGGACTCATGTATCTACATAATAACTATGTCCAGTTCCGGCCGAATCTCGACGTGCGCGACCGCATGTGGTTTACCCTGGCGGCCTATAACGCGGGGATTGGCCACGTGATTGACGCCCGACGTCTTTCCCGCCAGATGGGATGGAGTTATGACCGCTGGTTTGGCAACGTGGAAGAGGCCATGCTCCTCCTTGGCAAGCGCGAATATGCCCGACGCGCCCGACATGGCTGGGTGCGTGGATCGGAACCGGTCAATTACGTCCGCCAGATCAAGGAACGCTACGAACTATACCTGCAAAACGTGGCCAAGTTGGAAGACCACCAACGCTTTGCCGCATCAAACGATAATCCCAATACTTCCGATGGTTGGCAGCGGCAAGTGCTCCGGCAAAACGGCCTCCGCCGCTATTGGGATATCTTTCCGGTATCGCAAACAGGCTTCGACGCATCCGCCGATCCACTGGAACTGCCCGCTTTCATGTTGCGCTGATTTTCACGGAAAAACTATTCCCGCGCCGCCAGAAAACCCCAGATGTAGGCGTTGGGGCCGATGGTGCGCTGTACCGTGTATTCGCAGATCGCCGGATAATGATCCACATCCAGGAATGATTCCAGCGGCGGCCATTCCTCGATCGTGGGATACATGTGTTTCGGAAAAAAGCTCCGCTGGTAGGGCTTCATGTACTGCACCAGGTCCGTCGGCCCAAAGACGGTCAGGCCCTTCGGCGGCCCCTGTGGCGAATAGCGCGTATCCAGATGCAAGGGATGCTTCGGCCAATTCTGCCCGACGCCCGTGGTATAGCACATGTTGTCCGCGTTCGCTCCCCGGCCGAATTGGGTCGCGTAAAGCACGCCTTTCAAATACCGGTCATCGCCCGTAATTTGCCAGGCGCGAATCAACGAACTCACCTGCGGCACCGGCACCAGTCCCCATCCAATCGGGGCATAGGGCTCCTTGATCCATTTGAATCCCGTTTTGTCCTTCGTCTTTTCGAGCATGTCAGCCGTCTTCAGGATGGCCGATCGGCAGTTATCGCGGATGGAGGGATCGCATTTTTTTTCCGGAGTCTGCAGGTAGGTCCATGCCGCCTCGGCCTGGTCGTGCTTCTGCCATTCGCTCAACTGCATACCGGGCTTTTTGAAGGCCGTCGTCTCCAGAAAAAGTGTGTGATAGCGGGCGTCACCGGTAAGACGATAGAGTTCCGCGGCGGCATAATTGCGCGAATCGGGAACTTTGTTGTCGGGGATTTCTTTCAAATTCGGCCGCTCTTTTTCCGCCCAGTCCATGGCCCGGATCGCGCTTACTTCATAGACCTGGGCCAGATCCTTATCCCAGCGCTTGAGCGCGAAAGCCGTCCGGGCTGCCGCGGCGGCATACCAGTAACTCGACCACACGCCCGGCGCATAGGCCATCACCGGCAGGGACTCCTGCCAGCTCGTCTCGCCGTGGTTCGGATGTTCGGCAGATTCAATGCCCCCGCGAATGCCACCTTCCGCAGTCTGCATGCGACGATAGCAATCCAGGTTGAACATGGCCTCATCCAGGATGTCCGGAATATGGTTGTCCGATTCCGGAATGTTCAGCCGTGTTTTCTCCGCAAACTCAGGATACATCAGCGCCAGGTCCGCCATCAGTTCCGTGACCACCATGTGCTGAATACGCCGGTCCCAATCACCCGCATCCATCAGCCCGCCCCAGGCATTGGCCACGACCTGATCGGTACGTCCCGCGTTCAGAAAGCCAAAGTTCGACTTGTCTTTCTTGTATCCCCCATTGCCGGTGTACATGAGGGGCGCGGTCGAATGCAAAACCACGAGACCGTCATCCGGATGAAAGCAACGGGGACGCACATAATCGGTGTAGGGCGGTCCCAGGGCAATGCCGTTGCGCATGTGATAAAGACCTCGAACGGATACATAAAAATCCTGAAGCCAAACATCATCGCCCACAGGAAAGGGATAGGAACAACCAACGCCCTCGACATAAACCCGATACGTACCCGCTTGGTCAAGACCGCTGAAGTCCATGATATAGATGTCGGCATTATTGTAATTCCGCTTGCGGGCATCCTCCGTGGCATCGTCGGCGGCCTTGGACAGGGCGGTCTTGCCGGAGAAAACTTTCCGCCCCTTCTCATCCAGAACATGAAATGACAGACCGGCCTCATATTGCGCGCCGCCGCCATCGCCCATCCAGCACGAAAGAAACGCGGTCTTCACCGGATCGTCCGTCCGGAATCCCGCATGGCTCACATGCACGGCCTCGCTCCGCGTCGTTTCCGGCAGCCATTGCAGTTCCATGCCCTGCAGGTCCGAAGATTCTGACACAATCCGGTAGTGCCTGCCCGAGCTCAGCGCTCGCGGGATTTTGAGATAGAGCACATGCTCCAGCGGCACCTCAAAGCCCCACTGTTTCGATTTCAGCATATTACTCGGCTTCGTCTTCCGATACACCTCCAGCGGCTCCAGACCCCTGCCCAGATAAGCCGGATCATCCACAGACTGGATGCGCCAGTTCGATGGCTCCATGGCAAAATCAATTTTGATCTCACGCCCTTCCAGGCTGCTGAAAGTCGCCATCAGTTTTCGATCCTTGCCCACGAGCGAGCCGATCGCCTTGCCGTCCCGAATAAGCCACTGGTGCCGGTCGGGCTCCAGAATGCGGTCGCCTTCCCGAGGCACATAAGGAAGCTGGCGCGCCTCGATTTCCTTGCGATTATCGGGAATGCGAATCGCGATAATGTCGGCACTCACTGTCATTACATGCGAAGGGATAAGCTTGTTGAATGGCCGTATTGGTTCGCTGGAATGCGACTGCTGGGCGTAAACGCCGGACGCCAGGATGCACAGAACCACCACCAGCAAAATACTTTTGCGCAGAACCATGACATAACTCTTTCCAGACCGGGCGATGCTGCCGCTCAGGTCTTCTTGGCTTTATTGCCTGTCTTTTTGAAAATATCTTTGTCCAGCACGCCATAGGCGGTGAAGCTGCTTTTCATGGTGACCAGGATGGCCAGCAGGACCGTGATTGCCGTCCCCGAGAAGATGGCGATCATAATCGCGATCTGGTACTTGATGGCCGTCATCGGTTCCGCGCCGCCCAGAATCACACCCGTCATCATGCCGGGAAGCGCCACCAGGCCGATCGTCGCCATCGTGGCAATCGTCGGGTTCAGCGCCGCCATGATCGCGTCGCGAAACCAGGGCCGCACGGCTTCCAGCATCCCCGCCCCCATGGCCAGCGAATTCAGATAAGCCTTTTCGCTCTTGCGAATGGCTTCATAAAAATTGCGGATTCCGATTATGTCGGCCCGCAGGCAGTTGCCCAGAATCATCCCGCCCAAAGGAATGGCGAATCGGGCGTCCAGCAGATTATCGCGTCGCATAAGCACCGCCACAAAAAAGAGCAGCGGAACGAACAAGCCAAAGACCAGCGAAATAAAAACAGGCAGCGCAAAACGTTTCAACCGAAGATTACATCCCCGTACAATCGACGCGTCGGCCACCCCGATCATAATCAGCAGCCAAAGGCTCGTGAGCCAGAAGGCATTAATATTGAAGACGACTTGCAGATAGAGACCCACAAAGAGCAACTGCAGCGTCATGCGCAGGATTGATATGGCCGCGTCGCCAAGGATCGGCGCCTTGATCCAGTAGATTATGCCAAAGGGAATAATGAGGAGCGTATAGCAAAGGGCCAGCGCCAAATTGCCGATTTCGATGCTATTCATCGGAAGCCTCCCCGCCCGCGCCATTCGTCACATGAATCACCCGGTCCGCCGCTGGAAAGGGATTCTCGTCGTGGCTGATCGAGAGGATGGAAATATCGTCCTGCTCCTGAAACCAGTCGGCCGCCGCTTCCCGGCTTTCGGCGTCCAGGGCCGACGATGCTTCATCCAGCAGGAAGATCGACCGCCCCAACAGCATGGCAATCAGGATACCGACGCGCTGCTTTTCGCCGCCCGAGAGTTCCGAAACTTCCTTGTCCAGAAGACTATGCGGAAGTAACAGTCGATCCATGAAGGGCTTGATTTTTTCGAGACGCTGCCGCCGATCATGGTTCGCGCGAAAATCAAAGGGACGATGGATCGCATCTTCCACATTGCCGTCACCCAGGTCCGGCTCCTGGTCCACGAAGACCATCTTGCGCCGCAGCGACCAGACAGAGTGCCCGTTCAACACTTCGCCGTCTATACGGATCGTACCCGAATCAGGCCGCACAAAACCCAGAATGCAGCGCAGCACGGTGGACTTGCCCGAGCCGCTGCGCCCCGTCAGCACCAGGCATTCGCGCTCATGGAGCACCAGCGAAAAGTCTTCCAGCACCTGCTGCTCGCCAAAGCGCACGGATATTTTGTCCAGCTCAATCAATGCACCGCCCATGAAATCGCTTTCTTTTTATACCCTCTGGCACAATATCTTACAAAGCCCTTCCCATGTCAAAGCAATAGTACCATCGCTTCAAAACCATGCCCAAGATGCAATAAAATCCTTTTCACAGCAGGAGCTATGTGCTTAAATCCTTATGGTTTGTCGCAGGAGTCGCTTACAAGCGATATATCTTAATGAAAAACGAACAGGGGCAATTTTATCATGCGCATACTGGTAACCGGCGGTGGTGGATTTATCGGCTCGCACCTTTGCGACCGGATGATTGGCGAAGGACACGATGTGGTTTGCCTGGACAATTTCTTTACCGGCAGCAAGGACAATATCCGTCATCTCATCGGCCATCCGAATTTCGAGCTCATCCGCCATGACATCATCGAGCCGATCCTGCTCGAAGTGGACCAGATCTACAACATGGCATGCCCCGCATCGCCCGTGCATTACCAGTACAACCCGGTCAAGACCATCAAGACCAGCGTCATGGGCATGACCAATATGCTCGGCCTCGCCAAGCGTACCCACGCCCGCATCCTCCAGGCCAGCACCAGCGAAGTCTATGGCGACCCCCTGGTCCATCCCCAGACGGAGGACTACTGGGGCCATGTGAACCCAATCGGCATCCGCAGCTGCTACGACGAAGGCAAACGCGTGGCCGAAACCCTCTGTATGGATTACCATCGCCAGAACAATGTGGACATCCGCATCGTCCGCATCTTCAATACCTACGGCCCCCGTATGGCCGAAAACGACGGACGCGTCGTCAGCAACTTCATCCTTCAGGCCCTGCGCGGCGAGGACATCACCGTCTATGGCGACGGCAACCAGACCCGCAGCTTCTGCTACGTGGACGACCTGGTCGAGGCCCTGGTGCGCATGATGAACCAGGACGGTTTCATCGGTCCCGTCAACCTCGGCAATCCCTGCGAGACCAGCATTCTCGAGTTTGCCGAAAAGATCATCACCCTCACCGGTTCCAGCAGCAAGATCATCTACAAGCCCCTGCCCTCAGACGATCCCAAGCAGCGTCAGCCGAATATTTCACTGGCCAAGGAAAAACTCGGCTGGGAACCC
>CAYWYC010000226.1:0-7815 GCA_964462565.1 uncultured Candidatus Sumerlaeota bacterium | reverse complement strand
TCGATTACGATTGCGATTGCGCGTGCGATTTTTTAACCACGAAACGCACGGAAAAAAGTCCATGCAATAATATTCCCGCTATCCGCGGTTGATCTTAAAGGAACCACTGATGATGCCGATGCCGCTGATAAGGAACAGAATTCGATTGCGCCTGCGAGTGTGATGGAGTCTTGCGCAAAAAGAATACTCGAAAAACTTTCTAAAAAGGCTCTATAATGCTCCCGCGACTGCGGCTGCATGCAATCCACCAGATCGAAAGATATTATGCGCGTCCCAAAATCTCCTCCCGATATATCCATTGTCGTGGCCAACTGGAATGGCGAAGCCTTTATCCGGCGCTGCCTGGAAACCCTCAAGATATCGGCGGACGCGGCTCCCCATGCATGCGAGATCATCGTGGTGGACGACGCGTCGGAGGATAAATCGCCCGCGATCATCCAATCGGAATTTCCCGGGGCACGGCTTCTGATAAACGCGAAAAACCTGGGATTCGGACGCAGCTGCAATCGCGGCGCGCGCGAGGCGGCCGGGCGCATCCTGATCCTCGCGAACAATGATCTGGCTGTGCCGCGGGAATTTGTGCAGGAGATTGCCGCGCCCTTTTTCGCGGATGCGGAAGAACCGCTTTTTGTCGTGGGAGCCAAAACCGTCGAGATGGAAGATTCCACCAAACCAAACCATCTCTGCATGTATCCGGCCTGGAGGCGCGGGGCAATCGGCAAGGAATGGTGCGACCCCGCCGAACAGCAGGATTTTTCTTATGCCCAGGCGGGTGCCGCGGCCTATGACCGGGAAAAATTCCTGAGCCTCGGCGGGTTTCAGGAAATGTTCCACCCCGGATATTGGGAAGACTACGAAATATGCTGGCGCGCCATGCGCTATGGATGGAGATGCCTCTATGAACCCCGCGCCGTGGCCCGGCACGTGGGCGAAGGATCAATCGTCAGACGCTACGGTCTCGGGCGCATGGAACGCATCCGCGAACGCAACCGGCTCTTTTTTGTCTGGATGAACCTGCAAGATCCACTTCTGTGGGCCCGACACATCCTCGCGCTGCCCTGGATATATGGCCGGGACCTTTTTCAGGGGAGGGGTCTGCGTTTGTTTTGGGGCTTTCTGATGGCCCTGCCGCGGATTCCGCGAATCATCGGAATTCGACGAAAACGCCGAAGCCTGAGATTTAAAACAAAAAACAAAGACCGCCAAATCTTCAAAAAAGCCCAGCAAATCCACGAGCAATAACGCGTCATCCGGCTCTGCCCGACTAGTCGGACAAAAATCTACTTCGATATCGCCTCTCTCCGGCTTTGCAAATAGGCATTCCGCAGCGCCGGATAGGGATCCACGGACATTTCCTTGACCTGCTCCAGGCGGCTGGTTTCTTCCAGGGAGTCGCTGTTGATCAGATCCACCGGACTGGCCAGGCGAAAGCCCCAATGGTACTGGCTCGCATAGGTCATGGGATCGGCAAAGCGGTCGCAGACCATCCCCACCGTCCCACGCAGCGTGCTGGGTCCGAAAAAGGGCCACACAATATACCATCCCGACGGAACGGTCCACACGGCAAAGGTCTGATCAAAGTCCTCTTTTTTCGGCTTCAGTTCCCAGAAATAATCCGCCGCGTCCCAAAAGCCCAGAACCCCCACGGTCGTATTCGTGAGGAAGCGGGCCGTCTCGATCCCGCTGTTGCGGAACTTGGCCTGAAGCAGGTTATTGATCACCCGCCCGGGATAGGTAATGTTATCGAAAAAATTATCCACCCCCGTACGCACGGGCCGGGGCATGATAAAGGCCCAGCCTTTGCCCAGGGGACGAATCACCCAGAAATAGAGCCGATCGTTCACCTCGTACCAGACCACATTCCACGGCTTCAGCGGATCGCTGACAGGCTTGGGCTTTTCTTCAAGATCACCATATTCATCTTCGAACCCCGCCAGGAATTCATCCACCTCGTCGCCCTCGCTGCTCTCCTTTTTGTCGCCGGAGATTTTTTCATCCTGGCTTTCCGATGCAGGCGCTTGCGTGGCATCCGTTGGTTTGGTCAGATCAGCACATCCCACAGCCAAAATAAAAAGGGCAAAAAGCCCGAAGCCTATTGCCCTTTGTGTCAGTAAAAAGAAACACATCCGCATATTCAGGTACTCTCTTCTATTGAACAGTTTATTCCTTCACTTCGGTTATCGCTTTTTCTTCGAGTTCCTTGCTTTTTTTGTCCAGTTTTTCGATAAATTCGTCCACCGAATTCTTGAAAAGCAACTCCCGAAACTGGCTGCGATAGTTCCGCACGATGCTTACGCCTTCCGCTTTCAGGTCATAAATCCACCATTGTCCGTCCTTCTGCAACATGCTGAATTCCAAGGGAACCTTGGTTCCATCGGTCGTGGTTATTTCCGCCTCCACGGTCATTTTATCGTCGCCGCGTTTTCTCGAATTGAGAATCTTGATCGGTTCATTATTCATTTTATGCAGATGGGTAATATAGGTGGAAAACATCAGCTTGTAAAAAATATCCAGAAATTCATCGAACTGCTCATCCGAAAAGTCCTTCCGATAGCGGGCCAGGGTCAGGATTCCAACGGTCTTCATGTCCACCACATCCAGAAGAATATTGTAAATGCGCTCCCTTTGCTCCTGGATTTCCTCTTTTGAATCAATGCCTTCCTTGCGGACTTCTTCCTGCAGCTTTCCAACGGCTATTTTGATAACTTCACTGGCCTCCTTGTCCTTATAGGGGGCCTCCTTATCCTCGTCGGCGGCCCATCCTGCGGAAGCGCTCAGCGCCAGGAGAACCGTTATGCACATCAATGACAATACTGCTTTGGCTGTTATTTTCATGGGAAAACTCCTTGTTGGTTTTTTAGATTCTGCCCGAATTACTCATCCACATCGCCAAAGGCATACTTGCTGATCAGGCTTTCCAGGTCAATGGCCGATTCTGTCTCTTCAATGCTGTCGCCGTTTTTCAACTTATCCGGCATACCACCCGGTTCCAGTTTGATATACTTATCGCCGATAAGACCACTCGTGCGGATCGACGCGATCACGTCGGTGGAAAGGGGCACGGAGGATTTGATTTTCATCTGGACCACGGCCACCATTTCGTCGGTGTCGAGTTTGATCGAATCCACGGTACCGATTTGTACGCCGGCCACATCGACGGAGGCGCCTGGCTTCAGGCCGGCAACCGACAGAAAGCGGGCGTTCACGTAGTAACTGTCTTCCGCGAGTATTTCCAGGTTCCCCAGACGAAAGGTAATGTAGGCCACACAGGCCAGGCCAATCAGTACAAAAATGCCTACAGAGGTTTCGATAGATGGTTTTTTCATGGCAGTCTCTTTGTCCTTGATTATATCACAGGCCGCATCCTGGTTCCAATGCGGCTTCCTTACATTTCCACGTCTTCTTCTTTTTCCTTGCCCTGGATCAGCTGCTGCACACGCCGATCATCGCATTCATGAATCGAATCGCCGTCGCCCTGATAAATGATCTTGCCCTCATGCAAAACAGCCACCCGATCCGAAATGTTGAACACTTCCGGGATTTCATGACTGACCATAATGGCCGTAAACTTATTCTTCTTCTGGTAACGCTGGATCATGTTATGCACCGAGTTTTTGCGAATCGGGTCCAAACCTGTAGCCGGTTCATCAAAAAGAATCAGATCCGGGTTGATAATCAACGCGCGGGCCAGAGCGATACGCTTGCGCATGCCGCCGGAAATCTGCGAAGGATATTTCTTCAACACGTCATGCAGGTCCAGTTCTTCGACCTGCTGCTCCACCTTCTCCCGAATTTCCTTCTCCGACAGATCGGTGTTTTCCTGCAAGGGCATGGCGATGTTGTTAAAAACGTTCATTGAGTCGAAAAGCGCCATGTTCTGAAACATATAACTGAACTTGTGCTTGAAATCTTTGCGGTCTTCCGAGGACATCTTCAGAATGTTGTGCCCGCAAAAAAGGATTTCCCCTTTGTCCGGACGGATAAGTCCGGCCACGTGCCGCAACATCACGCTCTTGCCCACGCCGCTCTGCCCGATGATTGTCGTGGTTACCCCCTGCTCCACAGACAGGTCCAGCCCGTTCAGAACCTTCTGGGTTCCGAATGACTTGTGGACGTTTTTGAACTCGACAAAACAGGGCGACATAGTTTCCAGCCTAGAGCAGAATGGACGTAATCACGTAATCGCTGATCAGAATCATCACGCTTGACATAACCACGGCGGAGGTGGTGGCGATACTCACACCACGCGCGCCGAATACGTCTTTGCGTTTATTCGCATAGTAGCCTTGAAAGCAGCAGACGGTGGATACGATCAGGGCAAATACAATCGACTTGATATAACCGCCCGTAATATCCTCCATGCTGACGGCCATTTTCATGCGCGCCATAAAGTTACCCGCATTGATCCCCATCATCACCACACCCGTCAAATAACCGCCGATAATTCCGACAACATTGAACACCGAAACCAGGAGTGGAAAACTGATAATGCTCGCCGCCATGCGGGGACAGACAAGATACTTGATCGGATCGATGTCCATGGTATCCAGGGCGTCAAGCTGCTCGGAAATACCCATGATGCCAATTTCCGCAGCCATGGAAGAACCGGCCCGGCCCGTCACCATCAGCGCCGTGAGCACCGGCCCCAGTTCGCGGATCAGCGACAAGGCCACCGCCGCGCCCAGAACCCCTTCCGAGCCGAACTTGGATAGCGTGTAATAGCCCTGAATACCCAGCACCATGCCGGTAAAAAGGCCCGTCAGCACGACAACGGACATGGATTTCATGCCAATAAAATTGATTTGTTGCAGGATACGCGCGATACGGAAGGGAAAAACAAAAATCCGGTAAAAAGCGACCAGGAAGAAAATGGTCATTCGCCCGCTCTGCTGCACAAAATCGATCGTTGTCCGGCCAATGTTGGCAACAAATGGCTTGTCGCTTACAATTTCGAGTTTAACCATAATGGAGGCTCATCTCTATGCTGCAAAAAACGAAACATCCCGTAAATTTGGCCCGCTTCTCACCTTCTATCTTAAGATGGGCCTGCCAATCCCCATACTCCCTGGACCGACAGGCCCGAATCTTATCTGTCTTTTAAGAAAAAGTCACCATCAAAGACAAGAGATTTCAATTTTTTCGCGGGTCAAGGCCTTTTCCAATCATCTATTCCCGGCAAAGATCCAAAATCTCCTGGATTTCTTTCTTGCCGATATTTTGCCGCTCACCGATGCCGGATATACCACGCGCGTCGATTCGCTCGGCCACTTTTTCAATTCCTTCTGTTATATCGTACTCTTTCAGCCGTGTCTTTACTCCCAGCGAGCGAAAAAATTCCTCCGTCTTGTCAATCGCGGCACCGGCGGGGTCGGCGCATGCGGACGTATCAATGCCCCACACGGCTTCGGCCATGCGGATGAGCTTGCTCGATTTGGCTTCCTTGTTATAACGCATGTTCGCCGGCAAAACCACCGCCAGTGTCTGCGCGTGGTCCAGTCCCCAAAGGGCCGTGATCTCATGGCCGATCAGGTGGGTGGACCAGTCCTGGGGTACGCCGCGATTGATCAGCCCGTTCAACGCCTGCGTGGCCGCCCAGGCGATGTTGGCGCGAATATCATAATCTTCCGGATTTTCCAGCGCCTTGGGGCCTTCTTCCAGCAAGGTCAGCAGAATGGCCTCTGCCTGGCGCGTCTGCAGCGGTGCGTTCACGTCATAGGTCGCGTATTGCTCCATCACGTGGACAAAGGCGTCGATAATACCGTTCTTGGTCTGGCGTTCCGGCAGGGTCGTGTGCGTTTCCGGGTCAATAATGGAAAACTGCGGATAAACCAGCGGATTGGCAAAGGCCAGCTTTTCCTGCGTACTGTCGCGCGATATGACCGAGTTCATGTTGGCTTCCGAGCCCGTGGCAGGCAGGGTCAGGACACTCGCCAAGGGGAGGGCCGTCTTGAGCTTGGCCTGTTCCGACAGGATCTTCCAGGGATCCCCATCATCAAAGGGGATGGCCGCCGCCACAAACTTCACCCCGTCCAATACCGATCCGCCACCGACCGCCAATACATAGTCGCACTGTTCCTGACGACCCAGTTCCACGGCCTTCATCAGCGTCTCATAGCGCGGATTCGGTTCCACCCCGCCGATCTCAGCCACCTTGTGGTTCTTCAGGGCTGCCATCGTCTGGTCGTAAACGCCGTTGCGCTTGATCGAACCGCCGCCATAGCACATCAGCACACGCTTGTCGGAAGGGATGTTATCGGCCAGCTGGGCAATCGTGCCCTTGCCAAAGATAAGTTCCACCGGATTATGATAGACAAAATTGTTCATGGAAATATTCCCTTTTCTATTTTTTTTTGTTTTTCATTGGCTATTCAGACGAAACATCAAAACACTTCATCTGGTTCTGGTCGCGAATAATCAGATTCCCGTTCGAAATGGCCAAAGGCGCCCAGACCTGCTTGCCGCCGAGCAATCCGGCCTTGGAAACCGGACGAAAGGATTCCGTACTCGGCTCGATCAGGTAAACCTCACCGTTTTTGCCATCGATCGCGTAAAGCATTCCATCGGCAAAGATAATACCGCCCCGCTCAAAGTTCGGGTTCATCTGCGTCTTCCACTTCACGTTGCCCAGCAGGTCCATGCAAACCAGCCCATCGCGCCGACGATTGCCATTGCTCATGATAAAGAGGTGGTCCTCATGAAATATAGGCGCATGAATCTGCGCGCCTACCTTGTCGGTCTTGTAAAGCTCCTTCACCTGAAAACTGCCATCATCCGCCTTGTTCACCTGGATCATGGCCGAACCCGCGCCATATTCGCCCGTTATGAATATCCGGTTTTCGGGAAGAACTGTGGGAACCGTTACGGGAATGCGACAGCGCCATCCGCCATAGCGCCAGAGGATACGCCCACTGCGCGCCTCGATGCCCACCGTTTCTTCCGTCGTTACCTGGATAACCATATCCACACCGTCAATCTGCGCGCCCACGGGAGACACATAGCCCGCGCCGCCCCGCAGCTTTTCCGACTTCCAGATATTCAGGCCCGTTTCCTGGTTAATGGCAACAACGCCCGCCTCATCACCAACAGGAGCCACGATAACGGACGAATAATAGGACAGCGGCGCCTGGGCCACACCCCAGTTCGGGCGTTTGGCCTTGAATTCACTCAGAAGATGCCGATTCCAGACCGGCGCTCTGCCTTCCAGGTCAAAACAATACATGTGCCCGAAAGGCCCAACGGCAAAGGCCCGATTCCCCACTACAGTCGGAACCGACCGCGAGCCGTCATAACTCAGTTTTCCGGGCGCGGAATACTCATAGCGCCAAAGTTCATCGCCCGAATCCAGGTCTAAGACCCGAAAAATATCCTTCTGATTGCCTTCGCGGTCCAGCATGAAAACCTTGCCATCGTCAATCGCCGCGCCGCCGTAGCCAACCCCCACATCCACCGTCCACTTCGCCGAAGGACCATTCTGCGGCCACTTCTTCAGCAGGCCCGATTCCGATTCCGGAGCCTCGGCAGTACGCATAGGCCCCATAAACTGCGGCCAGTCTGCCGCAAAAACGCTCCCCCACGCAAGCAGGCAAAGCAGAATGATCAAACAAGTGCATTTCTTCATTTTTTTCTCTCCTTAAGATACAGACAAGCCCGTTCCCCAATCATGCTCCAAATCAAACATGATGCACTCCATAAAAAGATAGGGGCATATCATATAAAGGACCAGGGGCTTCTGTCAATGCAGAAGGCAAATCCTGTTAATCTTCCTTGATCCTTCATACTGATATCTGTCTTGGCTTTTGCGTAAGGCATATTCCA
>CAYWYC010000225.1:4633-7844 GCA_964462565.1 uncultured Candidatus Sumerlaeota bacterium | reverse complement strand
CTGAAGCCCGAGAAATGGTGCTTTTGACCCTTTTGCAGAATCTCGCGGCTTTTATGTGGCAGAAAGACTTTCGAGATTCGCTATAATGCATCGAAAACATACTTTTAAGTGAAGGAGATCCTTATCCGCGTCATCCGCCCTATCCGCGGTTCCTTTTCTTAACCGGCGATAGCGCAAATGTCGCGAATATTATGAATTGCGACTCTGCTGCGCATGGGAGAGCTGCTGAGAATCCCGAGAACGCCCTAAGGGCCGTACATATTTTCTCAATGGACTCCAGGTGAAAGGTACATAATTTTCACTATTTTGCTGGAATCTGCAAAAAAAAGCTTGACTCACTAATGATACTTGATCTAAATTACAAAACATAGCGGGCTGTGGGGGCCTTCCTCGGCGGTTCCCTGTATTATCCAGAAGCATGAACAGGAAACGGGCATTTAATGGCAATCAGTACGATGCAAGAAATCTCTTCCAAAAATCATTCGCACATCTACCTGTCCAGTGTTCCCGAGAAAAAGAAGGTCCAGTTTCTCGGTGTGGACGGTGGTGGACGCGGCATTCGTAACCGTCTGGCAGCGCTCGGCCTGGTTCCCGGGGTCGAAATTGAAGTGATCCGGAATCATGGTTGGGGCTGTTGTATTTTATCGGTGAAGGGCAGTCGTATCGTTTTGGGTCGTGGCATGGCTTCGCGTATTCAGGTTATATAATGGCAATTGACAAAAGTAATTCGCCTTCGGGCAAGAGCCCTTCTAATGATCTCACGTGTGTTTTTCCCCAGGGGTCCAAACCCCATCCGCCTGCCTCTGTGCAGGACAGCCAAAGCAGGCTGAGTCAATCTTCGCTGCTCGTCAGTCTGGTGGGGAATCCTAATTCCGGCAAGACCACTGTTTTTAATAACATGACAGGAAGCCGTCAGCATGTCGGGAATTATCCCGGCGTGACGGTGGAGAAGATATCCGGCAAGCGCAATTGGCGAGAATGCTCCATGGAGGTTGTCGATCTGCCGGGTTCTTACAGCCTCACCGCCTGGTCGGAAGAAGAACGGCTAGCCCGGCGCTTTATCCTGGATGAAAAACCCGACGTGGTGCTCGATGTACTGGACGCCTCGAACCTCGAGCGAAACCTCTATCTGGCGGTGCAGTTGATCGAAATGCACGCGCCCGTTTTACTGGTTTTTAATATGAGCGACATGGCCCGGGTTCGGGGTTTTGAGTTTGACTTGCAGCGGCTGTCGGATCTTTTGGGTACGCCTATAGTGCAAACGGTAGGCAGCAAGAACGCCGGCATCGACACCTTGCTCGACGCAATCGTCCAATATGCCGCACTCGAAGAAAAAGCCCCGACTCCCTTTATTGACTATGGTCCCGATATCGAGGCAGCCATTCAGCTTATCAGCGGAAAACTGGAAGAAACCCATCCCGACCTGGCGATCCATAAACGGCGCTGGCTTGCCCTGAAGCTGCTGGAAAACGATGGCGAACTGGCCGAGAAATATGGCAATGAAGCGCTGCTGGAATGTATGCGCAAACAGCAAAGCCATATTCAGTCGATCCTCGGTGATACCCCGGAGATCCTGATTGCCGATCGGCGCTATGGCTTTATCTCCGGCGCCTGCCAGGAAACCATGCGCAGCACCGTGGAGCGCCGCCACGACCGGTCGGACCAGATCGACGCCGTGGTCACCCACCCGCTTCTCGCTTTTCCACTTTTCTTCGCGCTCATGTATCTGGTCTTCCAGTTTACCTTTACCCTGGGCAATCCGCTGATGAACTGGATCGAAATCTTTTTCGGGTGGCTGGGGAATACTGTTTCCGGATTCTGGCCGGAAGGATCGGAAAGCCTGCTCCAGTCGCTTCTGGTAGATGGCATCATCGGCGGTGTCGGCGGCGTCATCGTTTTCCTGCCGAACATCATGCTTCTCTTTCTGGCGATTTCCTTTCTGGAAGACTCGGGCTATATGGCGCGGGCTGCCTTCATCATGGACCAGCTCATGCACAAAATCGGGCTCCATGGAAAAAGCTTTATCCCCATGCTCATCGGCTTCGGCTGTTCCGTACCCGCCATCATGGCCACGCGCATCCTGGAAAACCGACGCGACCGCATGACCACCATCATGCTGATTCCGCTGATGAGCTGCGGGGGACGTTTGCCGATTTACGGCCTGCTGATCCCCGCTTTTTTTCCAAAGCAATGGCAGGCTCCCCTCTTGTGGCTGGTTTATTTTTTCGGGATTGTTCTGGCCGTGACGGTGGCGTTTCTCCTTCGCAAGACCCTCTTTCGCGGCGAGTCCGAACCCTTTGTCATGGAACTGCCGCCCTATCGCATCCCCACCCTTAAGGGCGCGGCCCTGCACATGTGGAACCGGGGTTGGCTCTATCTGAAAAAAGCAGGCACCGTAATCCTGGTGGGATCTATCATTCTGTGGTTTTTGTCCAGCTTCCCACGACCGGCCACCGAATATGACAGCCAGATCACACAGTTGAAGGCAGCCGGAGAAATGGAAGCCGCTTCCGATCTTATCACGAAAAAGCAGGCCCTGCTGGTTTCACAATCTTTTGCGGGGCGCTTGGGCAAAACGATAGAACCGGCGCTCGAAAGTTTCGGGGCCGACTGGCGGGTGGGAATCGGCGTGATCGGCGGAATAGCGGCCAAGGAAATCTTCGTGGCCCAATTAGGCGTGGTTTTTTCCGTGCGCGATGCCGAAGCGTCCGTCGATAAATTGCGGGAAAAACTCCAACAAGACTTTTCAGCACTGGCCGGTTTTTGCATTATCATATTCTGCCTCATCAGCACCCCCTGCGTGGCAACGCTGGCGGCTACGGCCCGTGAAACAGGTTCGGCAAAATGGGCCTGGTTCCAATTGATCGGCCTCACGGCAATGGCCTGGATCATCGCCAGCGCGATTTATCAGGTGGGCAAGTATTTTGCCATTGGGATTTGATATCCTTTTGCTTTCAAACCTACGCGTTTTCTTCCTGCGACACCCTCGATCCGGAACGAGACAGGGACACATAATATTGAGAACGACTCAATCAAATTCGGAACATCTCAACCGGAAATACAAGGGGGACGAATCATGCAGTGCGTCGGCTTGCCGAGGCCTTTTCTTACGCGGAATGCAACCAAGGGGGCTTCAGATTTCAATCGGCCCCTATCTATGTCGTATGCCCAGTTTGGTTGCCGGCAAGATGCCGGCGGTACGATTTTTGCC
>CAYWYC010000225.1:0-4533 GCA_964462565.1 uncultured Candidatus Sumerlaeota bacterium | reverse complement strand
GGCAGGATGCGGGGATAGGGTTTGGGATCAGCGCGCGTCAACGTGCAGGCTGAATCGCACCCCGTCTTCTTCATGATAGATGATGAAGCGGGCGGACGAAAGATGCTGCAGGGCAGCCAGGGCGGTTTCCAGGCGGTGAAAATTCTTCCGCACCTTCCTGGACCATAGCCGTGCGGCATTGTGGACTTTGCGCAGTTGCAGATAGGCCTGCTCCAGGTCCACGATCATGGCAAAAGCAGGACTCTGGCGCGGCAGCTCAGGCAACTGCTTTTGGTAGATTTCCGGCAAGCGTGTATTCCCCTCCTGCCCGCTGGCGTTTTCTGTTTCATTCAGATACAGCCACACACGCCGACCTTCCACGCGGCTATGGTAACGCGCGAAAAGCATGAGCAGAATGCGGTCAGCCGTGATCTCATTATTGTCGATAGTCCTGGCATTCTCACGGGCCGCTGCTTCCGAATCATGATCCCACCAGCCGCGCCCCAGGGGAACAGGGAAAATATCGCCGCCCACCAGCCCAGTAAGAGCCAGGCCGAATCCTTCTCCCAGTTTTGCGAGGCAATCCTCGCGATAGCGCAAGCCCAGGGCATTTTGCCAGGCCGCCTCGAACTTCGCCAGTTTTTCGCGATAGGCTCCCGACCGTGCCATGCGATCACGAAGTTCCAGCATGAAATCGCGCAAGGATGGATGAGCGGCCTGATAGACGACCGACGTGTCCGGGGGCATTTGCCCGAGTAATTCCGCCATCGGCGGCATAATCTCCGGCCCCTTCAAGGCTTTGCGCCATTCCGCCTCCGCTTCGGGCTTCAGTTGCCACTTGCTGTTCATGTGAAGTCCATCCTTCAGGTTCATCTTCATGGCGGCCCACTCGAACTTGTTCCATTTTTCTTTGATGTATTCCATCCAGAACATGAAGATGTCGCCGTCGGCATCGTCAAAGGGATAACGGCGCATCGTCTGCGGCAAGACCGCGGGGTTCAAAAAGAGCCGCAAGCCGCCGGGTGTCGCTTCCTTCTCCCATTTGGCGGCGTGCCGAAAATTGACCGTCGCCGCCAGAGATTTCTCTTCATGCTTGCCGCTTTCATCGTCCACTTTGCGATCCACAATCTCCATGAGCCAGCGCGGATCGGCGGAGCGCAGCGTAATGACAACGGTCTTGCCGAAGCGGCAATAGGCAAAGCCGTCGAATTCTTTCTCGGCCTGATAGGCAAAGATCGATTGCTCCCGGTGCTTGTATTCCTTCAGTCGGAATTCCGGATAGAGTTGCATGGCAAGCTCGGCCAGGTTTTCTTCAAAGCCGATATCGGTCCGGGCAATCACAATGAGTCCGGACCGTTTGGGAAAGTTGTTGTCCGGGTACTTCTCCACCGGCGGCAGGATGGCGATGCTGAATTCGCGACCGAACCAGGTATCGACAAAGTCGCGAAACATTTTCTGGACGATGCGATACTGGGCCTTGCTCATGCGCTTTTGCAGGCTGAGCCATTCGGTATCCGCCGCGAGGAGCGAGGCCAGTTCCTCATCCTGCTTCATGCTCCGGACGGCCTCCAGGCTTTCAAAGTCTTGCAGAAAAAGGCTGAAGGCCCGCCAGGTCGTGAGCAGGGCCGTATCCGCCGGGAGCAGGCGTTCGGGTGTGCCGTAATATTCGCGGCCTGAGCGGAGCTTCAGCCACAGGGCGAAAATAACAAGCAGGAGAAGGAATGATCCGAAGATATAAAGAAACCGCCGCCTCCAGCGTTTTTTGCGCGGGGGCGACGGTTTTTTGTCCTGGGTATCGACCGATTTATCGGCCCCGGCATCAGGCGAATCCGGCATGGAAGCGGGATGCTGGGAGGCCGATTGTACGGTCATGATTTTTCGTAATTGGAAATGAGAAGCGCCCGAAGAACATCCACACCGTAGCGAAGTTGGATGTCCTTGGTCGTGGGCTTATTCTCTTCTTCGCCGTTTTTCATGTAAAAGGGAATGTCGCCGCCTTCTTTCGGTTCATCGTCCTCATCGGCTTCATCCTCATCATCACTCTCTTTATCATTGCCATCGTCATCGCCGTTCTCTCCGGCTGCTTTCTCGTCTTTTTCCTCTCCGGGTTCGGCGAGGATGGGATCGCCCAGGAGCATACCCTTGGTCAGCAGATCGGAATAATGCTCCGCCGGAATCTTCACGGTAAGGTCGGGCTTGATACCGATGTCATGAATACTCTTTCCGTCTTCTCCGACGTTATCGGGCGTGTAGTAGCGGGCGGTTGTCAGGCGCAGGGCGTTGGGCAGGTCGTTTCCTTCTTCATCCTTCTCCAGGGAGACGCGGAGCGGTGTAATGCTCTGGACCATGGCCTTGCCATAGGTGTTCTGGCCTTCGGGGCCGAGAAGCACGGCGCGGTGGTGATCCTTGAGCGCACCGGCGAGAATTTCCGTGGCGCTGGCGCTGCCTTCGTTCACCAGCATCAGAATCGGCCATTTCACCTTCATCGACTCGCGGGCGCGATATACCTTGTTCTGTTCTTCCAGGCGTCCCTTTGTGGCCACGATGATGGCATCGTCTTCCAGAAAGAGGTCGCTGACCTTGATTCCTTCATCCAGCAGGCCGCCGCTGTTAAAACGGCCATCGATAATCAGCCCGCGCACGTTAGCCTCCTTCAGCCGTTCAAGCGCCTTTTCCAGATCGTCACTCACGTTTTCGCTGAACTTGGTCAGACGCACATAACCGATGCCCTCATCCAGAAGCGCCTTGAAATATGGCGGCACATAGTCGCCGGCGTCGGCGTTGGAATAGACGCTCTGGATCTTGATACGATCGCGGACGATGGTGAAGGGAATGCGCTTGCGGGTGCTTTCGCGATAAACCATGATGCTCACTTCGGTCCCCACGGGGCCGGTGAGTTTTTCCACGGCTTCGCTGGTGGTGATGCCTTCCGTCGATTCGCCCTCAATTTCTACAATGCGGTCCCAGGCCTGCAAGCCCTCGCGGGCGGCGGGGGTTCCCGGAATCGGCGAAATCACGGTCAGGATACCGTTACGCACGTCGATATGAATTCCGATGCCCGAAAATTCACCTTCCGTGCTCTTTTCCAGATCCTTGAAATTATCGGCGCTCAGGTACGAACTGTGCGGGTCCAACGCGTCGAACACGCCGTCCAGAGCCGCCTGGAAAATCCGCTGGGGTTCGACCTCGTCCACATAGCGGTTCTGCACCTGGACAAAAATCTCCGCCATTAACTCGGCGAATCGATAATAGTCTTCGTTATATTCTCCTTCTTCAATTTTATCAACTGCACGCACCCGCTGATCGACGGTTGCGAGCATATAGGTACATGCGGAAAGCAGCATAAGGCCGATCAGGAGCAGGCCACCTTCCAGTTTCAACATTCCACGGATATTTTTCATGCAAATCATCCTTTCTTTTCCATAAAAGAGGCTCGCCCATAAAATACGCAAGCTTCATGGATTTTACTCTATCGATTATATCCAAAGCCTTTTCAAAAGTGCAAATACTGATTTTCATTTCCCCCGATTGGCCGGGCTATAAAAAGGGGTCCGCCTGATTGAGACGGACCCTTTTTGCTATAATCGATGTGTGCCACGATTTACTTGATGAGCAGGCCCGCCTCGCGGATATTCAGGATACTCGCGACGGCGCTTTCCCAATGGGTGAGGTTGTAGGGACGGTCTTCTTCGACGACCATCCACTTCGCGCCCTTGGCGGCGCTGGCTTCCATGGCTCCAAAGCAATCAACCACGCCCATGCCGATAGCGCTGAAGTAGCCGCGAATGTTGTCGTCGGCCAGGTCCTTGATGTGCAGGACGGGAATGCGATGGCCGCAGCGGCGAATAAGACGAATGGGATCGCTCTTGCCAAAATGGCACCAGGCGACGTCGAGTTCGAAGCGCAGTTTTTCCGTATTGTTGTAGATCAGATCAAAGGCGCAGTCACGACCTTTTTCGCCGAGCTTGGCTTCAAATTCGTGTTCATGATTGTGATAAAGAAAGGTCAGGCCTTCCTTTTCGCACTTCACGGCCAAGTCTTCCAGCACTTCCGCCATCTTCATCACCTGATCCGTGCTTTCGGCAGGGCCCCAATAAGTGACGATATATTCCGCGCCGAGAATTTTCGCGTTTTCGATCGTTTCTTCCAACTTTTCGGGATGATGATGGTTGCAGGAAAGAGCAACGGTTTCCATGCCCAAATCCGCGAGACGCTTGCGGTTTTCCTTCATTTCATTCTTGTCGTCACTCACCATAACCGCGCCTTCGAGGCCCTGATAACCAAAGCCGGCCAGTTTTTCAAGCGTTCCCCAGCGATCTTTCTTCAGTTCTTCTCCGACCATTCCAATAATGCCCACTTTGTAACTCATAATCTCAACCTTTCAAATCAGCAATATGTCAGATATATAAATGCAAAACATAGGCATAATGTTAGGCTTCTGCACGGAGGCCGTCAAGACGGATGTGGAAGTTTTTTTTACGGACAGACTCTATGGCTCAGATACGAGCACATCGGCAGAAGGCCGAATGTACGTATCGCCACCATCCTGGTGGC
>CAYWYC010000224.1:0-7955 GCA_964462565.1 uncultured Candidatus Sumerlaeota bacterium | reverse complement strand
GGCATTGTGTCGCCTCCCTTTTGCAGGTAATTCAGATTCACATATATTAAATCCATCATTCATTCTACTCGGCTCGCAAATGCTGAATGTCCCACATGCAAATTCAATTGCGAATTCCTTTGGCAAAAATTTGGAGAGCCGTTGCTTTTCTTCGCGTCAGGCAGAGGTCGGGACCAAGGTCCCGAACAACAAGGCGATGGCAAGCCATCGCAATCCAAAAACAAGCATCCTGGATTCCCTTCATCCCTGTGAATAGTAGCATTCTTCGCAGCCTTTTTCGTTTAGTTGGCAGCATTCGGCGAAGATGTGGAAGAGGCCCTGCTGGCGAATTTCGCTGGTCATCAGGCGCTTGCCGCGTGGGTCTTCGCCGAAAAGGCGATGTTGCATGTGGCGGACGATGGAGTTGCTTTCGAGCGCGGGAAAGGAGCGGTACACATCCCAGACGCGGTCTTCCAGTTCGTTGTCGCGGCTTTTGTGGGCGTGGTAGAGCATGAGGGGCAGCAGGGCGTTGAAGACGATGCAGGCGGCGCGATTTTCGCCGATCAGTTTCATGGGTTTTCGAGCGCGCTTGGCCGTGAAAGTATAGCGCCAGGTCCAATAGTCATCCGCCTCATCCACCACGAAGAGGCCGATCAGTTCCTTCTTGATCCACTGTCGTTTCCGCCGCAGCGTGGCGTCCATGTTGTGACTCATGAATACGCGCGTGAAAAAAGAAGCAAAGCCTTCGTCCAGAAAGCAGTTGTCCAGCAGATAAGAAACCCCGGCCAGCCGCCGCGTCGCAAAATTCACCGGTCGCACTCCACTGATCCATTGCCGCGTTTTCGGAATCAGACGATCGGAAAAATAGCCGGCGTAGTTTTTCCAATACTTCCGCAATAGGGCGATATATTCACGTGTTTCGTCATCGGTCTTGTCCATCTCCTCGTCGCTTTCGGGAATCATCCGGGCCACATGAAAAAGGATCGATTGGAAAAAAGGCACGGCGCATTCGCGACCCAGATCGCCCAGGTAGTCGGCCATCTCGATCAGTGGCGCGCGCTTGCTCAGCAAAAAGAAAAGGCTCTTGTTGGAACCGTGGCCCATGTAGGTCATCACGGCCTGATAAAAAACCTGGTCCAGGAGCGTGCCTTCCGCCTGGTTGGCAAAGCGCCCGGCCTTGATCTTCAGGCGCTCACGTCCGGCCGCTTCGAGCATTCCCGCGACGAAATCTTCGTCCAGCGTCGTCATCAGGGGCTGGCATTTGCCATAGGAGGCGCTGCTGGAATAGGGATAGTCCTCGATATTGACCGTATTGCGAATGCTGTCGAGATCCGGAAAAAGGCAGGGCTCCATGCAGAAACTTTCGATGAACCGTCCCTTGGAATCGCGCGTTTCGCGGGGCGTTTCTTCGTGCCAGAGGTAGGCATGGAGGATGACATTATCGTAGGCGCTGTTCAGGTGGTGGCGGTGTTGTCGCCAGCCGGATGAGTTCAGGTGAATCTCCACATCCCCCGTCACATCCTCGCCGTCGATCACGAGTCTGGCCTCGCGAAAGTCCGGACCTTCCTCGCTGTTCCATCGTCCGGGCTGGCGTATTTCCAGACTCTTGCCGCTGTCGGTTTTGAGATTGTCGTGGAGAAGCAGGCTGTCGAACCAGATGCACTGGGCCAGGCGCTCGTTGGGCTTTGTTACGGGGTCGGCAACAAGGGCGCTATCCGAAACGCGCAGGTTCAAAAAGTGCCGTTTCATCTCGTCTTGATAATCAGTAAAATCCTCGAATTTTGCCATAGCCCTGAGCCTTTATAATTTGACGGGTTGATTATAGCTTCGTCTCCCTAAAAAGAACAGGAGAAAAAATCTTGATTGCGATTTCGGGTGTACGATAAATAGGAGCTGATTTAACTCTAACCATGAATCGAAGGACTTTTTTTTGAGTCATGAAAATAGGTTTTCATCTTTTGGGCCAAGGGTCCGTTCGATAATAGCCAGGGGTTCTGAACCCCTGGTTTTGGAAGGCCCGATCCAAGATTCTGCACGTCTTTTTATGGATCGGGCCTTCAGCCCTCTGCTTTTTTCTTCCCCCTTCCCTGGGGTTGAAACCCCAGGCTATTATGGAACGCGCCTGTGGCGCTTAAAAGAGGACGATAAGGATTTTATTAAACAAGCCAGGATTCTTTTTTATCAGGAATTCCTTTGACAGAAATAGCTTCCTCCTATTTGTGTCGTGCATCCTGCGATTTCAGTTGGATTGCCTTGTATGGTCCGTCAATTCCTGAGACGCCTCGTCGATCCAGGTGTCGCAGAAGGAACATCGCAAGTAACGATTATGAGCGGTGGCCTGGCGGAGTGACAGAGCCGCTTCTTCGTCGAGTTCAAACAAGTGACACCTTTGTGCGTATTGGACGTGGCGGTAAATCAGGACGACGCGCGTGGCGCCAAGTCCTGCATGGACCAGCATGGCGGCCAGGAGCAGGTAAAAAATCCAGTTCGACTGGTCGGCCAGGCTTGCGGCATGGACCAGCATGGCCAGGCAGAAAACAAAGGACAGGGGAATGGCCCCTTTCCATATCGCGGCAAAGATACTGGCTGTGCTGAGGCCGTTCTGGAAAAGTTGGAGACAGGCAATAATCCCGAAAGCCAGCAGGCCGATGTTCAGGAACCAGAGATCAATGGAGAGAAAGCCCTTGAGCAGTTCCTGTCGGCTTTTCGCGAGATAGAATATCCGCCCCAGGCGCACGCAATAGGCCACGAGCAGGAGGGCCATGGCTCCTAGAAGTCCGATGAAGCCCCAGGGGCGAAACTGCCCGGCTTCCCAGGCGGCCAGGGGTACGAAGCAGATGAATCCCGCGATAAACAGGACGGATGTAAGAAAATAACCCTCCTGCCCGCGCGCCAGAAAAAACCAGAAAGCCAGGAGCAACGCCGCCATGACAAGGACGACCACATGGATATAAGTATGTCCCCACCAGCCGGCAGCCGCCGCGGCCAGAAGAAGCATGGAAAAAACGCTGTAATTCAGATATCGCATGAATCGGGTCCCGAAGCATCAAATCGCGCTGAAAGCCTGGCTGTTCCGGGAAAGACAAAGGATGCCTAGTGGGTTTTTATATCCGGCTTGGGAACCGATACGCCCTGTGCCGATTTCTTGTCCCGGTCTTTTCTGCTATCGTCCTCGTCGGCATGGATCGCCATTTCTTCCAGGGGAATAATCCCGCGGGTCTGGCGCAGGCTGGGATGGTCGGGCGGCAGAGTGATCAGCTGGTGCAGGCGGCGATAGAGCCAGACCAGCGTCAACAGAATCACCTTGAGATCAAAAAGGATCGACCAGTTTTCGATATAGTAAAGATCGTATTTCAGGCGTTCGGCGATGGTGCCTTCGAATCCAACCTGTCCCTTGACCTGTGCCCAGCCCGTAATGCCCGACTTGATGCGGTGGCGGGCCATGTAGTGGGGAATTTCTTCGCGAAAATGATCGACAAAAACGGGTCGTTCCGGCCTGGGTCCCACAATGCTCATGGTGCCGCGCAGGACGTTGAGCAGCTGGGGCAGTTCGTCCAGGTGGGTCTGGCGGAGGATCCGGCCCACGCGCGTCTGGCGGGGATCGTTTGGGGTGGAAAAGACCGGCCCCGATTCCTTTTCGGCGTCGTCTTTCATGGTGCGAAACTTGATGAGGAGAAAACGACGGCCATCGGCGCCGATACGGACCTGCCGATAAAAAACCGATCCTGAGGAATCGAGTTTGATGAGCAGGGCGACAAGCAGGATCAAGGGCGAAAAAAGAATCAGCAATACAGAAGCAAACACAATGTCGAAAACGCGCTTCAGGATAATGTTCCATCCCTGGAGCGGCGTACCGCGCAGGCCCATGAAGGGGATGCCGTCCATCTCTTCGATATTCACCTGGCTGAAGAGAATCTCCGTGATATCGGGGACAATCTTGACCTCAATCATGCGTTTCTGGCATTCGATAAAAATATCGCCCAGCAATTCGCGGCGGAAGTCGGGTTCGGCGATAAAGACGGACTCGATTTTTTCGCGCTCCAGAATTTCGGGAAGATCTTCCGTGGCTCCCAGCACGGGCAGGCCGATCTGGTCGCGTCCGATGTCTTCGGCTTCGGCCGAAATGAACCCGACGATCTTCATGCCCATTTCATGATGACGGCGGATGGATCGGGCAACTTGCCGCGCCGTATAGCCCACCCCGATAACCAGCGCCCGCGACAGGTTTTCTCCGCGACGCTGCGCCATGTGGACCATTTGGCGATAAAGCGTGTGCCGGCCAAAGGTGACAAAGACGGGAACCGTAACCATGGAAACAGGAATGATCCAGCGGGAAACAGGATTCACGGTGAAGTTTCGGAAGAAGAAGAGAAAGCAAACCACGAGGGACGTTCCCAGGCCCGTAGCCCGGATAAGGCGATTAAAAACACGCGAACTCCAGGGCTTGTCACCGGTCCGGTACATGTGGACAAACATGAAGGAAGCCAGATAAATAAGCAGAGCCACGGGCAGCATTTTCATGTAATCGGAAAACAGGTGTCCTTCGGTATAGGGCAGGCGAATGCGGAGATGGGGAATCAGGTTGAACCGAATCCAATATGCCGCACCCAGGCCCGCCGTTATCGTGAGCAGATCGATAAGGGTCAGCAGGATAGGAAAGTAGAGTTCCCATCTGCGTTTGAGAGGCTTCAAAGGCGCATTGCTCATGTAAGTATCTTACTCAAGCCGAAACATGGCTTATATAATCAACAAAAATAAAAACTACCAGTTTACAAACCAGTTTCATCATAAACCCTGGAGACCGGGCCTTCAAGGATATAATGGATATTCCGTGGGAGGAATTATGGCGCAAGGAAGATGGCTCATCGTCCTTGCGCCGGGGGATAGATTTGATTGACGTTTTTGGCCTTACTGCGTTTGCAATGCCGTGATGCAGGCCACCTGGACGATGGTTTCCCAGGCGCAACCACGGGAAAGATCGTTCACCGGCAGATCCAGGCCCTGGAGCAGGGGACCATAGGCGTCGGCCTGGCCGAGACGCTGGGTCAGTTTGTAGGCGATATTGCCGGCTCCCAGATCGGGAAAAATAAGCACGTTGGCCTTGCCGGCTACGGGGCTGCCGGGGCATTTTTTCTCACCAACGCTGGCCACCAGAGCCGAATCGCCCTGCAGTTCGCCATCCACAGTCAATTCGGGGCGACGCTCCTTGAGCGCCTTGGCGGCGTCGGCCATCTTGATGGCGTCGGGGTGATCGGCGCTGCCCTTGGTGGAAAAACTGAGGTAGGCAATCACCGGTTCAATATCCAGAAGTTGGCGGCACGTGTCGGCGGCGGCATCGCCGATGTCCACGAGCTGGTCGGGCGTGGGAGCGGGAATCACGCCGCAGTCGGAAAAGATGAGCGCTCCGTTTTTGCCGTAATCGGACACCTGGGTAACCATGATAAAGGACGAGGAAACCGTGCGCAGGCCCTTGCGCGTACCGATGCACTTGATGGAAGCGCGAATCACATTGCCCGTCGTATTCACCGCGCCGGCGGTCATGCCGTCGGCCTCGCCCATCTTGAGCAGCATGGCTCCGAACCAGAGCGGATCGGAGAGCAGTTCGCGCACCTGCTCGTCGGTCATGTTGTCCTTGGCGCGACGTTCCTGATAAAGGGCAACCATTTCATCGAGCCGTTCGAATTTTTCAATATCCACGACCTTCATGCCATCGAGCGAAACGCCGGCCTCGTCGGCAGTTTTCTGCAGGGCGTCGGGAGTCCCCACAACCATGGGAATGCCCAGTCCCTCATCCAGAAAAGAACGGGCCGCCTTCATCGTGCGGGCTTCCAGCACGGACTCAGGCAGGCAGATGGTCTTCTGCAGTTTTTTGGCGGTTTCGCGTTGTTGTTCGGCAAGTTGTGACATGGTAATCGAGGATCCTTTCGGGAATGAATGATACTTTCTTCGGCCAGACCGAATTGTAGGAATTATAGAAAAGGGCCGGGCTTCTGTCCATATTAATCCGTGAAAACCGGGAAAAGAAGGCATGGTGGCCTTTTCGCTGTAGCCTGGAACAGAAAAAGCTTTGCAAACTTCCTTTTAATGGTGCATATTTTGCAGAGTAAGATTGTGGGGAAACATCTAATTATAGATGTTGGAGAATTCTTTTTTCTATGCTCAAACCGATTATATTGGCCCGGATATTTTTTGTCGTTTTGGCGGCGGGTTGTGGTTTTTATGTTGCGCGGCTGGGAGGTAACGCGGCGAACTCCGCCATCATCGCGCTTATCCTGGCCATCATGGTGGTACTCTTTGAGTACAGCCTGCGTTCCGTCTCGCCCAAGCGGGTCTTTCTGGCTTCCCTGGGGCTTCTTTACGGCCTGATAATCGCCGCGTTGGTTTACGATACATTTCCCGAAACCATCATGACCAAAAACACGGCCCGCATCGTCTGCAATTTTCTTTTTGGCTATCTGGGCCTGATCATCGCGCTCAAACATGCCGACCAGTTCAGTCTGGGTAATCTGCGATTCATGCTGCCGGGAGGAACCGGCGGAGCCCATTCCTATATTCTGGATACCAGCGTCATTATCGACGGCCGCGTACGCGACATGATTATTTCGGGCTTTATGCCGGGCATGGTCATGGTGCCGACCTTTGTGATCGATGAATTGCAGCTGCTGGCCGACAGTTCCGATTCCTTCAAGCGCGCCAAGGGGCGTCGCGGCCTGACCATCCTGGAATCGCTCCAAAACGAACATCCTGCCATGCAAATATTGGAAAACGACTTTCCCGAAATCCGCGAGGTGGACCGCAAACTGCTCGAACTGAGCAAGGAGATCGATGCCCAGGTCGTGACCAATGATTATAACCTGCAAAAGGTGGCGTCGCTGCACAAGGTGCCGATCCTGAATATCAACGAACTGGCCGACATGCTGAAGCCGTCGGTCTTTGTGGGAGAAACCTTCCAGATTCAGGTGGTGCGCGAGGGCAAGGAAGAAAACCAGGGCGTCGGCTACTTGCAGGACGGTACGATGGTCGTGGTGGATGATGGCCGTAAGCACCAGGGTTCCGAGGTGGAAGTGGTGGTAACGAGCCTGCTGCAAACCAACACGGGGCGCATGGTTTTCGCGCGGCTTCTTTCGGCCGATTCGGAAGGAAACGGCGCGAAATGAGTGCCGGGGCGAGCGTGGCCGCAGTCATCGTCGCCGCCGGCAAAGGCGCCCGCCTCCCCGGCTCCCTGCCCAAGCAATGGCAGCCGCTGGCCGGTATTCCCCTGATAGTCCATTCCCTGCGTTTTTTCGATTCCCTCGATTGTGTCAACCAGATCATTTTTGTGCTCGATGATGCGACGCTGGAAATGCCGGATCGTCTGGCTCATCTGCGTTCGGCCTGTGGCAAGGTGCTGCGATGCGTTGCCGGCGGAGCCAGCCGTCAGGAATCGGCCTTGCGGGGCCTGGAAACGGTCGAGGCAGAAACGGAAATCGTCATGGTCCACGACGCGGCCCGGCCTTTTCCGCCGCGTGATGCCGTAATGGACGGGTTGCAAAAAGCGCGGGAACTCGGCGGAGCCATACTGGCGGCTCCCGTTGTGGAAACGATCAAAGAAGTCGATGGCGATGGACGTGTGGTCAAGACCTTTGACCGAAGCAAACTGTGGGCCGTGCAGACGCCGCAGATTTTTCAGTATGGTCCCCTGCTGGAAGCCTATCGCAGCGCGGAAGATCGGCTGGAAATCTTTACCGACGACGCGTCGATCTTTGAGGAAGCCGGAGGCCATGTGCGAATTATTCCCGCCGGCGACCGTAATATCAAAGTAACCCTCCCCAAAGATTTCGCCCTGGCCGAGACGATCTTGCGCGAAATCAAAAAATAAGATTGCCCGCCGGACATTAACGCAAGTTTGCTTCCTCAATGGGACTTTGTACAATTGCGCAAAACTTCATCGCACTCGCAACCATTATTCTCGACATATTTTCACAAATCGAAAAACC
>CAYWYC010000223.1:0-7966 GCA_964462565.1 uncultured Candidatus Sumerlaeota bacterium | reverse complement strand
TGGCTATTATCGGACGGGCCCTTGGCCCTAAAGATGAAAAAGCATTTTCATTACTCAGAAAAACTTCAGATTCGTTGCTTCAAATTAACTCAGCCCCCATTTATGTCGTGCACCCCGCCGGCCGATCATCCGATTTAGGCGTTGCCTTCCAAATGGTAATGCCCTAAACTTCTAGTGTTTGCGGGATTGATGGCTTTGGCCAAAACCCCAAGGAGGTGTTTCATGCGCACAACCGTTGTGATTGATGATAAGATAGCCCGGTCTATCATGGCGATGAGCAAAGCAAAGAACCGGTCGGCAGCGATAAGGTATGTTCTTGAGGATTGGATTCGTCTAAAACACCTTCAGGAACTCAAAGCACTTCGAGGAAAAGTCGATATTCAAACAGACTGGAAGAAGCTGCGCGAAATGGAAAAAAACAATGGCCTTTGAGAAGTATGTCATGGTGGATACTTCTATATGGGTTGATTATCTTCGTTCAGGAGATAGTAAGGCGGCTGATTCTCTTTCTCTTTTGCTTGATTTGGATCGTGTTGCAACATGTGGCGTCGTTGAGATGGAACTTCTCAATGGGATGCGCAAAAAGGAAAGTGAGTATTTTGAGTCTATATTCAAAGCTTTATACTTTTTGGACACGACAAGGGATGATTTTATAAATGCTGGCAAAATGCTAAGTTTTTTGCGGGGAAAAGGGAGAACAGTTCCCGCAACAGATAGCCTTATTAGTGCAATTTGCTTAAGGCTGGATATTCCAATATTTAGCTTGGATAAGCATTTCGAATATATCCCGGGGATAAAAAGACTGACAGATAGACAAATATTATCATAGAGGAGACTGAACATGATCAAGAAAGCAGTGATTCCGGCGGCAGGATTCGGAACGCGATTTTTGCCCGTGACCAAGGCCCAGCCCAAGGAGATGTTGCCCATTGTCGATACGCCGACGATCCAGTATGTGGTGGAGGAGGCGGTGAATTCGGGGATTCGCGATATCCTGATTATCACGGGCCGCGGCAAGCAGTCCATCGAGAACCACTTCGACCGCGCCTTTGAACTGGAAGCCAATCTCCAGGCCAAGGGACGCGAAGAGCAACTCCTGCAGGTGCGCAAACTGTCCAGCCTGGCCAACATTCATTTCATCCGCCAATCCGAACTCAACGGCCTGGGCGATGCGATTTCCTACGCCAAGTGGCATGTGGACGATGAGCCCTTTCTGGTGCTTCTGGGCGACACGCTTATCGATTCCCCCTATCCCTGCTCGCGCCAGCTGATCGATACCTATAACCGCTTCAAGGCTCCAGTCATCGGCGTGGAAGAAGTGAACCCGAAAAAGGTGGAGCGATACGGCATCATCGGCGGCGAAGAAGTGGCCGAAAATACCTTCAAACTTGACGTGCTCGTGGAAAAGCCCAAGCAGGTGGAAGCGCCGTCGAACCTGGCGATTGCCGGACGCTATGTGCTGACCCCGGATATCTTCGAGTATATTGAAAAGACGGCGGAAGGCGTGGGAAATGAGATTCAATTGACCGACGCCCTGCAACTCATGCTCAAGGACCGCGAAATCTACGCTAACCGTTTCGAGGGCAAGCGCTTCGACATCGGCAACCGGCTCGATTATGTCAAGACAACCGTCGAGTTCGCCGTGAAGCGCAAGGACATCGGCCCCGAAGTAAAGGCCTACCTGAAAAAGTTTGTCGAAACGCTGGACTGATCTTCACACGAGGGAGGCTGGTCCCATGTCAATGCCATTGGTATTTGTAGTCGGTGACAGCATTTCCATACAGTATGGGCCATACCTGGAAAAAGAATTGGAGGGCCACTTCCGATACGCGCGTAAAAGCGGTGAGGAGGAGGCCCTCAAGGATCTGGACCATCCGCAGGGAGCCAACGGCGGCGACTCGTCCATGGTGCTGGATTACCTGAAAGTCATGCGGCAGGATCCCGAATTTCGTCCGGATATTCTTCTCCTGAATGCCGGTCTCCACGACATCAAGTCCGATCCCGAAACGGGCCGGAAGCAGGTGCCCATCGAACAATATGAACAAAATCTGCGGGATATTATTGCCCTGATGCACGAGATCGAGGCGCCGCTTGTGTGGGTGCGCACGACGCCGGTGCTCGATGCGATTCACAACGATGCCTCACGCGGCTTTCATCGCTACGATTCAGACCTGCGCGCCTACAACGAAGTGGCCGACAAAATCATGCGCGCCGCCGCCATTTCCCTGATCGACCTGCATACCTTCACGGAAAAACTGGGAGACCATGCCTTCTGCGATCATGTGCATTTCACAGAAGAAGTCCGCGCGCAGCAGGCCACCTTCATCGCCGATTATCTCAAGACTCATTGTTGCGATTAAGATTTTGGCCCTTCCGGAATTTTTGCTTTTTGGAGTGCAAGGGCTTGCCCTCGCCTTGCTGTTGTCCGGGTGAGATCTTCCGTATTGACTTGAATAGAGCCCAAAATCCTGGAAGGACCAATGTCTTTATTCGATAGCCGTGGGCATAAGTTCCTCAAAGATAAAAAAACTTTGATACGGGACCGTGCCGGCTGCCGGGCTGGCTCCGCTTGAAAGGTACATCCGGTTATTTGCCGGATCAAAAATCACGGACAGCAGATTGTGGGACTGCAGGACGCTTTCGGACCGCATGATTGCTTTCATTTCCTGGATCCCGAATTTAACTTCAATTTTTCGCGCGGCATCGCAGGTGGGCCAGGTGGCCGAAGATGTTCGCACGCCCTGGATTCCGGCATCCGTGGTGTAGTGATTGGCATTGCCGATCATGTCTTCCCGGGCCCTTCGCACTCCCACTTCGCCCTGATAGGTCTCAATGACGGCGGCAGTTCTTGCGCGGTTGTCGCTGATCAGGATGGACCCGTTGTCCAGCGGCGTGGACTTCTCAAAAAGTTCGATAGCCTTATCCAGCGAATCGCAATCGCGCAATGCCCGCTTGATCGTGAAGAAGGTGGCCTCGGCCTTTTCCCCTTTCGCCTGGGAACCCTTCAGTTTATTGAAGGCCATCGTCAGGCCTGCTTCGTTCGAGCCCGTCAGCGCGCCCACATAGCCCGGCCAGGTCAGCAGCGTCATGGCTTTTCCGCCGTCGGGGCGTAGCGTCAGGATCACATGGTTACGCGTCAGGGGTTTCCCCGGATAGTCATGCCAGTCCAGGTTGCGCGCGTGAAGCAGCCGTCCGTCTTCCGTTTCGTCATCCCAGGCGGCAATTTGGCGGCAGGCCATTTTGCCTTCCATGATCGAATAGAAAAGGTTCACGAAAAGCACCGTCTCATAAGGAAGCTCGGCCCCATCGGCAATACCCCGGATTTCGTCAAGGTCCTCCGGCGCCAAGGCCTTTGCCATTTCAATCGCCCGGCGATGCAGGGCTTGGGCATCCACACCACCCGCCAGAGCCGCCATCGATTCAAAACCCGGGCCCAGCATCCGGATTTGTTCCTTGTAGTACAGGCCGATTTCCTTGCCCATCTCGTAATGGCTGCCCGACACGGTCAGGCGCGTCGGCGCGTAGGGTTCCGCCGCCATCGCCGGCAAAAGGAGAATCGCAAAAAACAGGATCAGGCCGCAGACACGTTTCATTTTTCCGATCCCTTCTCTTTCCACTCGCGACGTTTTTCGTCCCACCACTCCATGCGCCTTGAGATTTCCTTTTCGAAGCCAAAGTTCCCCGGTTCGTAAAAATTTCTGTTCTTTACGCCTTCGGGCAAGTATTCCTGCGGGGCAAAATGCTCGGGATGATCATGGTCGTACATATAGTTCTTGCCGTAGTCCAGGTCCTTCATGAGTTTGGTGGGGGCATTGCGGATCACCATGGGCACGGGCAGCGAACCGCTCTTGCGCACTTCTTCCTTGGCGCGGCCCAGTGCCTTGATACTGGAATTGCTCTTGGGAGCCGTGGCCAGATAGGCGCAGGCCATGGTCATGGGAATCTCGCCCTCGGGCTGTCCCAGCGCGTCAAAGGCCTGCTTTGCCGCCATCACCGTCTGCAAGGCCTGGGGGTCGGCATTGCCGATGTCTTCCGCCGCAAAGACGATCATCCGCCGCAAAATATACAGCGGGTCCTCACCCCCCTGCAACATCCGAACCATCCAATACACCGCCGCCTGAGGATCGCTCCCGCGCAGGCTTTTATGGAATGCCGAGATCAGATTGTAGTGCTGCTCGCCCGTGGCGTCATAGATCATCTGCTTGCGCTGGGCGATTTCCTTCACCTGCTCCATGGTGATTTCGTAGGAACCGTCCTCCTCAGGAGGCGCGGAGCAAATCACCATCTCCAGCAGGTTCAACGCGCGCCGTGCGTCGCCGTCGGACATCTTCGCGATCAACCCGAGCACACCTTCTTCCACCTGAATCTTCGTCGCGCCAAATCCCCGTTCGGGATCCTTCAAGGCCCGCTCCAGCAAATCCCGCACATGGGCCTCATCCAGGGCGTTCAGCGTAAAAACCCGGCATCGCGAAAGCAGTGGCGAAATCACCGAAAAGGAAGGATTCTCCGTCGTGGCGCCGATCAGCACCACCAGCCCCGACTCCACATGGGGCAAAAGGGCATCCTGCTGGACGCGATTGAAGCGATGGATTTCATCGATAAAAAGCAGGACCCGCCGGCCCATGCGATGATGTAATTCCCGCGCCTGAGCCACCACCCGCTTGATGTCGGCCATCCCGGCCGCCACACCGCTCAGCGCCAGGAAGTGGGCGTGGGTCTTCTTCGCGATAATCTGCGCCAATGTCGTCTTCCCCGAACCGGGCGGTCCCCAGAAAATCATGGATCGTATTTCGTCAGACTCGATCATCCGTCTCAGAAGCGCCTTCTGACCGACCAGATCCTGCTGGCCTACATAGCCGTCCAGTTCATCGGGACGCATGCGGTCCGCCAGCGGACGCATCGACGCATCCATCTCCTCGCCGGAAGCGTCCGCATCCGAATCCTGCAAGTTCTGATCTTCAAACATGTCCATATAAAACCGTCGCCCTTCGAGAGCCGGGCATGTCGCCCTTTTGCGGCTCGCGGCCCTCATTATCAATACTCGATAATAACGGAGCCTTCGGGCAGGCTGTCCAGCACAAAATCGACATAATTCGACTTTTCGATGCTCGTATTTTCAAAAGGCGCCTCCACACGGTTGACACGAACGGCCTTGGCCTTGTCGCCTTTGGGAAGCAGGCAGTGCACCTTTGCCTTCTTAAAGCTGCCCGTCACGTCCAGGCTGATGCGCTTTTTGCCCTTGTCGATTTTATAGTCATAGGCGCAATAACCACCAGACGCCGGATAATGCAGGACCACCTGGTTTTTCGGCGAGTCCGTATAGGCCCAGCGCGGGGCGATAGAGACTTCGCTGAAGGCTGCCCCCTTGTCTTCGATTCCCGCAAGGCCTTCGGCGATGGAATAATAGACCGCCGCCTGCGACCAACTCTCCGGCCAGCCACCCGAGCGGATCGGCGTCTCGAACTTGACTTCCTCGTCAGACACGCTGATGGCGGCGAGCATGATGCCCGCCTTGCCACCCGGCCCCTTGGCCAGGGAAAGACGAATCGCCGAAATCGCCTTGTCGGGATGGGGGTTGTTCCAGCCGGTCATGAAAAGCCCCACATTTTTCCATTCCGCGTTGGGACCCTGCCAGGCCACCCGCGCGATGTCGCGATTCACCGGATGCCGATGCCGACGCGTTTCCGGATTGTCCGTAATGCCCCACCACAGGCTCAGTTCGTGGCCGTTGCGCATATAGATGCGTTCTTCCGTGCCGTCCGTATAGCACACGTCATATTCGCCGACCACATTTCCCAGGGCAGTGTTGTGCGCCAGGGCCTGCATGAAATAGATGCTCTCGCCCTTCAGGCCATTCACCGGCACTGTCACCGTTTCCGGCCCCAATTCGGGATTACGATCGAGCCGCAGCACGGCCTTGTCGTCGTTCTTTTTCGGGTCGATCACGTCAAACCCGATTACGCCGAACTTGCGCTTGCCAATCGGCAGGTTGCGCATGTCGTTATCGCCTTCACCCGTCCAGGCGGGCACTTTCTTTCGTGCGTCATGCTTCAGGCCCACATTGACAAAATCGCGCAGGTCCACATATTCAAAATTGGCGTTTGGCGGCGGCGGTACTTCCGGCAGGCGCATATAGGCCGAATGAAGCACGCCATTGTCGCGCTCGACCAGCTGCCAGACCCGGTTCAATATATCCACGCCATAGTCTTCCATGCCATGGTCAAAGGCCGCCTTGGCCAACTCACCCGCCACGATCAGCCCCACCGCGCCGTTCATATAGTGCCCCTTCTTCATCGAAGAGCCCTGCTTGCCCGGCCACTGGTCGAACTCATACATGGGGTCCATGGACCACCATTCGGCAAAACTCTCCTTGATGTTGGCCTTCAGACGGCGCTGGTATTCTTTCAGAATCTTCACCGCCATCTCGTGGGTCGGCAGGCCGCGATTGATCGTATAGCCCGTGGACAGGCTCATGCGTTTGCGCTCGTCGCCCACTGTGGCATAGACCTCTTCCTCAGGCAGTTTCTCGGGAATCATGTGTCCGTAGTTGGTGTCGAAGAACAGTTTTTCATTCGCCCGCTCGCGCAGTTTCTCGCCTTCCTTGCGGAGTTCGTCGGCCCGTTTGTCATCGCCTATTGCCTCATACATCTCGGCCATCCGCCAGTGCGACGCATAGAAGCCCGAGTTGTCCGAGTGAAAGAGAAACTGCGGATCGCCCGGATTGATGCAGCGATGGTCGCCGTTGCAGTAGTGGGGATTCGCGAAGTCCCAGGAGTCCGCGCAAAAGGACCGCCGCACCAACTGGTGCTTCTTGCTCCACCGGTCAGGATGGGAACCGTTGTACTTCAGGGCCTTCTCCAGCCGCGGCAATTGTTTGGCCATCCAGCCGTCATCACCCGTGGCCTTCCACACATACCACACGCATTCCGTAATCAGAAACTCCACATCCGCCTCTACCGGAATGCGCCGGAAGGTATATTCCATATCGTCGCTGTAGTCCCAAAAGCCATCGCCGAGAGCCTCATTGAACCAACTCGGCCAGGGACGATTATGATTACGATGGCAGTCATCCCAGAACATGCCATTGGGCTGCTGCCGCTCCAGGAAAAATTCCACGCCCGACTTCACGTCATCAATATAATATTTCATCGCCTTCATCACGTGCGTATGGTCGCGTCCCCACGAGACGAGAAAGTTGTAAAGTTTTCCGTCCACCACAAAGGGCCGCTTCCGCGTAACGGGCACCATCAGGTTCTCAAGCAATTTCGTCAGCTTCGCGTAGGGGCCCTTGGAAGCTTCGACACGCGTCTCGGGCTGCATGCGGAACTCTATGGCATCGATGATCTCATCGTCTTCGTCAAAAAGGATGATCATGTGAACGCCTGCCGTGCCCCGCGCCTGAAAATTCACCTTGCCGCTTGGAGGAATTTCCTTATCGACATAGGGACGTCGCTCCGAATCGGTGATCGCAAGGGATTTGATCTCCTTGTCCACAACACGGATCGTCCCCTTTTCCAGGGGCATCCATAATGAACTCTCCGCCCTGTCCTTCTCCAGCGTTATCAGTGTTTTCGTTTCCCGGCTCATGTGCTCGCCTTTCTTTTGCAATTGGGGTGACTATTTGAAATGCTCTTTATCTTTCCAAAGCATAACCGTGAGAAGGACTTCGTGCAATGCCTCATTCTGGCTTATTTGGCCCACATCCCCTTTTTTGCCCGCAACCTGGGGGCGTTTCTTCTTCACCGGAAGGACAACCACGGGCTTAATAGGCGAGAGATTCCCCGATTCAAGAGGATGATAAGTGCAAAAGCAAAGAAGAAGTCCAGACCCTCGTGAAGCGATACATGGAGCCCTGAAGTCGTCTTCTATAGATGTTCTTTTGCCACGTACCGCCCGCATCCTGCCGGCACTGGTGTTTGGCCTTTTTCGTGTATTTCGCGTATTTCGTGGTTAAAAAATACCGATT
>CAYWYC010000222.1:0-8024 GCA_964462565.1 uncultured Candidatus Sumerlaeota bacterium | reverse complement strand
TCGAAGTCTCCAAAAAAATGTTCGCCGGACGCGGCGTCCATACCCAATTCGGCCAAGGCGTCACCTACGGCTTCGAACTCGCCATCGGCAGCCTCGAAGACCCGACCAGGCGCGCCTACTGGAAAAGCGGCCCCGAAGCCGACAAAGACACCGCGGTTTTTGGAAGTCTGGTGCTGAGGTGAATCATCTTGCCGCTCACTCGCGAGTATCAAACAGCCTTGTCGCTCATGTTTTCCGAGATATGAGCGACAAGGTTTTGATTTTTTCGGCCTGTGCTTTTTCATGGGTCCAGAAAATGATCATTGTAGCGATCGACGATATCTCCCGGATCCAATGTTTTCTTGTTCACATCAAAAACTTCTGCCCCAAAATTGTCTATCCGGTCCGGCCCCAGCTTCGTATCGCCGGCATCTTGCCGGCACATGTTTTCTTCGGCCGGAATGCCAATCCGGCACGAAATCTTTTATCGGGCCCAAGGCTCTGCACTGCCGGCAGGATGCCGGCGATACATGGTTGATCAAATTACTGGCATCGGGGGACGCAATTCAGTATTCTGCCTTTTATGAAAAAGAAGGCGAGACAAAACCAGCGCACTGAGCCAGACCAAGCCACGAGGGCCATGCCGCCGGGTGCGGGTCTGGCTTTTGTTTTGCTGGCGGTAGGCTTTATCTTTTTGCCGATGCAGGATTTCGAGCGATGGCTGGCGGTCGGAGTTTTTGTCTTTGATATTGGCAGAAGTTTCCTGGCCTGCGCGCTGGTTCCGATGACAGGCCTTCTGCTGGGACATGGGATATTGCGTGGTCTGCGTGGGCGATGGGGCCTCGACGGCGAGCCTTCGCTGGTTCTGAGTCTGGCCCTGGGCTGGGGCGTGATGTCCTGGATCGGCTGGCTGGTGGCGGGGCTTGGCACGTTTTTTCTGCGCGACTTTTTTCAGCCGCTGACCGCCTGGATCGTATTGGCGGCGGCACTGCTGCTTTGCCGGAAGGATATAGGCCTGCTCCTGAAAGCTTTTCGAAGACGGTTTCGTCTGACGGGTCAGACGCTGGTCTATGGCTACCTGGGCGCGGCGCGATATCTGATGCCACTGGGCTGGATACTGCTGGGCTTGGTTCTGCTGCGATTGGTTCTGACGGCGCTGACGCCTTCTTTTCTCTATGACGTGCTGGAATATCACCTGCCCGCGATGCGGCAATTGATGGATGCCGGATCCTTCGCGCCGATCACGGCCAATGCCTATACGGAGATGCCCCAGGCCGTGGAAACACTTTATGCCTGGGCGGGACTTTTCGAGGGTGGTGTCCACGCGGCAAAAATCACCAACCTTTTTCTGGCGCTGACAACGGTGCTGCTGCTCAACGCGATGCTGCGCAAGTGGCTGGTTCCGGCATCCCTGCGTTTTCTGGCGGTGCTGCTTTTTCTGCTGCATCCGGTGACTTACAAATTGCTGGCCGATGCCTATGTGGGCATGGGTAGCGCCATGTTTGCCACGGCGGCGGTCGTCTGCTGGCTGCGGGCGTGCCGTCTGCCCAATCGCCTCGATCCCCTGCTGGGCGCCGTCTTCATGGCCTTTGCGCTCAGCGTCAAATATCCCGTCATGGGCGTGGCGGTCATTCCGTTTTTTCTCTGCATGCTTGCCTGGCAGCCGACGGCGGCCATGGTTCCAGCCCTGGCGCGACGGCCAGTCTGGTTGTGCGTCCCGGGATCATTGGCTGCAGGCGTGGTCGTACTGGTGGTCGCCTACGCGCCCTGGCTCCTGCGTGGTTTCATTTATGGCCGGTCACCTTTTCCGCCACTCACAATGCCCTGGTTTGGCGAAGGAATGGACGCGCCGATTCGCGCCTGCATGGCCTGGTACCATCGGCCCCTGAGTCCCATGAGCGCGGAATTCTGGAGCCAGGTACTCACGCGGCTTCCCGCAAAGGCAGGCTTTCCGCTGGTCTTGGCGACCGTGGGGCTGGCAGTGAGTCCGGCCAGCGACCGTCGGCGACGCGGCCTCGGGGCTTTTCTGATTGTGGGCATGCTCTTCTGGAGCAGCGCGCCCAACGCCGAGGACCGATTTCTCGCACCCCTGCTGCCCGGGCTTGCGGCGGCGCTGGTGCTGGTGATTCACGATATTTATCGCTGGCAGCCCATTGCCGCGCGACTGCTGAAAATCGCGTTGATTTTCTGGATCGGCATCCTGCTTTTCAGCCAAAGCGTGGGGGCCCTGCAGCAGGGCTTCTTTCGCATGGGCCTGGGTATGATGGAACGTGAGGAATTTTTCGAAAAGCAAATAGGCCCGGTGAGTGCGGAATTTTTCCAGGCGATTGAAAACAGCGCGCGGGACTGGGTCGAAAAATATAAGGCAACGCCCAAGATCATGATGCTTTACGAGGCGCGCGCGGCGGCCTTCGACCGGCGCTACCAACTCCGCTGCAACACCGTCTTCAATTATGACGCTTTCTGGACTTGGCTCTATGGCAAGGACGGCGTGGCCTACCTCGCCGCGAAGACCCAGGCCGAACCCATCAGCAACGCGCAAATTCTCTACGCCTTGCAGATGGACGGCTTCAGCCATTTCGTGATCAATGAAGTCGAACTGGCGCGCCTGCTCGATACCTATCCCGCCATCGAGGCGCATGACGATCCGCTCTATCGTCGCATCCAGGCGCAGCCCCGCATGGGAGCAATCCATCCACCCATGTTACAGGTGCGGCATTTTTATCCGCCTGTTTTTTATGCTGCCGGAAAAGATGACGCCCGAAAATATTTCAATCGGCTCGATAGTTTCATCGCATACATGCGCGAACAAAACGCGCCCATCCATGAGCAGAACATTGGCGGCTGCCGCATGCTGGTTTTCGAAATTCCCATGCGATAACCGCCCTGAAGGACGCACAAATAATTGGACAAGCCCAGCCGTTCAACTTGAGTGGGGAGCCCTTGTTTGTAGTCAGGCCCGTACGGGCCGTCATCCGGATGAAAATCCCAAAATTGAATAGAGGATTTCATTCAATCTGACGCCCCTCACGGGGCTGACTACGAACATGCAAGCCTTTCTTGAGGATTACTTTGCCCCCAGGAAAAACGCGCATTTTGCGATTCTTCCGTGGCTTATGCTCGCGCTCCGAATCAGGCCGGAGTCAGTTTCAGCGTAACGATCTCGAAAGCGCCAAAGCTGTAGCGCAGGCGATTGTTCCGTACGGAAATATCCTTGCCATTTTCCTCCATCATGTCCACCACCTGAGCCGCGGCCAGGTCCATGCCGAAGTCGATAACGACGTTCGCCGAGCCGCCGTGGGCTTCGTAGAGGCGCACAATAATATCATCGCTGTCATCAGCCTTCTTGATCGTCTCCACCACCACGGGGCAGCTGCCGTCGTGCGAGTCGGCTGAAAGGCTGACAAACGACTTTTCGGCTTCCCACTTGCCCCTGGCCGACTGGGCCGGGATCAGGCTAATGGGCGCGTTCAGGGCGTATCCCTCGCGCACCACTCCGCCCACGGCGTAATCCCCGGCATGGGGAAAGATGGCGTAGGTGAAGGAATGCCTGGCCAGATCGGCTTCCACATCGGGATGGCTCGGGCTGCGCAGCAGGTCGATCTCGAGCGTGTTGCCTTCGACGCTGTGGCCGTACTTGCTGTCGTTCAGCAGCGCCACGCCATGGCTTCGCTCCGAAAGATCAATCCACTTCTGCACGCAGATTTCATACTTGGCCATGTCCCAGCTGGTGTTGCGATGGGTGGGGCGCTTGATGTTGCCGAACTGGATTTCGCAGCTCGCTTCCTCGGCCAACACGTCCACGGGGAAAACGGAGCGCATCATCTTGCCACGTTCCTGCCAATCGACCTCGGTAATAAAGTCGATGCGGCTGCTTCCGGCGGTAATGATGATCTCCTGGGTCAGGGTCGATTTTCCGATGGCCCGTTTTTGCCGCACGATGGCGCGAGGGCCGTCGATGGTCGCCTTCGATTCGACAAGCGGCATTTCCACGGGCGACTTGCTGCGGTAATTCTCCGGGATATCCCAGGCATCGCCTTCGTCGTCGTAGAGCACGATGCGGTTGCACGCTTCACCCCTGGCCGTCATTTCGCGCTTCTGCTGTTTGTCATAGATCGAACGGATATGACCGGTCTTGTTGAACTGCACGCGGACGCAATCGTTTTCGATCTTTTCGGGCGTGGCGGTGAGTTCGGGGATCCCGGGTGTGGCTTCGGCCAGGTCCACCACGGTGTATCCCACCGACGGCGTCGTCACGCGGCGCCACTTGTTACCCTCCTTGATCCACTCGGTGCGTTCCCAGGAAAGGGAGTTGAAGGCGATCGCGGGCTTATCGGCGGCCGATGTGTCGATGCTTCCGGCCATCACGCCCTGGACGTCGTCCAGGAGCCCCTTTGTCTCTTCCATGCGTTTGGCATAGCGTTCGAGGGTTTCGTCATAGACACGCTTGATCGAGGAGCCCGGCAGGATGTCGTGGAACTGGAAGAGGAGGACTTCCTTCCAGATGGCCTCGATTTCTTTTTGCGGATAGGCGCTCTTGCGAACGAGCCCGGCAAAGGCGGCCTGCATTTCCAACTCGCGCAGGGCCAGTTCCATCTTGCGGTTGAACCACTTGTTGCGGCCTTCCGTCGTATAGGTGCCACGATGGCGTTCGAGATAGAGTTCACCCGTCCAGCTGTCGTAGGCATTGTTGGGAATGTCGATGCGCTTGAAAAAGTCTTCCGATTTTTCGATCTCCACGGGAGCCATGCCTGCCAGGTTTTTCTCACGACGCAGCCGTTCCAGGTGGTCCGCGCCGGGACCGCCGCCGCCGTCACCCACGCCGAAGAGCATGAGGCAGCGGTCACTCACGGCCTTGTCCAGATAGTTGCGTTCGGCCTTGCGCACCGCCGCCGGGCCGCCGGGGCTGTTATAATCCTCGCCGGGCAACATGTGCGCCAGAACGGAAGAACCGTCGATCCCCTTCCAGTAAAAAGTCTGATGTGGAAATTTATTGATCAGCGACCAGGACAGTTTCTGGGTCATAAAATAATCGACGCCGCACTTTTTCAGAATCTGCGGCAAGGCAGCCGAATAGCCAAACACATCCGGCAGCCAGAGATACTTGGGACTGATGCCGAACTCGTCGCGAAAAAATCGCTTCCCATAAAAGCACTGACGCAGCAGGGCCTCGCCGCCCGAGACGTTCGTGTCGGCTTCCACCCACATGCAGCCCTGCGCCTCCCAGCGGCCTTCCTTCACGCGCTTCTTGATCTTTTTGTAAAGTTCGGGATAGTCTTCCTTGATCCAGACATAGAGTTGCGGCTGGCTCTGACCGAAGATAAATTCGGGATAGCGATCCATCATTTCCATGACCGTGGCAAAGGTGCGCGCGCCCTTGCGGCGCGTTTCGCGTTCGGGCCAGAGCCACATGAGGTCGATATGGGCATGGCCGACAGCGCTGACCGTAAGCGACGGATCACCGTTTTTCTTGTCCAGTTCCGGCTTCAATATCTTACGGGCGGCCTTGGCTTCTTCCGCCGTAAAATCGCGCAATTCATTCGCTGCGAGATGCAGGGCGTAAAGAATCTGATCATGGCGCGCTGAGTCGTCGGGAATGTTGTGCATGAGGTCCTGAAGTACGAAGAAGTCGTAATAGAGCTGACGCATTTCCTCGTTGCATGTGGCAATGGAGCATTCCTTGAGGGTGCCGTTGTCGATATAATGTCCGAAAAGATCGTTGCATCCGGCATCGACCCAGATGTCCACCTTCTCACCGCCCTTGGCCTTGTCGGCAAATTGCACCACACGCTTGCCCATCCACACGTTCGACATGCGTTCGCCGTAGGAGGTCAGTCCGCGAATGGGAACGCCCTTTTCGTCAAAGACGCAGCCTTCACCGTGCAGGTCGATCAGCAGAACCACCTTCTCGCCCTTGGCGGCAGCCGGGACCTTGCCCGTGAAGCGAAACCAGGCACAATCGAAAAGATCGCCCCACTTGATTCCGGGCTTCATTTCCTTTTTCGTGCCGGTGGTTTTTTTGTCAAAGGTCAGGGGCTCCTTCGACAGCCAGGCCACGGTATCGAGTTCGGCAACGGGCGAATAGATATGATTAAAAATCCGCTCGCAAATCTGCTTCATCTCTTTTTTCCTGCGCAGAAACATGTGAGGCATAGGTCAATCCTTTGTACCGCTGAAATTTGTATGGGCTTAAAGCGTCGGGCGTTTGTCCGACAGACCGCAAGATTTCTCGAAGGCATGGGCCGCCTGGAGCAAAGGCGCTTCCTGAAAGGGCGGTGCAAGCAGCTGCATGCCGATGGGAAGACCGTCCCCCGAAAAACCCGCCGGAACCGAAATCCCCGGAAGGCCGGCCAGGTTGCAGGAGATGGTGTAGATGTCGGAAAGATACATCTGCAAGGGATCGTCCATCTTTTCCCCTTTTTTGAATGCCGGGGTCGGTGATACGGGGGTAAAAATCAGGTCGGCCTGCTCAAAGGCTTTTTCAAAATCCTGCTTGATCAGCGTGCGCACCTTGAGCGCCTTGAGGTAATAGGCGTCGTAAAATCCGGCGCTGAGCACGTAGGTCCCGAGCATGATGCGGCGCTTGACTTCCGCGCCAAAACCTTCCTCGCGCGTGCGTGAAAACATCTCGATGATATTCTTCGTGTCTTTCGCTCGATGACCGTATTGCGCGCCGTCGTAGCGCGCCAGGTTCGACGATGCCTCGGCTGTGGCCACCAGGTAATAAGTTGCCACGGCATATTCCGAATGGGGCAGCGAGACTTCGACCAGTTCCGCGCCAAGCGATTCGAGCGTCTTGCGTGTTTCATCCATAACAGCGGCAACATCGCTATCCATGCCATCGCCAAAGCACTCTTTCGGCATTCCGATCTTCATGCCCTTGATATCCTGGCCGAGCAGGCGCGTGAAGTCTTCCATGTCCACCTGGGCCGATGTCGAGTCACGTTCGTCATGACCGCCGATGCCATTCAAGAGCAAAGCCGCGTCTTCCACGCTTTTTGTCAAAGGGCCGATCTGGTCGAGCGACGAGCCGTATGCCACCAGTCCGTATCGGGAAACGCGTCCGTAAGTAGGCTTCAGACCCACCACGCCGCAGAGCGATGCCGGCTGCCGGATCGATCCGCCCGTGTCGCTTCCGAGTGCGCCCGTCGCCGCGTCCGCCGCCACTGCCGCAGCCGAACCGCCGCTGGACCCGCCGGGTATACGTTCCAGGTTCCAGGGATTGGCCGTGGCTTTCACGCCCGAATTTTCGGTGGACGAACCCATGGCAAACTCGTCCAGATTCGTCTTGCCGATGATGACGGCTCCCGCCTTGCGGAGCTGCTCGACAACATGGGAGTCATAGGGAGGTGTGAAGTTTTCAAGAATATGGGAAGCGCAGGTCGTCTTCATGCCGCGTGTGCAAAAGTTGTCCTTGATGGCGATGGGAATTCCGTTGAGCGGGCTTGGCTTGTCACCGTTTTTCCGCGCCTGGTCCGCCGCGTCGGCCGCAGCCAGAGCCCCTTCGCGATCCACATAAAGATACGCGCCGATTCGGTCATCCACCGCCTCGATCCGGTTGATCACGGCCTGGGTGATTTCCCGACTCGTGGCATCTCCCGTCTGCAATTTTCCCGCCGCTTCGCGAATGCCCAAAACATGTAATTCCGTCAAAATTCCACCCTCCCGCAAAGGCTGCCTGCATCGCGCCGTGTATTTTATCATCCCTCTCATATCACAGAAAAAGGGCCTCTTCCACTCTCTTTTAGAACCCTTTGCAAAGTTTTGGCGTGGTTCTTCGGCCATGAGTGGCCACAAAGTCCTGAAAAAGGGGTGCACGACATAAATAGGGGAGTGTTTTTGGCTTTTGATGGATTTATGAACAAACAAGAATCCTGAATAGCTCAGTATAATCGCCGTTCTCTTTTGAGCGCCACCGGCGCGCTCTATAATAGCCTGGAGTTTCAAGCCCAGGCGAAGGGCACAAATAAAAAAGAGGAGGGCTGAAGGCCCGACCCATAGGTGATATTTGCAACGCCAGGCTTGATGATGATGATGCTTGATAA
>CAYWYC010000221.1:0-8032 GCA_964462565.1 uncultured Candidatus Sumerlaeota bacterium | reverse complement strand
CGTTCTCTCCTTCTTTCGGTCAGTTGTGGTTCGGGCTTCTTTGTCGAGGACTTTCAGCCCTCTTTTATTAAATCCTGCCTGAACCCAAGGCGATGCCTTGGCCTGATATGTCTCCCACCGTTGGCGCGAAAAACAGGCATACGTTTGCAGCACCAATTCTGGATTTTCACACCATTGGCGCGGAAAAGAGGCCCAAAGCGTTTTTTCAGAACGATTCGGAATTTTCGGGGAATCCTCTGATAGAAAAAACGAGCCCCCCATTATGTTGTGAACCAGAAGGACCTTTTCGGGAAAATTTCATTTTTTGTTTGGCACATATTTTAGAAATTGTGTAATATTGAGTTAGAAAGGTCGAATTGTACGCCAATTCGAAACTTTTTGTATGTAAAGGGGCCGCCGCATCATTACCGCTTGCAGGTAATCATATTAGAACCAATCTGCTCGTAAAGAGCATTACATAGCAACCCGAAATTCGTTCTATACTTCAAGGGCCGGACGGTCCTTGCAGGAACAGGGAGTTTTATCACATGAGAATCCGATGTTCATTTTGTGGACGCGACCAGCATTCGGTACGCACACTTTTCAAGGGCTTGACGCAGAAGGACACCATGTCCACCGTCTATATCTGCGACGACTGCATCACCCAGTGCAACGAAAAGATGATGCGCGACCGACTTTTGCAGGGCGATGAGGAAGTCTCCGAACCTACCCTGGAGCGCCTGCCGTCACCCTCCGAAATCAAGAAGGTCCTCGACCAGTATATTATTTCCCAGGACTATGCCAAGAAGGTCCTGTCCGTGGCCGTGCATAATCACTACAAGCGCGTCATGAACAACATGGATGACGACGAGGTGGAAATCGAGAAGAGCAACATCCTGCTCATCGGTCCCACCGGTTGCGGAAAGACCCTCCTGGCCCAGACCCTCGCCAAGGTGCTCGACGTCCCCTTCGCCATTGCCGACGCCACATCCCTCACCCAGGCCGGCTACGTGGGTGAAGATGTGGAAAACGTTCTCCTGCGCCTCCTGCAAAGCGCCAACAACGACGTGGAACGCGCCCAGAAGGGCATCATTTATATTGACGAAATCGACAAGATTTCCAAAACCTCCGAAAACGTATCCATCACGCGTGACGTATCGGGCGAAGGCGTCCAGCAGGCTCTCCTGAAAATTCTCGAGGGCACTTCGGCAAACGTGCCCCCCACCGGCGGACGCAAGCACCCCCACCAGGAATATATCCGCATCGAAACCCGGAACATTCTCTTCATCTGCGGCGGCGCATTCAGTGGCCTGGAAAAGATTATCGAACGCCGCGTGAAGCAGCGGGCACTGGGCTTTGGCGCGGACGTCCGTTCCCAGCAGCAGTATCCCCTGGGTGAGATGCTGGCCCGAGTCAATTTCTACGACCTCGTCAAATTCGGACTCATCCCCGAATTCATCGGCCGTTTTCCCGTATTGGCTTCCCTGGGCGAACTGAGCGAAGACGCCCTCGTCCGCATCCTGGAAGAACCCCGCAACGCCCTCGTCAAGCAGTACAAAAAACTCTTCGAACTGGAAGACATGGAACTGCGCTTCACCCGCGAAGCACTAAAGGCCGTGGCCCAAAAGGCGCTCGAGATGAAAACCGGCGCGCGCGGACTGCGCTCCATCCTCGAGAAACTCATGCTCGACATGATGTACGACCTGCCCGAACGCACCCGTGAATCGGGGGTTTGCACGATTGGCGCCGGCGTTGTCAAGGGAACCAAAAGCCCCGACTACACCGCCCGCGAAAACAAAGAAACGGCCTGACCGCCTTTCACAAAGCCCTTTTCTGAATAAGATACCCGTCCCATGTCGTACCTTATGGGACGGGTATTTTTTTGTGGAGTACCATATCGCCTCTTTTGCTCTTTATTGGTCACATACAATCTTTGGAATGCCGATAAACTCATAAGAATGCCGCTTGCTAAGTCAAGGTATATAAATACATGAGCAAGATCAGCGCGATTGGATATTGACAAGAAGGCTTATCCCTTCATACAATACAAATGGCATATCATTTGCTGACATTATTTTTCGAATACACTCGTTTGCCGAGTGTTGCACCATTTGAAACGAATAGAAGAGGTGCACCTATAATGAATTTCTCAAACCTGAAATCTAAACTTTATCCGCTTCTCGGAGCCATGCTTTTTCTCGCGATCCTCAGCCAGGCCGCCGCACAGCCCGATGTGAACCGCCCCTTTGAAAAGGCCGCGCGCGGACCCATGACCGAACTCGATCACCTGGTAATGGCCGGCCTCCAGAAAAAAGGCATCCAGCCCGCGAACCCCTGTTCCGATCTCGTCTTTTTCAGACGCGCCTACCTCGATCTGATCGGTACCCTCCCCGAAGCCCAGGAAGCCTGGGCATTCATGGGAGATACCAATCCCGACAAGCGCGCCAAACTGATAGACGATCTCTTGGAACGCGATGAATACGCCGACTACTGGTCGCTCAAGTGGTGCGATATACTGCGCGTAAAGGCCGAGTTTCCCATCAACCTCTGGCCCAACGGGGTCCAGGCTTATCACCGATGGGTCCACACGGCCATCAAGGAAAACATGCCCTACGATCGCTTCGCCTGGGAACTCCTCACCTCGAGCGGCAGCAACTTTCGCGTACCCCAGGTGAATTTCTACCGCGCCATGCAAGGCGCCAAGGCATCCACCATTGCCGAGTGCGTCGGCCTGACCTTCATGGGAGTACGCCTGACCAACTGGCCCGAAAAATACCGAGACAACATGGAAGCATTCTTCTCACGGGTGGCCTTCAAGGGCACCGCTGAATGGAAAGAGAGCGTCGTATTTTTCGATCCCGCCACCACCTCCAGCCTCAAATCCATGCTACCCGATGGCAAGCTCGTCGTGGTGGAACCCGATCAGGATCCCCGTCAAGTGTTTACCCACTGGCTGGTCCAAAAGGATAATCCCTGGTTCGCCAAAAACGCCGTCAACCGATACTGGTTCTGGCTCATGGGACGCGGCATCGTGCACGAGCCCGACGATTTCCGCGTCGATAACCCGGCGTCGAACCCCGAACTGCTCGACTATCTGGCCGCCGAATTTGTCGAGTCCGGCTACGATCCCAAGCACATCATCCGCCTCATCGCAAACTCCCAGACCTACCAGCAGTCCTGCATCCCCAAGAGCGATTCGCCCGAGGCCGAGACCCTGTTTGCCTTTTATCCGCCACGCCGCCTTGATGCCGAGGTGCTGCTGGACGCCATCAACCAACTGACCAATGGACGCGAGAGTTACTCCAGCGCCATTCCCGAGCCCTTTACCTTTATTCCCGAAACACAACGCACCATTCTCCTGGCCGACGGCAGTATCACCAGCCAGTATCTGGAAATGTTCGGGCGGCCGTCGCGCGATACCGGCATGCTTCTGGAACGCAACAACGAACTCACCGAAGGCCAGCGCCTCTACTTGATCAACTCCACCGAACTCCAGGACAAACTCAACCGCAGCTGGAAATTTCGCAACGCGATCCGTATCGCCAAGGCCGATCCGCGAAAAATGGTCAACGCCATATACATGATGACAATTACCCGACCGGCCACGGACGAAGAATTTGAAACCCTCCAGGCTTATTTTGATGAACAAAAACTGAAAGGGCAAAAAGCGGCCGTGGACCTGGCCTGGTCGCTGATCAACAGCAAGGAATTTCTGTACCGCCATTAGATTGGTTTTTAATGTTAAGCGCCCAAGGCGCGCCCGATGATAAATGGGAAAGCACCAAAGGCGTTAATGGTTGTAAAGCGCCCAAGGCGCTCTCGATAATAACGATAAAACAGCGATTAAGCGCCAAAGGCGCTCTCGATGATAAATGGGAAAGCACCAAAGGCGTTAATGGTTGTAAAGCGCCCAAGGCGCTCTCGATAATAACGATAAAACAGCGATTAAGCGCCATAGGCGCGCCCCATAATAGCCTGGGGTTTCAACCCCAGGAAGATAAGGCCACAAAAAAAGAGGGCTGAAGGCCCGACCCAAAACGCAGACAAAAGACTAAGCGGCATTTCATAAAAGCGAGGAAGCGGAAATGAAAAAGAAAAGCAATCGTAACACAATCACCAGACGCGAAATCCTCAAGCAGGGCCTGGTCGGCGCGGGCAGCCTGGCCTTTGCCCTCAACGGCGGCCTGTCCTGGGCCGCTCCGGCAAAGGGCGCGAAACCGGCAAAGGCCAAGTCCGTCATCCAGATTTGGATGTGGGGCGGACCCGCTCATCTCGACACCTTCGATCCCAAACCCGAAGCCGGTTACGATTACTGCGGGCCCTACAAAAGCCCCATCGCCACCAACGTCGATGGCATCCAGATCTGCGAAGCAATGCCCCTCATGGCCCAACAGGCCGACAAATACGCCATCATTCGAAGCATGACCCACGGCGTCAACGCCCACGAAACGGCATCCTACCTGGTGCAGACCGGACGCGCACCGGGTCGCCTCGTTTATCCTTGCGCAGGCGCCGTGGTTTCGCTCTACAAGGGACGCGACGCCGGTTATGACGGCTTTGTCGATCCCTACGTGGTGCTGACCCAACCCCAGGGACGCTTTTCCGAAGCGGGCTTCCTCGGCTCCAAATACAAACCCTTCGCCACCGGCGGCGATCCGGCCCAGCAGGTTTTCGCCGTTTCCGGAATCGTGTCCAAGGGCATCACCGATGAACACCAGAAAAGCCGCCGCGAACTCGTCAACAAACTCGACAAACTGGGCGCCGCCATGCCCGAATACGAAGCCTTCAAAAACTTCGAGAAACACGAAGACAAGGCATACGAACTCATGTTTGGCGAAGCGCGGCAGATATTCGACCTGACTCAGGAAAAAGAAGAAGTCCGCGAAAAGTACGGGCGCAATACCTTCGGCCAGAGCTGCCTTATGGCCCGGCGTCTCGTCGAACAGGGCGTTCCTTACATCACCATCAACTACAAGGGCTGGGACACCCACAAGCGCCACTTTGAAACCATGCGACAGAAACTGCCCGAACTGGACCAGGGCTTTGCCGCACTCCTCCAGGACCTTTCCGACCGCGGCCTGCTCGACAGCACCATCGTCTGGTGGGGCGGCGAATTCGGACGCGGACCCAAAGTCGATTGGGACGCGCCCTGGAACGGCGGACGCTCCCATTACGGGCGCTGCTTTACATCGGTCGTTGCCGGCGGCGGCTTCAAAGGCGGCCATGTAATCGGTGCATCCGACGAGAAAGGCATGAACGTCGCCGAACGCCCCGTCTCCCCCCAGAACCTGATCGGAAGTATCTATGAACTCATGGGCATCGATCCCGACGGACCGCTGAAAAACCCCAAGGGCATGGCCCTGAAAGTCCTCGATCCGAAAGAAGACGTCGTCCAGGGCGACGGACGTCTCTATGAAATTATGTAATGACGGCAATGAGCAATTGATTTTGAACATGTGACATTTTCAGGAGCAATATCATGAAAAGACGCGCAATAATTCTGACTATCCTGCTTTCCATGTTTCTGGCCTCTGCCTGGGCCCAGCGATGGAACATGGAACCCGAGATCGGATATGTATATCCCGGCGGGGGCCGACAGGGCGATACCGTCCTCGTCACCCTCGGCGGTCAGGGATTCATGCGACCCGAGGAAACCATTATCTCCGGAGGCGATGGCCTCGATATTACTATCGTCGAATATTTCCGGCCCATCCGGAATATTCAAATCGAAGACCGCATGGTGCTGCGCCAGGAAATTATGGAGGTTTTGAAAGCAAAAACGGGCGATCTGGAAGGCGGTGAAAAGGCCTTGCGTCGCGAATACCCCTGGATCGGACGCCTGGGCCGCGCTCCAAAGGAAGATGAAGAACTGACCGGGAAAATGCCGAAGGATCCTCTTCTTTATGGATTGGAAGATAAAAGTGCGGAAGAGATTCGCCACGCCCTGTCGATGCTTTTCTTCCCGCGCAATAAGTTGCAAATGAATTCGCAACTCGCCGAATCCGTTTTGCTGCGCGTCAAGGTGGATCCCAAGGCGCAGCCCGGCCAGCGCGAAATCCGTATCAAGACCCGCAACGGAATCTCAAACCCCATGGTATTCATGGTTGGCCAGACACCCGAAATTTATGAAGCCGAACCGAATGAGCCGACTAGTTGGGGGCGCAAGATTGAGGACGACAATCCGCTTTCTCTGCCCGTGGTGCTGAATGGCCAGATCATGCCGGGAGACGTGGACCGCTTCCAATTCAAGGCCCGGGCCGGGCAGCGTCTCGTCTTCGAGACCCAGGCCCGCAGGCTGGTACCCTTTCTCGCCGACGCCGTTCCGGGATGGTTTCAGCCGGTCCTCACGCTCTATGATGAAGAAGGCAATGAACTCAACTTCGCCGATGACTTCTACTTCGATCCCGATCCTGTCATGTATTATGAAGTCCCCCAAGACGGCATCTACGAGCTCGAAATCCGCGACGCCATATATCGCGGGCGCCAGGACTTTGTGTATCGCGTTACCATCGGCGAAATGCCCTACATCACCGCGGCCTACCCCCTGGGTGGGCAGGAGGGCTCCAATGCCATGACCCTGGTCAGCGGATGGAACCTGAACAAAAATCGCCTGCCCCTCGACCTGCGCCCCGGACATAAAAGTGTGCGAAAAGTTGCCGCCTGGCAGGGAAATGTCATCACCAACGCCGTCACCTACGAGGTCGGCCAAACCGTGGAGATGGAAGAAACCGAACCCAATAACACACCAAACGCGGCCCAGGTGGTGGGTATGCCCAAGGTGATCAACGGCCTCATCGAAAAGCCCGGCGATGTGGATGTGTTCCGCATCGAAGGCAAAAAAGGTATCAAACTCGTGGCCGAAGTTCATGCGCGCCGCCTACGTTCGCCCCTCGATTCGGTCGTGCGCGTCCTGGACAGCCAGGGCCGCCTGGTGGCGCTGAACGATGACTTCATGGAGAAAGACGGCCACCTCCATACCGACATGGGAATCCTCACCCACCATGCCGATTCCTACCTCATCGCCGAACTGCCTGCCGACGGTCCTTACTATATCGAACTGACCGATACGGCCCGTCATGGTTCGGCTGCGCATGCCTATCGCCTGCGTCTCAGCCCGCCACAGCCCGATTTTGAATTGCGCGCCACCCCATCCGGAATCAATCTGCCGCCGCGCGGTAGCGCCATGATTACCGTCTTCGCCAAGCGCAAGGAAGGCTTTAACGGACCTATCGATATCGAACTGCAAGGCGCGCCCGAAGGCTATACCCTCAGTGGAAACCGAATTCCAGCCGGGGCCGAGAAAGCCGTCATGACCATCAACGCCCCAACCCGATGGAATCGCAAAAAAGACAAGGCCATTATCCCCATGGAACTCCTCGGAACCGCCGACCTGAACGGCAAGTCCGTCACCAAAGCCGTCACTCCCTGTGACGATACCATGCAGGCTTTCCTCTGGCGGCACCTGGTACCAACGGAAGAATTTATCATCGCCCTGGGTGGCCGCGTGGGATTCTGGGGACAAGTCCAGACGCCCGAGAAAATCGAGTTGGACCCACAGGCAAAAAACAAAATTACCCTTGGCATGCAGCGCCCGAAAAATATGACCAAAATGGAAGTGATCATTAAAGAAGGCCCCCCGGGGTTGCTGGTGGAAGATGTAAGCAGCACGGAGCAAGAACTCCTCTTTACCCTCATCGCCGACAAGGAATCCTTCAGCGCCGATAAACTCCAAAATGTAATCTTTGAGATATACGGCGAACGCGCCGCGGTAAAGCGCGAAGGCAAGCCCGATATTCCACCAAGCCGAACATCCCTGGGCATCCTTCCGGCCATCCCCTGCGAACTGGCAAAACCCTGATCACCGGAAAAATGCACCGATCCGACTCCAGCGTCGCCCGCAAAAAAACGGGCGACGCTTCTTGTTTGACATCCCAACTCCCCAAGGGTGCACCGCGTCTCGGCGTCTCCTTTTAATCAACAGCGGATGGCGCGGATATTAATGCATGGCCTTTTTTTGTGCCTTTCGTGGTTAATAAAATCGCAATCGCAATCG
>CAYWYC010000220.1:0-8039 GCA_964462565.1 uncultured Candidatus Sumerlaeota bacterium | reverse complement strand
TAAATACCGGAAGATAATCAACGACTTGTCTGACCAGAAAACAGGCGATGGCTAGTGGTATTTTCCGGAGCGCTTATTCCAATGCTGAAAAAATAGTTTGCACGGTGTTTTCCGGGGCCGTCTCCGGGTTCAGGCTTACCAGGTCGATGGCCGCGCGGTACCGGTTTTTCCAGGATGCACGGATTTTATCGACGGTTTGGCTCCATTCGTCAAAAAGTTCCGGCTCCTCGGATGCAGTACAGGGGGCAACCAGGATGCGGCCCAGGGGCCGGGACTCGCGCAAAGCCTTTGCCGATGCACCGGCCAGTTTTTCCAGAAAGGCCGGATCGCGGACCATATCAACAATCACCAGAACCAGGTCCAGGCGGCCGAAATCTTCAATGGTGCGCCGGACGATTCTTTCCGCGGCTTCGGGCGAAACCAGGGGATTACCTTCGCAGGATGCTTCCCGAAAAGGCAAAGCAATCGCTCCCTGATGCACGGCCTTTCCAGCGAGTTGGAGCGCCTCTTCTTCGCTGCCGGCCCAAAAGGAGATGCGTTCCAGGGGGCGGGCAAGCCGCTGGATCAGCGCCAGAGATATATCGGGATAGTCCGACAAAATCAGGCAGGAACGGGGATTGGGATCCTGGGGATTTGCCATGGGTGTCAGCCTTGCTCAATCGGCGCCAGGGGAATCTCGACAATAAAGGTGGCGCCGTGGTCAGGGCGGCTTTCCACGCGGATGGAACCGCCATGTTGCCGGGCAATATCGTGGCTGAGAGTCAGGCCCAGGCCGGTTCCCCCGGCTTCATATTCCTTGGCGTTTTGCGCGCGATAGAATTCCTGGAAGATATTGCGCTGGGCTTCTTCATCAATGCCGATCCCCGTATCGATTACCTGGAGTACGGCCTTGCCATCTTCTTCAAAAAGCCGGACCTTTACATCACCACCGGCGGGGGTATATCGGATCGCGTTGTTGATCAGGTTTTTCGCCATGATCTCGATCTGCTCCTGGTTGCCGGAAATGGGGCATGGCGATTCGATGCTGACTTCATATTGAATCTGGCTGCTCGTAGCGGCGGGTTCCATGTCGCTCGCGACGGCGGCGATGATTGCGGACATCTGAAAAGCCTCGAACACGGTTTGCTGGTTGGGGCTTTGCAGTTTGGAATAATCGAGCAGGTCATTGATCAAATCCTGCATGGCGTCAAGCCGGTTGCGACACCTGAGAATATATTCCCGGCAGTCTTGGCATTCGGCACTCTGGTTGGTGCGCCTTTCCACCAGGCTGAGCAATCCCTTCACGGCCATGACGGGCGAGCGCATTTCGTGGCTGGCCATGCGCATGAATTCGGACTTCATGGAATTGACCTGCGACAGCTGACGGTTGACCTGGCGGAGTTCGCGGCTGCGGAGACGAAGCCGGTTGGAGATGCTCGAAGCCACATACACGGTGAGAAAGAAAGCGGCATTGTAAATAACGCACAGATTCACAAGCATTTCCGGCAAGGCATTCGGTCCGTCGGCTGAACCGAAGCTGAGCCCGCGATAATAAAAATGGGGCAGCATTCCCCGGTATTCGAGATAGACAACCGTATCAAGCAGGGCGGAAGCGATCAGGGCGATGGCGAAGGCCTGGAAGCGCGGCAACAGGGCGCTGGCAATAACCAGGTGGACCATGTAGAAAACAATGAACGCGCTTTCAATGCCGCCCGTGAGATGCAAGGCAATGGTCAGCATGACCATATCGACAAGAATCTGGAGCCAGGCAAAGGCTTCGTTTTTCCATCCGCTCGGTTTCCATACGTTTCTCAGGCGATAGTTGATGGCGGCAAAGAAAAGGTTATAAGAAGCAACCAGGCAGGCCATGGGGAAAAGGGCGTCGATAAGTACGCAATTCGGCCCATAAAGCCAGTGGGCATAAACCAGCCCCACCAGGATGATAGCCACCGCGACCCAACGCAGCTGAATAAACCAACCCAGGCGAAGAAAGAGCTCCTGCTGCTTGCCTTCGATCCTTTGGGGGTTTTCCTGGGTCTGCCGGGACATATCGGGAGATGCCTCCGCCTTTTTGCATTCGTGAAGTAGAATCAGCAGTTTCAAGACGGCGGGAACCGCGAGTCTCGTGGGGACGCTATTTCGATCCGGCCGACCGGTGGCGGGCGTTGGCGCTATTGTCCGATCGCAAAACCCACCGGCATCACGGCCAATTCGGTCCGGCGATTCATCTGCTTGCCCTGGGGCGTAGCGTTGGCCGAAACGGGCTGGAACTTGCCGAAACTCTGGGCCGAAATCTTTTCCGCCGAAAGACCGCATTCCGTGATCAGAAAATGAAGCACGTTCAGCGACCGCGCCGCGCCCAGTTCCCAGTTGGAGCGATATTGCGAATGCTGGATCGGTTCGCTGTCGGTGTGGCCGCGTACGACGATATGGCGGTTGGGATAATGCTGCCGTAGATTTTCGGCCAGTTCGCGGAGCAGTTTTTTTCCACGGGGCTTGATCTCGGCCATGCCGGAATCAAACATCACGGCATCCAGAAGAAGGATGCGAAATCCCTCTTTATCGGGATCTCCGGCAAAGTCAAGACGGATATCGCGAACCGCCATTTCTTTGCTGTCGCCGGACTCCTGCACCTTACCGTCCCGAACAACCTCGCTGGTGAAATCGGGGATTTCGCCCAGGGCGTCGATCGCCTTGAGATCCCGCTCCAGTTTGGCAATGTAGCGATCCCGGGCGTCGAGCTGGTTCTGCAGATATTCGGCTTCGACCCGCGCCTGGGTCGGAACGGGCGCGCCTTCGGGATCGACGTATTTGCCATAGGTAACATCGGGTCCCTTTTTCTGGCTGCAGGAAGCGGTGAAACTGATGAGCAGGAAAAGAGTCAGGGCCGGTAAAAGGTAGCGTGCCATAATGGTTCCTTTGGATAATGGAATAGCGGTATTTCGGAACCGCCGACAATCCGGAAAAACAAAATAATAACGAAATAGAAGTCCCTTACTGCTGCTTAGATATTTAGCATGAATGTATGATAAAGGTCAACTTGAAAGCCAAAGCGGCATTTGCGCCAGAGGGAATCGCCGAGATTGCCACAAGACCGCCATTCATAAACAGCCATCAATCCTGCAAGAGAGACAGCCAGTGTTCCGCGAGCAGTTTGCCTTGCCAGCGCATCAAATTCCCGGACTTGATCATTGCTTCTTCCGTTATCGGCCTTTGTGCGGATATGGACATCAGGGCCGCCTTGTTGGCCAATAGGGGAGGAGGAAGTTCCAAGTCTTTGGCTAATTCGTCGCGCTTCTGTTTCATGCGGTGCATGAGCGCTTCGTCTTCTTTGCTGCGCGTGGGATACTTGCCGCCTTTGATGCGCGCGGGGGGCCATTCGCTTTTCGGCAGGCTTCGTCCTTTTTTCACGGCTTCATTAATGTCCCGCAGGCGTCGTCCGCGGCAATTCTTCGGCAGGTCGGGACAGTTGGCCGGGGGTTCCTGGGGGTTTTCGGACAGCCATTGTACAATGCCCAGAAGCTGGCTGTTGTTCAAAATCTTGAAAGGCGGCAGGTCGGCCGATCGCGATTCGCCATCGCGCCAGTACCAGAGTTCGCGCAGCAGGGCCATGTCCTTGCGGTCCAGATTGGCGTAGCCCTTGATCCGCCACTCTCGTTCGGGATCGGGTTCTTTGTTGCTCGCGCTGGCTTCAACCACTTCCCGGCACCACTCCCGGTGCCACTCGCGACGTCCTTTTTCCAGCAGGTCAGCTTCCATTCTCGCGGCCAGTTCTTCCAGATAGCGGGTATCGTCCGCGGCATAGCTCAGGTATTTTTCCGGCAGCGGTCGGCGCGACCAGTCCCATTTCTGCCCGCCCTTGGGCAGTTCCACATCAAAATAATGCTGCACCAGCGCCGCCAGGCCAAACTGCTCAAAACCCAGCAGCTGCCCCGCCAGCATCGTGTCAAATACCTCGGCTTGCGGCTCAAAGTCAAAACTCATCCGTAACATGCGGAGGTCGTAGTCGGCCCCATGGAAGATCAATTCGTGACGGGAGAAAATATCCATCAGGCCGGCAAGGTCAAGCTTAGCCAGGGGATCTACAATAAAATGCCGACCCCCGGCGCTGATCTGGATCAGACATACCTTTTCAAAATAATGGTGCAGGCTGTCGGCTTCCGTATCCACGGCAATACGCGTCATGCCCTCCAAATGGGGAAAAATCGTTTCCAAATGCTCCTGCTCGTCAATATATTCAAAATCCCTGGGCATGTAAGACATATCTTTCTAAATAGAGTACAAACACCATAGATTAGAACATCAGGCCTGCAATCGCAATCCCAATTCCCCGCAAAAAAGCGGGCGCACGATATAAATGGGGCTGATTCTTTTATCAAAGGATTTCCCGGGAATTCTGATTTCCTTATGAAAACACTCTTGTCCGCTTTTTCACGCCACAGGTGCGAGGTATACCAAGAGGCTGTAACCTGTGAATGCACCACAGAGGCACGGAGGACACGGAGAGATTCCCATAAAGGCCACAGCAGAGGTCAACCATCATTATCAAGTAAGGCGATGTCGTGCACCCGAAATTGAAGGATAAAGAAAATCTTGAGCCGGAGCATTTCTTTGTCGATAATGCATTTAGAACTTAGGCTATTGCCCTTTCTGTTTTGAGGCTACGCAAAACGGGCGGGTCGTTTTGTATCTCAGGTGCTTTCTAAAGGACTGCCATGAGCCAGGAAACCCCGGATTATCTCCAGGTAGCGCGCATCCCCCACATTCTGGTGGTGGATGACGATGAAGGCGCGCGTCTGTCGCTCGTGCGCATTCTCGAAAGCGCGGATTATTTCTGTGAAACGGCCACCAATGGCGAAGAAGCCCTTGACATGATCGAGGAGCATGATTACGACCTCGTGCTGAGCGATCTGCGTATGCCCAAGATGGACGGCATCGCCCTGCTCACGGCCATGGCCAGCCAGGACAATATGCCCGCCATTATTGTCGTGACGGCCCATGGCGAGATGAAGCTGGCCATTGAAGCCACGCGCCTGGGAGCCTATGATTTCCTGATCAAGCCCATCGACCGCCAGCACCTGCTTCTGGCCGCCGCCCGGGCACTCGAGCATCAGCGCCTGCTTTTCCTGAACCGGCGTCTCTCGCGGCAGCTGGCCCATCCGCCCACTTTTGAGCATCTCGTCGGGAAAAGCCCCGTCATGCTCGAACTTTTCCGCGACATCGCCCAGATCGCGCCCTCCGAGGCCATTATCCTCATCACCGGCGAAAGCGGTACCGGCAAGGAGCAGATTGCCAAGGCTATTCACAACCGAAGCAAGCGCAAAGACTCGCGCTTCAACGTGGTCGATTGCAGCGCCATTCCCGAAAATCTGGTCGAGTCCGTCCTTTTCGGGCACAAGCGCGGCGCCTTCACCGGGGCCAACCGCGACCAGGCCGGACTGCTGGGATATAGCGACGGCGGCACCGTCTTCTTTGACGAAATCGGCGAATTGCCCATCCATCTCCAGGCCAAGCTCCTCCGCGTGATTCAGGAGCGCAGCTTTATTCCCGTGGGCAGTCAGGAACCCGTTTCCGTGGATATTCGCATCCTGGCCGCCACCAATCGTGACCTGAAGGAAGAAATCAAGGCCGGAAATTTTCGCGAGGATCTTTATTACCGCCTCAACGTCGTTCCCATCCACCTGCCGCCCCTGCGCGAACGGCGCGAGGATATAGCCGCCCTGGCCTATCATTTTCTCGATGAATTTTCCGAGACCAAAACCCACATTACCGGTATCTCGCCCGAAGCCATGGGTAGCCTGGAAAACTATAAGTGGCCCGGTAATGTCCGCGAACTTCGCAATGCCATCGAACGGGCGGTCAGCCTTTCCACGAGCGATCAGATCGAACGCGAAGACCTGCCCGAACCGATTCGGAAGCAAGCGCCGACCCATGCAGAGAGCAGCAGCCCCCAAAGCGAAAGCAAGTTGGAAAGATACGAAAAATTCCGCCAGAAATCAGACCGCGATTATCTTTCCCGCCTCATGATGCACGTGGGCGGCAATGTGTCCAAGGGCGCGGAACTTGCCGGCGTATCCCGCAAGGTGATGTATAAACTGCTCAACGAATGCGAACTCGATCCCCAGAGTTTTCGCGGAGATTGAGCCTCTTTCCATAGGGAATTCTCACATCCGAATCGGATAGGATTTCACGAATTCGCAAACCTTTTTCAGCCCGTCAGGGTCCAGGAAGGGCGGCATCATGCCACCGCTCGTCACCACAATGCGGCGATGATGGGGCAACGCGTCGAGGTCGGCCTTGATTTCGGCAATGATTTCATCCACCGGCCGCAGCCAGAGCGCCGCGTTCGTGCCGCCGACGAGGCAGACTTCTGGGCAGTCGGTGCGTCCGTCGATGAAGCGCGTGTTGCCCACGGGCGGCGAAGTAAAGGCCTCATAGCAGCTCGCCGGAATCCTGTTGATGTCGGGCAGGATCAACTTCAGGAACCCGCACATGTGCAGGGCCAGCCGCTTGCCATGAGACCGGATTATCTGGCCGTATTCCGTCAGTTGCGGCACGCACCACTGGCGATACTGATCCGGCGATATCAGGGTGGTCGATGTGTTTTCCGTGAAGTATATCAGGTCTGCGGGCACATGTTCTGCCGTTATTTCCGTCTGCCTTTTCAGCAGGGCATGCATGGCTTCAAAGAGTTCGGCCATTTCGTCGGGATGCATCATCAGGAGCATGTGTGCGTTCTCCACGCCCGCCAGATGTTCCACCGCCAACATCAGGGGCGATTCGCCCACCGTTGTCGCCATCACCCCGCGTTCGCCGCATTCCTTGATGTAGGGGATCGTATCGTCCAGTTTTTCCTGATCGACTTCGGCATCGGCGTCGCGATACCATTCCGTCATGATCTTCACGTCTTCCACGGTCTTCAGGGGAAATTCCATGGGATGCCAGGCTTGGGAACCCTCGTCGTAGCCATAAACGCGTCGCAGGCTGCCATTCGGCGTGATAAATTCTTCATGGCGTCGGTTGTCCTTTTGTTCGCTCTTGAAGTCGGTTTTGGTGCGGATGGTCTTGTGACAGGGAGCGCAACCGAGCTGGGGGTCGGTGCCGATATAGTCATGCATGTCGGCGGGGCTCATGGCGTTGAAGGGTGCTTTCTGGGCCTTGCAATAGGCGCCGCCGATCTTCGGCCAGAAGGGCAGGCAGTCCACCGGCTTGCCGTCCAGCGCCGCCAGCCAGCGTTCCCGACTTGTCATTGTATGCTCTTGTGTTGCAGTGCTCATGTTTTTCTCCTTTTATGGATCATTTTTCATTTTCAGAACAGGGAAACAATTGGGAGGCTTCCCGTCCCGCGCGCAAAACGGCTTCCACCATGGCCTCCATGTCATCGGCGTCGGGTTCCGCCTGAAGCGATGTGATGCCGATCGCGCCAAGGGGTTTTTCGCTGCTTCCCATAAAAACGGGGGTCGTCATGCGCAAGACGCGCGAGCGCATCGCGCGGACCATCGCCACCCAACCCCTGCGGCGGCAATCTTCTATCTTGGCCAGGATGGCTTCGCGGCTCATATCAATTTCACGGTCCCGCTCGAGCCCGGCATCGATGTGTGCTTCGACATCATCCATCCAGGCCAGGCAGGCCAGCCCGTAGGGATCGCGGATCAGGGGCCCCCAGCAATAGTGCAACTCGCGATAATGATAGCCGTGGGACTGCTCGTTTTTGGCCAGGAGCCGCATGTTGTCCCCGTCCAGGTCGAAGTAAGCGGCCGAATCACCCGTTTCATTCGCCAGGGCATCGACGACGGGTTGGATGATCTGGCCCCGCGGCATTTGCAACAGCAGGCGACGCGCCAGACCGATAAAAGCCGAACCCGGATAATAAAGCCCGCTGTCTGCCGACTTTTCGACCATGCCCTCCGACACGAGCGATTTCAGCTGCCGTGAAAGGGTCGTGGCAGCCAGGTCGCCGCAGGCGCGCTGCAGTTCGGAAAAGCTGATCCCGTCGGCCTGACGGCTGACTAAGTCCAATATCAGAAAGGCTCTAGCGAGCATTCCGGAGTGCTTTTCAG
>CAYWYC010000219.1:5631-8076 GCA_964462565.1 uncultured Candidatus Sumerlaeota bacterium | reverse complement strand
TATCATTGGCAAGGCTCTGATATAGAAAGACGCCCCGGAAAAAATCTTATGGAAATCGGCCTGGGGTTAAAAGCCCAAGCCTATTATGGAGCGCGCCTGTGGCGCTCAGAAGAGAACCGCGATTCTTTTTGATGCATTCAGGCTACCCGTTTATCAAAAACAACTACGAATAGCCCCCTATTTTTGTCGTGCCCCCTTTTTTGTAAGGTGTGCAATTCTGAGTTTTGAGATTCGCTAGTTGAGCGCAGGGCCGCGGGTCGCGGAGCATTTTGGTTGGAGATATTGCCTGGATTTTACGGTTAAAAACCGCAATCTCTGCTTTCACTCTCTCTCCAAAGGTTGCCGGGCTTTTGCGCGCCAGTTTTCGATCTGGTCTTCCAGGCCGAGCTTGGCCAGATAGATACGATCGAGGCCGGTAGAAAGGCCCGGGCCGAGCCAGTCGCCCTGTTCGTTGAAGAATCCGTTGGCCATGTGGACGGCGGTGAGGGCCTGAAAGCCTTCGCCGTGGCTGTTTTGGGGTTCGTGGTGGAAGAGGGTGGCCTCGACGATAGCCGCCGGCAGGCCCCATATTCCGATGAGGTACGCGCCTACTTCGGCATGGCTGGCTCCGGTGATCTCTCTTTCGGCATCCACCAGGTCGTAGTCGGGATCCTGGGCCAGTTTCATAACCTCGCGATATTCACCGGGCATTTGCGACGCCACGACCAGAATCCCGATATCATGCAGCAGGCCGGCGATAAAGGAGGCGTCGATCAACTTGGCGTTGGCCCCGGCCAGGATGCCGACGCGACGCGACCAGGTACCCACTGCCGTGCTGTGTTCCCAGAGTGCTTCCATGGGAAAGCCGTCCAGGGCGGCCTTGTCAAATTGCGAAAAAATATGGATGGAATAGACCATGGCCCGGATTGTGTCGAGTCCGAGCATGGAAACGGCATGGCCGGGGCTGGAAATGTGGTGGGCCAGTCCGAAGAAGGTGGAGTTGACCAGCTGGAGGATTTTGCTGCTCATGCCGATGTCCTGCGACACGATCTTCTCGATCTTCCCCATGTCCGGCTCGGATTGCTTGAGTTCTTCAATCAATTGGATGTGCAGCTGGGGCAGGCTGGGCAAGGAGTCGATCTGTGATACGACGTTTCGCATTCTTTCACTGGCCATGAGATTGCTCATCTGGCAGGCCCGGGCTACAACATTTTTCAGCGCTTCGCCATTGCAGGGCTTGCTCAGGTACTGGTGCACCGTTCCGACCAGTTTGATGATGACTTCCTTGTCGGCATGGCCCGAAAGCACGACCCGGGCAATACCGGGGTATTTCCTGCGCACCAGGTCAAGCAGTTGCGCGCCATCCATGCCGGGCATTTTGATATCAGATACAATGACGTCGAATTTCTCATTTTCGAGGATTTCCAGGGCCTTTTTGCCGCTGTTCACGGCTTCCACGTCCCATTCCTTACGCATGGGACGCATCATGCGACGGATTGCCTCCAGAACGCGTTCTTCATCATCGACAAAGAGAATTCGTTTTTTCAAGATTTCCACATCCTGTTACAAAATTTCCCGGCCTTCCTCGCGGAAAACGGGCAGTTCAGGGATGTGCGTGCTGATGGAATCGCGAAAGAAGAGGGCTTTATGTTCGAACCGGCTCTGCATCGCAATAAAAGGCCACATGGCGGCGCATATTTTGGATAAAAACCCGAAGATCTTCCATGCCAAAGGGTTTCTCAATCACTCCGCAAACACCAATCGACAGGTAATATGCCTTTGTGTCCGAATCTGCCGTGCTCATTACCAGGGCCAATGGTATTTCGGGCCAGGAGCCTCGAACATATTGCACGGGTGACAAGCCTTCTATCGGTTCCAAGTCGGCCGACATTATAATCAGTCCAATACCACGGCCTTCCAAACGCAATATCTCCAGCGTTTCGCGGCCATCACCGGCGGTAATGGTCGGGAAGCCGATGCGTTCCATCATTCGCTGTCCCACATCGCGAACTGCATTATTTTCATCGACCACAAGGGCATATCCCTGAAATGGAAATCCGGGATTCTTCCGGGAGTGTTTTTTTAAAATCTGCGTCATGCTGCTTTCCTCTGCTTCATACCATATTTTATTGGGCTGGTCAGGGCATAAAGGCCCTGCCTTCGCCAGTTTTAGGTGCAATATTCAGGCCAGATTTGCTAGTGAATGTGATTGAAAATAAAGGGGATATGCGAAGGGCCAAAAACGTTGGCATTCGAGGTTGTTGACAAAAGTCAACGCAGTAACAAGAATGTTTCCTGCAAAAGATTGCAAAAAGGAAGCTTGCCCTCCAACTTACAAAAACGCCATGAATGACAAATGTCACAGCTTTTGCTTTGGTATTTTATCGGGATTATTTTGCCGGCAGGATGCCGGCGCTACGTGATGTTTCTTAACCATACACAATGGTATGGGCAAAGTTGGGTCGG
>CAYWYC010000219.1:0-5531 GCA_964462565.1 uncultured Candidatus Sumerlaeota bacterium | reverse complement strand
GGCGCTACGTGATGTTTCTTAACCATACACAATGGTATGGGCAAAGTTGGGTCGGCGGAACAGGTATTGAAAGACGTGGGCGATTGCGGGGTGGTAGAGGAAGGTCTGATTGAAACTGCTGTGATGGACGAAATATTTTTCGACCAGGCTCAGGGCCAGCGCGTTGTCGGCTTCGCCCAGTGCTTCCAGGCCTGAGGCGTAATATTCCATGAGCCCATAGGCCAGCAGGAAATAACCGTAGCCCCAGAAAAGGTCGGTATGGGCAATGAGGTCCTTGCGAAAAAGGGCGTGGCGGTAATAGCGCCGCAGGAGTTTCTGGCTTTCCTCGGGAAAGAGCACTTCCGGTTTCGGGTCGAGTTTGCTCCAGGAAACACGTTTTTCCAGGGGCTTCATCCGAAGCGATCCCACACGCAGGAGATGTCGGACGTTTTGGAATATGACGCGGGCCAATGCCGTAATGCGCCATTGTCGGGGACGCAGGCTGTTTCGGAAGGAAAGAAAAGTACCCAGTGTCATGCGCTTGAGCGCCGCGTTGGCCACGGGTTTTTTCGCGATGGCCCAGGCGCGCCGGTATCCGTCTTCCTGGGTTTTATGGATAAAATTGATAATACTCTGACGGATCAGTTCGGCCTTTTCATCGGGATTGGGTTCCCGGTTTTTTTTCTGTTCTCCGGCTTCGTAGAGCACGGTCTCAATCAGACGCCGCAACATGCCCAGCCACACATGGCCCGCCACGAGGCAGGTGGCAAAATTCTCTTCCTCATAGCCAAAAATCTGGTCCAGGACGGCTTCGATCAGGAGATAGCTTTCCCAGTCAATCTCTGTCTTTGCGTCGAGCAGGATCGGCTGGCGAATCGTCTGGTGCTCGGGGGCATGTTCGTAAATCCATAGGGCTTCTTCGCGGCTCTCGCTGACGGGTGGTCCCTCGTCGCGCAGGACGCTGTTGCAGGCGAAAGAAAGCCCCACATATACGCCGCCGGGGGTCTGGATAAAACGCCAGGGAAAGCGCCTGCATACATGGGGCTTGAATTCGAAGCCGTATTTTTCATGGAGGCGGCACTTGTTTTCTTCTCCCAGAAAGCAGCAGGCCTCGCCGTTTCTCCGAAAAAGCAGGTGCTTGGCGCGGGTGCGCGAGCGGACAAAGGGCGACCGGACTTTTTCAGGAAGGTCCGTGCAGGATCGCCAGTCGCTGTCCATAATGCGCTCAGCGGCTTCACCTTCCACGCGGATTTCCCAGGTATCCCTGCAGCAGGCGCCATCCATCAGGCACTTGTAACGGATGTCTTCCGGTAAAATAAAGGCATCGCCGTCGGAGGTGGTGGTTGGGTTTTGGCTTTTCATCGGGGCCTTGTCTTAGTCCTTAATGGCGAATGGCTTCGGCGATTACGTCGAGAATTTCACGCGGGTTGGAGCCTTGAAGCAGTTGTTCCCGCACTCGGGGAGTTCCGGCCAGTCTCGCGATTTGGGCAAGCGATCGCAGGTGTCCCGCCGGATCTCCTTCAGGGCTCAGCAGCAAGAATACCAGGCGGATCTGCTCCTGATTTTCGGCATGAAAATCCACTTCGTTCTGCACGCGCGCCAGCAGGCACAGGCGGCGATTCATGTTCGGGCTGGTGGCATGGGGCACGGCAACGCCTCCGCCAATGGCTGTGGTCGCCATTTTTTCGCGGTCCAGCAGTTTTTTCAGCAAGGCGGAAAAATCGATATTGGGCTGCACCCGTTTTGCCAGTGTCAGCATTTGCGCCATCAGGTCGCGCATGTCGCGAGGCTGTATCCAGGCAATGCATTCCGGCTGCAAAGCCCGCAGCAGTTCTTCTTCTTCCAGGTGCAGATAGAGAAAGGTCTGCCCCGTTTCGCCTTCGCGAGGGTGCAGGTCGATAGAGCCGTCTTTCTTGCGCGCCATGAGCACATGCATCACGTCGTGGGACTGGTGGACGGGTACATTGGTCGTTTGCAGTTCCGCGTCGCCCCGGTTCAGGCGTTCACAGACAATGGTTGGTTTGGGCAGGTCCGGCCAGATCACCATGCGGTCCGAGCTTTCCATGGCCAGCGTGCGCATTCCCCAGAAATGCACGTTACGGCTGCCCAGAATCCGCGACCATCGACGACATACCAGCGCATTCAGATCCTCGTTATCCGTCAGGGCGATCATTCTTCCAACGCTCGATATGACTGGAGAATTCTCGATCGTTTCAGTATCGCGTGCATCCATGACCATCGCCGGCAGACCCTCTTCGAGCGCGCAGGCTACTTCGACCGGATTCGAATCCATCAGAATAGCCGAGGTATTTTCGCTGTGGCGGATGAATCGGGCCAATTCGCGGCCGAAGAGATGAGCGCCAATGATAAGCCAGCCCGTCGGTTGCGGCTTTTGCAGGCCCAGATACTTTGCCAGTGTGCCTGCCGTGAATCCCTGGATCACCACCGTGGCAATAATCACGGAATAGACGAATGTTTCGAGGAACTGCGGGTTCTGGATGCGGCCATTGTCGGACAGGGTGATGGCAACGATCGACGCCATCGACGCCGCAACAACGCCACGCGGAGCCAGCCAACTCAGGAAGACTTTCTCGCGCCAGCCCATATCCAGCCGGAATGTCGAAACGCAGACGTTAAGCGGGCGCACCACCAGCATCACCAGGGCCACCAGGAGATATCCGCGCCAGTTCCATTCCAAAAACTGGGTCGGCTCAAGCCGCGCCACGAGCAGCAAAAAGAGCATGCCGATCATAAGGTTGGTGATTTCGTTTTTAAAGCGCCGGAGCCGTTCCAATGCCGGTGGCTTTCGCAAACCGACCACAAAGCCGCAAACCGTAACCGCGAGCAGACCGGCCTCGCTGGCAAAGGAATCGGCCAGGGCGAATATCATAACGGCATAGCCCAGGGAAAAAACATTCAGGATATCCTCGGGGATAACCCTCCGTCGATAAAGAAAATCCAGAAAAAGCCCGCCGAATAATCCCAGCACCAGGCCGTCCATCACGCGCAGAAAAAACGCCAGCAGCACCTGTCCCGACTGGGGCTCCAGAATGTACTCAAAACAAAGCAGCGCCAAGAAAACACCGATGGGATCGATCAGGACGCCTTCCCAGTAGAGAATATTATGCAGCTTCGGCGCAAGACGAATCCGCTGCAAGAGCGGAGCGATCACTGTCGGACCGGTCACCACCACGAGGCTGCCATAAAGCAGGCAAAGGGAAACGGGAAAACGAAAGAGCAGCCAGATCAGGATAGCGGTTGTCAGCCAGGTAATCAGCACACCCACCGTCAGGAAGCGCAGGATCGGCCCATATACTTTTTTATAGTCGTTGGGGTTCAGCGTGAGGCCGCCCTCAAAGAGAATCAGGCCCATCGCCAGCGAGACAATCACGCGAAGGCCATCCTCCAGACTTGCCGGATTCAGCCACCCGATCCCGTGCGGTCCCAGCAGAAATCCACCCAGGGTCAGGATCACAATCGGCGCCAGCTTCAGGCGTCGCGCCACCGAGATCAACAAAATCCCGCCCCCCAAGGCCGTCGCCAGAGTAATCATCATGTCATAAGCATGGGTGGCGTTAGATACCGCCAAAGTCGCAGGCATATTTGTCGCAACACTCCCTCGCCGGGCAAAATATCAACCAAGCAAACAAATCCATCTTAAGCCAGATGATCATACACACAGGCGTGCGGCCTTGGCAAGTTTTTGTACTACTATCCGTCAGGTCTATTTCTTTTTGCGCAAGACTTCATCGCACTCGCCCGTCAGAAAGATATATGCAGGCAAAACGCCGCCTGGCCTCGTGCTGTATTCAACGGTAAACACATCTTTACCAGGGACCGACAGGGCAATCTCCTGTGCTTCAAAGCGATTGCCGGAAATCAATGATTCATTTCACGACTTTTCATCCATCGTCTTATCGCTGAATTCTTCGACGAGGGTGTCCAGTCTTTCCGTTACATTTTTCCAGGTATAGGCTTTCAGGTAGTCCTGCCGGGCGCATAGGGGATTGCTTCGGGTTTGCGGAGCCATTGTCGCAGGCGTTCGATGAGTTCTTTTTTTTGTGCGGTTTCAGTACCTCAAAAATTTAGCGTTCTGGCTTACTTCCAAAGCGAGCATCTTTTGAGCGGGCTTATCTTTAGGCCAACCTACAACAATTGCGTGGTTTGGATTATCCTTGGTCGGATCGGGATTTATATTTAGATTCTGATCCGTAAATATTTGTGCGGTGGTATCTGCCCGGCCATGTAATGTTGCATTGGTGCTTCGATTGGATTCAATATTTTTGCCAATGGCCCAGATTTGCTCTTCACTAAGATTGATCGTACGGGTAACAGATAGATCCAGATAAGGATGCGGGATAAAAGCATCGGGCTTCACCGAGCCATCACTTTTACGAATATATCGGCTGGAAAATATATAACGTGCGAGAATTTCATCAGGAGCAATGGAGGAGGGAACTTTGAGTTTATTCAATTATTGGCAACCCGTCTAATGAGTCTCAGAATACCTTCGGGTATTTGATCATAGAATCTTTCGGTTCCGTATGCTTTGCTCGGGCCGATCAAAGCAGCATAGTGCAACTTGCTTTGCGGATCAATACTGATGGATATTATACGTGATTTTGAGGTGTACCATTCAAAAGTAATTTGCCCGTCCGGCTCTGCCCCCGGAGAAGGGAAAGGCAGATCGTCCGGCAAAGCTAATAGAAAAATCTCGGCAAGGCGCAAAGTCTCGCTTGAGACCGGGATTGCTTCCTGACCATCCCAGCCGGCTTTGCAGGATTCTTCAAAAACAGAACTCAATTCATCAAGAATCTTTCTTTTTCTCCAGCCAAGGCTGGAATCGTATAAACGTTCAGGAACTTGTGAAATAAGGTCCCAAATACTATTGGCCAGTTTGCTGTTGCTGTTCGAGCCAATAGGCATCGTAGGATTTGGGAAAGAGAGGGCATTGCTCATTTGCACAGTTCCTTGATTTTCTCACTTTTCATAATCCCGTAAAAGGTTTTATTTTTCAACAGGCGCATTTCTTCCAGGATGCCTGCAATATCTTCTTCTTTGATTGTTGTATCGTTTTGGGTCATCACATCAATGTCCAGAATGAAAACTAGCCGGGTTTCATTTGATATTTGATTGGTGCGAATGACATTTACCTGAAATTGTGTATCGGGAACCAGATATATGTCTCTGTATAGGAACGACTGTTGCCCTATATCCAAGCCTCCTGGCTTTTGAGGGAGGATCTTCATATACTCATCCCAGCGGTTCGTATCGGCAGGTATCTCTATCTTGTTTATATATCGAAGGCCCAAGCGATCAATTGTCTCGATCGGGAAGACGCTTTTATAAATATGCCAATTTTTGAGTCCCTCCTGGGAAAACTTCTTCCAGCATGTATAGGGTTCTAAACGGCTGAATGCATAGCCATTGCGGTTGAATTGGATAACCTGTTTCCTATCCTCTGATTGAAATCGAACGCCTTGTGGGCCAAGATCTCTAAAGACGGATTCATGGCTTGCTTTGTCATTAACCTTGAAAGAGTGACTATATTG
>CAYWYC010000218.1:6473-8115 GCA_964462565.1 uncultured Candidatus Sumerlaeota bacterium | reverse complement strand
CTAAGTTATCGTATTCAGTCTGGCCCGATCCGTCCCGCAAGTCAAGCACAATCCCATTCGAGAGCGTGCGCTTCAAGACACTGTAGTTGGAAACCATAAATAGGTATGGTGTCCCCAGATATATTCTCTACAGCGAATTGCTGAATTTCATTACTGTGGGAGAAATTTCTTTGCAACCCCTTACACCGACTTTTGCCGTAAGAAGCGCAGGATCTGTCTCCTCGCCTTTCAACCAGCGGATCAGTTGCTCGGGATAACGGGCACCGGCGATGTGACTAAAGGGATAATGGCCTGAAATCCTGGGATTGATTTCAATTCCATAGACTGTTTCTCCTGACAGAAAGCAATCGAAGGATAGGATCCCTGTGAAGTCGAGATTTTTAGCAAGGGCTTCAATAGAATCATTGAAAATTTTATTATAGACTGTTTCTCCTATGTCAGTTTCCCCAGATCGCATGGCTACTTTTTTCTTGGCATTAGCAGAGACATAATTTCCCGAAAGATCCTTGTAGATGTCCAAGCCATACTCCTGGCCTTCAATAAATTCCTGGATGACGACAGATCTTTCCATGTCCGAAAGGGATTCGTATTTTAGATAGGAATTCTCAATTTCGTATCTGCTTTTTTTATAAAGGACAACAAGCTCTTCCTGGGTTCTAGCAATATACAAAGCAATCGAACCCATTCCCCAGCGCGGTTTTATGACAAGTGGAAAGCCAAGTTCTTTGCAATCGAGTAAATCCAAGACTTCATCACAACAGAAATAGGTGGCGGGGGATTTAAGTCCTGTTTCCTTGAAAAACTCATATGTCTTCAGTTTATCATTGCCGATAAGGGCAGTTTCGTAAGACGGCCCTACGAATGTTGTGCCATTTGCTGCAAACAATTCCTTATTTTTTGCCAGCACTGGCAAATCAATATCAAAACACGAGAGAATCGCTCTGACACGATTTTTTTTGCACAGATCCAATATAAACGGAATGTATTCGTCACTGTAAATGATAGGGCTGATAGCCCATTTGTCAGCCCGAGACAGGCTATTCGTATATTTCGAGTTTGTTGCAATTATTCTTCCATTTGAGCCTATTGCATTTTTAAAATAATCGACTAAATAAGACCTGCGTCCTATTGATGTAATCAGGATGTTCATATTTCTTCCGCCTACTCAATTGGGTGCGTGATATCATGAAGGATCAGGTCGAAGTTGGGATGGCCGATGAGGTGGCAGATGTTGTCTTTGCTGCCGATTCAGCCAAACTGCGTAGCGTCGATGCGCCAGTCCCACGCCCTTTGCCAGGGAGTCTTCGCGCCGAGGCGTCACAATCAGGCACACATGGTTCGACTTGAGGCAATAGGCTCTCTGCTCCATCTGAGCCTCGTCGGCGTATTCCTTCAAGAAGGCCAAGTACTGGCGACGCTGCCCGTCCGATAAAAACACATCCTCCCGCTTGTTGGCACGATGGGTGACATGATGAGGACATCCAGGGACAATAACACGAGGCCATCGAGCCATAAAGCAATCATACGCCCACCCCCCGCCCCATGTCAAGAAAAGATAATGATCCTGTCCACGATACTCAAACAGACAAAATAGGTATGGTGTCCCCTGATATGAGATACGATAATCATACAGACAAAATAG
>CAYWYC010000218.1:0-6373 GCA_964462565.1 uncultured Candidatus Sumerlaeota bacterium | reverse complement strand
AAACCCCCTGCTTCGGGTTGTCCGGGGCAGGGGGTTGGTTTTAGTCGGTCTTTGGGATCAGGCGTCGGGGTAGTATTGGTTGAGGGTGTCGGTCATGGTTTGGAGTTGATCTTCGGTCAGGGCGATGTCACCGGCTTCGGCGTTTTGGGCGGCCTGTTCCGGTGTGCGTCCGCCGACGAGAACGTGGCTGCATCCGGGCTGGCTGAAGGTCCAGGCGATGACCAGCTGGGGGATGGTGGCGTTGTGTTCTTCGGCGATGGGCTTGAATTCGTCCAGCATATCGAGCACCTTTTTGCGGTTTTCGATGCTGAACTTGGGGTTCTTGCTGCGCAGGTCGCTGTCGGGGAATTCGCGGTCGGCATCGACCTTGCCCGTGAGCAGGCCGAGTTCGAGGGGCGAATAGGCAAGGACGGCGATGTTATTTTTGCGGCAGAATTCCAGCTGGCCTTTTTTCTGCATGGGGCGGTCCAGCATGCTGAACTTTTCCTGGTCGCTGTCGATCTGTCCGTATTTTTGCATCTGGGCCACGGTGGCGTTGGACACGCCGATGGCGCGGATTTTGCCTTCATCGCGGATTTTTTCCAACTCGGCCATCGTATCCTCGATGGGGGTTGTCTTGTCTTGCCAGTGGGTCTGGTAGAGGTCGATGGTTTCCACGTTCAGGCGCTTGAGGCTGCGTTCGATTTCGAGCCGGATTGATTCGGGCTTCAGGTTCTTGTAAATCTTGTACTGCTTGTCGCCCTTGCCGCTGCCGGTTTCGTCGGACTTGAAGAAGAACTCGCCTTCTTCCTTGTCCCATCGCATGCCGCACTTGGTGGCCAGAACGACCTTGTCGCGGCGGTCGCTGATGGCCTTGCCCACGAGTTCTTCCGAATGGCCGTAGCCATATATGGGGGCGGTATCGATCAGCGTGATGCCATGGTCAATAGCGGCGTGGACGGCGTCGAGGGGTTTGTTCTTTTCCGTTCCGCCCCACATCCATCCGCCCAGCGCCCAGGTTCCCAGGGCGACAACGGATGCATCAATTCCAGAATTTCCTAATTTTCGGGTCAGCATATAAAAATGCTCCTTTCTGTATGTGAATATTCTTAATTGCGTGTGCTTCTATTCCGCCACGTCGGCCTTGCGGATGGTTTCGTTCATGAAGTCGATATCCTTGGCGGCGATTTTCAGGTTGCCGGCGGCGGCGTTATCGACGGCGTGCTTTTCCGTGCGTGCGCCGCAGAGCACATGGGTGACGCCGGGTTGGGAAAAGCTCCAGGCGATCACAAGTTGGGCAATCGTGGCGTTGTACTTGTCGCAAAGGGGTTTGAATCTATCCAGCATATCCTGCACGCGCTGGCGGTTTTCCTTGGTAAAGCGGGGATTGTTTTTGCGCAGGTCGCCTTCCGCGAATTCGCGTTCGGGTCCCATCTTTCCGCTGAGCAAACCCAGCGCCAGGGGCGAATAAGCCAGAAAGGCGATGTTGTTATCGATGCAATATTGCAGCTGCCCCGTCTCTTCCATTTCGCGGTCCAACATGCTGAACTTTTCCTGGTCCGTATCGATGGGCCCGTACTTTTTCATGTCGTCGATGGTCGCGTTGGATACACCAATCGCCCGAATCTTGCCCTCTTCCTTCAGTTTTACCAAAGCCTCCATCGTTTCTTCGATGGGGGTTGTGGCGTCCTGGCGGTGGGTCTGATAGAGATCGATATGATCCACACCCAACCGCTTCAGGCTGCGTTCGACTTCCTCGCGGATCGATTCCGCGCCGAGATATTTATAAACCTTGTACTTGGCCGGCTCTTCGGAAACACCCTTGTCGTCGGCATGGAATCGAAATTCGCCTTTTTCCAGATCCCATCGCAGGCCGCATTTGGTCGCGATCAGCACCTTGTCGCGGCGGTCGGCGATTGCCTTGCCCACGAGTTCTTCCGAACGACCCATGCCATAGATGGGGGCCGTGTCGATCATGTTGATGCCGTTGTCGATAGCGGCGTGGATGCCGCGAATGGCGTCCTGTTCTTCCGTGCCGCCCCACATCCATCCTCCGATGGCCCAGGCGCCAAGTGTCACTACCGACGCTTCAATTCCAGAATTCCCGAGTTTTCGATAAAGCATACGATTTCCTTTCCATGCAGGCTCTTGAATCTAAAAAAAACTCATTTTACACAACTTGAGAACCAGCCTATCTGAAAGAGACGGAATAATCCATTCCGAAAAAGTGCCTAATTCCGGCGCGAGTGGAATCGTCCCGGATGCAGGCAGGAGGGCGAGGGTTGTTGAAACCGTTGATTTTAAAGATTGCTTGCAGTTTGCTATAAATTCAAGCATCGTTTTTTAACAATGCGCCATAAGCCCAAAGCCCTGAAGGCAAAGGACTTTCGTATATTCCCCCGACCAAAAATATCCCTTGTTACTGCCGCGTGATGATTTATAATTAAAAGGAGCGTGTGGCTCGAATTTAACTGCTGTAGGTGAGTGAGTGCTATGAATATTTTTCAGATGGTCTTTCGCGAAATAACGCGACGGAAGTTGAACTTTTTTCTGGGCATGCTGGCGGTGGTCATCGCGGCGGGATGTCTGGCGGGATCAGTGGCGGTATTGCGTGCTTACGAGCTGCGCACCGATGAGGTATTGGCCGAAAGCGAAAAAAATCTCGAAGATGCGATGAAGGCTCTGGAGGATGATTTTCGCAAAATCACCAAGCGCATGGGATTCAACGTCCTCATCCTTCCCAAAAACGTGAACCTGACGGAATTTTATTCCGAGAGCTATGCCAATGAATTCATGCCGGAAAACTATGTGGACAAACTGGCCGAAGCCGAAATCATTACGGTGCGGCATCTGGTTCCGAGTTTGCAGCAAAAACTGAAATGGCCGGAAAAATCGCGCACCGTGCTCATGATGGGCGTTCGCGATGAGGTACCACTCCCCCATCGCGATCCGAAAAAGCCGATGGAGCAGCCCATCCTGCCGAATCATGTGATTCTGGGGCATGAACTGGGCAAGAGCCTGGGGCTTGAAAAAAATCAGGAAGTCGAATTTCATGGCCGCAGCTTTACCGTGCAGAACATTTATCCCGAGCGCGGCAACAAGGACGACATTACGATCTGGCTCGAACTAAACCAGGCGCAGGAAATCGCCGACAAGAAGGGGCTCATCAATGGCATCCTGGCGCTTGAATGCAACTGCGCCTGGGGTGATCTTCCGGCGGTGCGCCAGGAAATCGAGCGCGTCCTGCCGGACACTTATGTTATTGAGAAACGCACCCAGGCCCTGGCTCGCGCCGAATCGCGGAACCGCGCCGCCGAAGAAGCCAAACTGGCGCTTCTGCGCAAAAAAGCCGAACGCGCCGCCATCGAAGGGGAAGTCGAGCGGCTGACGGGTATTCTGGTTCCGTTAGTCGTGGTCGTGGCGGCTTTGTGGGTGGGGCTGTTGGCCTGGCTGAACGTGCGGGAGCGTCGCGAAGAAATCGGCATCCTGCGCGCTATCGGCGTGCGTTCCATGCAGATCATGAGCCTGTTTCTGGTGCGGGCGGCGCTGGTTGGATTTATCGGCGGGGGCGTTGGCTATCTGGCGGGCTGGTTGGCGGGTATCCAGTTGGGCAGCAATATCGTCGAGAACAGCCTGGCCGGAAACGCCCTGGTCTCCATGCTGAATCCCACGATCTTCGTATTGACGCTGGTGCTGGCGCCTCTGGTGGCGGTGATGGCAGGCTGGATTCCGGCCCAACTCGCCGCGCAGCAGGATCCCGCCGAAATCCTGCGTGGTGAATAATTCTTCGCCGACCTAATCGAAAGGAAGCACAACCGTGACAGCCGTACTCGAAATTCAAAACATCCGCAAAGAATATAAAAAATCCGGCAAGGTTCTGGCCGCGCTGGAAGACTTGAGCCTGGAAGTGCAGGCCGGAGAATTTGTCGCCGTGCAAGGTCCCAGCGGTAGCGGCAAGAGCACGCTGCTGCTTGCGGCGGGCGGACTCCTCCATCCCGACGCGGGAAGCGTCCACGTCCTGGGCCAGGATTTCTATGCCATGAGCCCCGAAGGTCGCGCCCGATTCCGCGCCGAAAATATCGGCTTCGTTTTTCAGCAATTTCACCTGGTGCCCTATCTGTCCGTCATGGACAACATTCTCACTCCGGCGCTGACCGGTGTCGTGCGGGATGCGCGTTCCAAGGCCGAAAAACTGATCGAGCAATTTGGCCTGGAAGAACGTTCTCAGCACCTGGCCACGGAACTCAGCACCGGCGAACGCCAGCGCACCGCCCTGGCCCGCGCGCTCCTGGCCGATCCCAAGCTGGTCCTCGCCGATGAGCCCACGGGAAACCTGGACAGCGGCAATGCCGATACCGTGCTCGAGGCTCTGAAGGTATATACCCGCAAAGAAGGTGGCGCCGTGCTCTGGGTTACCCACAACGACGCCAGCGCCTCGCGCGGAGACCGGGTGGTCCACCTGAAAAAGGGCCTCTTGGCGGGCGTATGATCCCCTAAGTTCAACATTTCCAGCCACCGACGGGCAAGGGTGTCGTGTGCGGACGTAACCCCGGGCGCTGGTCCATCTGTCCATCTTGTGAAAAATCAACGGCTTCCACCGGCAGCACTCCCCATTCCCCTCGCCGGACACCTTTTTTTCCGCTTTTCCTAATGTTGGGGCCTCATTATTACGAAAAACATAAGGTAAAGACAGGTCGTAATATGCCTGGCTGACTGGACGCCTTTATACAGGCGCTATCAAGGGTTCCCTTCCGCTTTTTCACCCTTGAAGCAATTCCTAAAATAGCCGCAGGCCAATATGCGAACCAATGCAAGCCGATAGATACAGCCGGCCAGGGGAGTTTTTACAGGCCTGATGGAGAAGTTTCATTATGGAAGATAGCGCCAAAATATTGATAGCCGATGATAATGAAGTAAACCGGCTATACCTGTCTGATTTTATTGAGTCATTGGGATACCAAACCCATTGCGCGGCCAATGGTGTGGATGTACTTGAGATCCTGAAGAGCAAGGCCTACTGGCCGGATCTGGTCCTGCTGGATAACCTGATGCCGGAGATGAATGGCTTTGAAGTGCTCAAAAAGATGAAAGTCGATATTGAGTTGCGCGACCTGCCTGTCATTATGATCTCCGCCACCAACGAAATGGACACCGTCGCTTCCTGCATTGAAATCGGCGCCGACGACTATCTGACCAAACCCTTCAACAGCGTCCTGCTTCGTGCCCGCATCTCATCGTGTCTGGCAAAAAAGCAATTACAGGATGAACGCCTGAAGAACCAGTCGAAGTTGGAAGAATATAATAATACGCTCCAAAATCGGGTGAAAGAGCAGGTGGATGAGATATCCACCGCCCACATGGCCACCATCTTTGCCATGTCCAAACTTGCGGAATCGCGCGACGAAGATACGGGGGAGCATCTGGAACGGATGCGTGAGTATGCGCGGATTATTGCCGAATATCTTTCGACGCTTCCCAAATACAGGCACCTGATTGACGAGACTTTTATCGAGAACATTTTCGCGGCATGCCCGCTCCATGATATCGGAAAAGTCGGCATCCCCGACCGCATCCTGCTCAAGCCCGGCAAACTGACGAAGGAAGAATTCGATATCATGAAATACCATCCTTGCATCGCCGCCGACACTCTGCGCGCCGTGGAAAAACTATACCCCACCCACAGCTTTCTGCACATGGGGATCGAGATTGCCGAATCCCACCACGAAAAATGGAACGGCCAGGGCTATCCCAAAGGCCTCCAGGGTGAGGAAATCCCCATCAGTGGACGCATCGTCAGCCTGGGTGACGTGTACGACGCCCTGACCACCCAGCGTTGCTACAAAGAAGCTTTCAGCCACGAAAAGAGCAAGGAAATCATCCTGGAAGGGCGCGGAGCTCATTTCGACCCGGATGTGGTCGATGGCTTCATTGCGCGGGAGGATGAATTTTTGGCGATTCGGAAGCATTTTCAGGATAGCGAAAAGGTGATGCTGACCTGATCGTTTTTTCGGGTTTGGTTTTGTAAAGGCATTCAGCACACCGGCTCATAGCCGGAAAAGCCGGCCCGGCGCGCCCGCATATATTGATTGGTTTGTCTGTGGACCCGGATATTTTCCTGTTTTCATAAATGCATGATATTTCTACACTTATCGCCATTTCCGAAAACTGCTTTATTTTTTTATAAAAAAGCTTGACAGACCCCTGCTGGTGTGAAAGATTAGAATCAGATAGAGGGCAGGCAACCCCTTCTATCCACCATCACATTCACCCTTCTTCATGAACGCAATGTGATTTTGAATGGGGAGAGTCTCGATAGAGATTCTCCCCGCTCTTATTTTACCCACCCAACTCCAGATATTTTCCTTAATCCTTCAAGCAGTAGAGTCAAAAGCCG
>CAYWYC010000217.1:0-8127 GCA_964462565.1 uncultured Candidatus Sumerlaeota bacterium | reverse complement strand
AATCGTCCGGATTTCTCATTGCTATTCCGGACCGGCCTTGGATAGAATCTCCGATGGTACGGGTGCTTGGCGTGGGGGCCAATGCCTGCCAATCCACAAAGGACCGAAAAAATGTCACGAGATCAAAAGGAAACGCCCCTTGCTTTCATTACGGGCGGCAGTCGCGGACTGGGCGCTGCCATTGCCATGCGGCTGGCCCGCGAGGGTTATGATATATGGATCAATTACCAGTCCAACACGGAAGCCGCCGAAGAAACGAAGGCCCGGATCGAAGCCCTGGGCCGGCGGTGCCGCCTTTTGCAGTTCAATGTCTGCGATGCCGGGGCCATGGAAAATGTCCTGGGACCGGCGCTGGAAGAAGTCACGCCCGACGTGCTCGTGAACAACGCCGGCTTCAATCGCGACGCCCTGATGATGTGGATGTCCGAGGAGGAATGGCAAACCGTGACCGACGTGACGCTGCGGGGCTTCTTTATGGTAACGCGTCCCGTGCTCATGAATATGCTCAAGCGCAAGTCGGGCCGGATCATCAACATCAGTTCCACCGCCGGGCAAAGCGGTCTTCCGGGGCAGGTGAATTATTCGGCGGCCAAGGCGGGACTCATCGGTGCGACCAAGGCCCTGGCGGCCGAGGTGGTCCGGAAAAAAGTGCTCGTCAATTGCGTGGCTCCCGGCTTTATCGAAACCGACATGACCAGAGAACTGCCCGTGGACGAGATCAAAAAACGCATCCCCATGGGGCGCATGGGCAAGGCTGAGGAAGTGGCCGGGGCGGTGGCCTTCCTTTGCGGGCCCGACGCGTCCTATATCACGGGACAGGTGATCGCGGTGAACGGCGGCATCTACATGTAAGCGAAGCACCGTCGCTTTCGGCATTTCATATCCAGGGAAAATTTCAGATGGCCTGTATTCTCAATAACGCGACGCTCAGCTTTGGCGCGCGACCCATTCTCAGGGGTGTCAATCTTAACATCAACGACGGCGAGTGTGTGGCGGTGGTCGGCCCGAACGGCTGCGGCAAGTCCACGCTTTTGCGCGTGATTGCCGGGACTGAACATCTCGACAGCGGCGAAATCAAACTGCCCAGGGGCTGCACCGTGGGATATCTGCCCCAGGAAGCCAACTTGCACGTGGAGCATTCCCTGGAGGCGGAACTGCTCGACGCCTTTTCCGACCTGCGTGAGATCATGGACGAAATGACGGTGCTCGAAAAAAAGATGGGAGAAGTCGATCCCCAGGCTCCGGAATACGAACGCATCCTCAAGCGCTATTCCGACTGCTCCCACGAGGTGGAGCACCGCAACGCCTACGCCATGGAGGCCGAGGTGCGCAAGGTGGCGGCGGGTCTTGGCTTCTCGCTGGAAGACCTGGAGCGCTCGTGCCGGGAATATTCCGGCGGCTGGCAGATGCGCATCCTGCTGGCCAAACTGCTCCTGCGTCGGCCCGATGTCATGCTGCTGGACGAACCGACGAACCACCTGGACCTGGAAACCACCCTCTGGCTGGAAAACTGGATTCGCGCCTGCGACCAGACGGTGATATTCGTATCGCACGAACGCGCGACCATGGACCGCCTGGCGCAGCGCATCGTGTGCATGGAACAGGGCACGGCCGATGTCTATCCCGGTGATTACTCCCACTATCTGCAGCAAAGCGCCCTCAAGCGTGAGGCCCAGTGGGAGGCCTATGAGCAGCAGCAGAAAGAAATTGAATCGATGGAGAATTTTATCCGTCGTTTCCGCGCCACGGCCAGCCGCGCCTCACTTGTGCAGAGCCGCATCAAGCAGCTGGAAAAAATCGAACGGCTCGAACCACCCTTTCATCCCACGGCCATCCATTTCGATTTCCCTCCCGCGCCCCAGAGCTACAGCGATGTGGTAATCATGGAAGAACTGAGCCACAGCTACGACGGCGTCACCAGGGTTTTCGACGATATCAACTTCACCATCCAGAAGGGCGAGAAGGTGGGGCTGGTGGGTGTGAACGGCGCGGGAAAATCGACCTTGCTCAAGATCATGGCAAGACGCATGAAGCCGACTTCGGGTTCCTGCACTTTGGGCGGCAAGGTGCAGATGGCCTATTTTGCCCAGTACGATACGGAAACCCTCGACAGTGAGCTGAGCCTGCTCGACGCCATCCAGCGCGAAGCGCCCATCGGCCAGGCCCAGCGTGGACGCGACCTGCTCGGGGCCTTTCTCTTTCGTGGGGATGATGTGGAAAAACCACTCAGCGTGCTGTCCGGCGGCGAACGCACGCGCTTCCGTCTGGCGCGGCTGCTCTTCAGCACGGCCAACCTCTTGCTGCTCGACGAACCGACGAACCACCTTGATGTCAGCTCCCGCGCCACGGTGGAAGAGGCATTGCGCGATTACGAGGGAACGCTGGTTATCGTTTCGCATGACCGCATCTTTATGGAAAAAGTGACGAACAAAATCCTGGAACTGGACGGCGGCAAGCTGCGCATGTTTCCGGGGAATTACGGCGACTATCTGCGCTACAAGGAGCAGCAACTGAAAGAGTCTCCCGAGGACGAATCGGCAGCCCTGCGCGACGCGCCCCAGAAAGATCGCGCACGGCGCGGCAAGGACGATGCATCCATGTCGAACAAGGAAGCCCGCATTCAGGAACGCGAGGAACGCAAGGCCCAGGATCGCAAACGCAAGAAGATCGAACGCCGGATTGCCGAGCTCGAATCCAAAATTGAAAAGGGCGAAAGCGCCGTGGCCGAACTCGAAGAAGAAATGGCCAGGCCCGAAATCGCCGCCGACTTTCCCGAACTCTCCAAACTCACCGAAGAGCGAAACGCCCTCGTCGGGAAAAACGCGAACTACATGGAAGAATGGGAAAGCCTTCACGAAACTCTGAACTAGTCTCTGGAACTTCTTCTGGCATTCTCTTTATCATCTATTATAATGCAATGTATTGAAATCTTGGAAACAGGGAGAGACATCTATGTCTGAAATGCATCCGAAAATGGAATTACCGAAAATAGAGTTGGGCAATACGGAAATCGAATTATCGCGTTTGGCCCTTGGTGGTTTTCACCAGGTGGAGATTTCGAGTGAAATCGTCAAACGCGTGGTGGACGCCTATCTGGAGGTGGGCGGTAATTATATCGAGACGGCGCGCGGCTATGGCGGCGGCGCGTCGGAGGTGAAGCTGGGCATGGCCCTGGAAGGACGGCGCGATCAGGTGGTGCTGTGCAGCAAGAGCGGCAAGGTAAAGGGCGATGAAATTCGGGAGGACCTGGAGATATCGCTGAAGAACCTGCGCACCGATCACCTGGATTTTTATTTTCTCCATGGCGTTGGCAGTTCGGGTCAGATCGACGCGATCTGCAAGGAAGGCGGTGCACTGGAGGCATTGCTGAAGGCGAAGGATGAGGGGTTGATTCGCGGCATCGGGCTCAGCAGCCATCGTCCGCCCGTTTATCTGGAAGCGATCGAGCGCCTGCCCTTGTCGCTGATCCTTATCTGGAGCAATTTTCTGGAAGACATGTATCTGCCGATGATCCGGGAAGAGATTTTTCCGGCGGCCAAAGAAAAAGGCGTCGGCATTACGGCCATGAAACCGCTGGCCGACGGTTATCTCTATCGCTCCGTGCGGCCGGCGCTGCGCTACGCGCTGGGTTCGGGGGCCGATGTGCTGGTCTGCGGCATGAACAGCCCGCGTCATGTGTATGAAGCGGCGGAAGCGGTATGTCAGGGCCCGGCGAGCGATGTCGAACGCGAGACGATCCTGCGGGTGGCTCCGGAATTGGGCAGCTATGTGTGCCGGCAGTGCGGAAAATGTTCCGAGGAACTGATGGAATTGTTCCGCATGGAGGGCTATGTGGACCGGCAGATGATCGACTATATGGAACATGATCCGGCGGACTATGCCTTGCGGGTGCGGCTTGCGGGATGGTTCAATCTGGGCGACCAGGCGCGTGAGCAGTTTGCCGAAAAGGGTTGGGAAGATGAAGCGCTGCTGGATATGGCGGAAAAAGTGGAATGCCCCTATGATATCGACGTGCCGCGCAAGACCCGGCTTTCCATCGCCAAACTGAAAAACGAAGGCCCAAATCGTATTTGATAATCGGAATACCAGGCGGGAACAGACCTTCTTATGAATGAATCCTGTCGTTTTTGTCGGCATTTGCCTTTGGGGGTCCTGGTGGCTTTGCTGCTGCTGGTCAGTTTGCAGCAGATCTATTGGATTTCGGCGGAGAAAAACGAACTTCTTTCCCATACGGTTTTTGACGATGCTTTTTATTATTTCCAGACCGCCCGCAACGTGGCTCAAGGTGAGGGCAGCGTGTCGTCAGGCGGTATTTTGCATAACGGCTATCATCCGCTCTGGATGCTTTTGAGTGCGGGATTTTTTGGCGCCTTCGATTCCGACATGGCCGCCATTCGGGCGATTCTGATCTTCGGTGCGGTGCTGGCTTTTCTCGGCAGCCTTTTACTTTACGGTTTGCTGCGCGAGATGGAGTGCACACCCTGGGTTGCGGTTTTCGCGGTGGCGGCTTTTCACGTGAATCCCTATATGGTCAGCATGTCCACAGGCGGCGTGGAAGCGCCCTTGAATGTGATGCTGGTGGTGCTGGCGACGTGGGCGATGATTCGGCTTCGAAAAAGCCCGGGCCACTGGGGCCTGGCGGTAGGCTTTGGGCTCCTGATGGGGCTGGTTTATCTCACCCGGACGGACAACGCCTTTCTGGTGGCGGGAGCATTTGTCTATCTGCTGGCGCGAGCTCGCGGGGGCATCTTTTGGCGTTTGGTTTTGTCCGGGAGCATTGCCTTTCTGGTGATTCTGCCCTGGCATGTGTGGAACTATCTGCATTTCGGAAGTTTTATGCAGGGCAGCGCGTCGGCCCTGCCGGTTGTGCGGGAGCTTTGGTTTTTCGCGCAGAATCCAGAAGCCGGCGAGGGCGATTTGCTTGCCTTTCGCCTGACCAAAATGGCGCAGTGGTTTCGCGATGTGCCCTTCTTTACAGGGCTGGGATCTTTCTGGCTGGTCTTTTTGCCGTCGTTGCTGATCGCGGCATTTTGGAAAGGCGCGCGGGACGAACGGAACTGGCTGGGGCGTCAATTGACGGACTTGCTGCCCTTGCTGGCGGCGGTGCTTTGCCTGGGAATGGCGCACAAGTTTTTCCGCCTGAACGCGAGGCACTGGTACTTTGCGCTGCCTGATGTTTTTATGGCGCTGCTTCTGGGCGTTGGTATGGAAGCATTGCGTCGGATTGCGCCCTTGGCCGGCCGGTCTTTTCCGCGCTGGTTTATGGTTGTAAAAATGATCGGCGCTTTCGCGCTGGCATTGCTCGTGAGCATGGTTGGCCGGAATTTTCCGCAGTGGTATGTGACGATTTGGCCGGTGGCTCTGGCAGTCGTTTTCGGCGCGATCGTTTTTGCACGGCGCAAGGGCATGGATAGGCCCGCAATGGCGCGAATCATGGTCTGGTTTTGCGTACTGGTTCTGGCGGTGACTTTTCTTGCCAAGAAAAATGCCTTCCTCATCCGCAACCGGCAGAATCTGGCCAACAAGGAAATCTTCGCGCTTCATCTGCTCGATGCTTATGAAAAACTGGCTGCCGAAAAACCCGGCGCCGCCTTTGGCGCGACGGATTCGGGGCTGATCGGCTTTTTCTGTTCGCGGCCCGTGGTCAACCTGGACGGCGTCGTAAACCCCGAAGCCGCCCGGGCCGTATCGGAAGGCCGTCTGCTGGATTATGTGGCCTCGCTGGATATTCGCTACCTGACCATCACCCCCCGCATGCAAAACGCCCGCATCCTGGGGCCGGACTGGCAAAAACGCCTCGAACCCTTTCCGCCGCTGACGCATGAAGGATTCATACTCAAGGAAGTTCCCGAAAGCCCCTGAGACCTGAAACTTTCAGGCAAATCTTGAATATCATCGCATTCAGACCATAAGATTAAACTTTCCCCAAAAATCCCGGAAGGGCCATAAAAAATAACGTCCCCGATTGCGGAGTGATATTGCACGGAATCGGGGACTCTTTTTCAGGCGGGATGCTTACAGTTCTTCGCGACGAACCTCACGCTTTTCTCTGGCCGAAAGCAGGGCCATCTGGGTGAGTTCGGTGATGATCAGGGCCTGCTCGGGAGTGGTGCCGATATCGACGTCCTCGCCCTGGATGGCCTTGATGAAGTTTTCATAAACCACATTGCCGCCCTTGGTCTTGGGCTTCCATTCGGGCGTGGTGTTGACCCAATTCCAGGGACCGCCCTTGCTGGAGTAAAAGGTGAAGGGCGTCTGGTCGTCCATCTTGATGCCGCCCTTGGTGCCCATCAGGCTGATCGAGCGCGTGCCCGAATGATGGGCCACCCAGGCGAAGTCGAAGCTGAAGGACAGGTCGCCTTCTGTGCGCGCCAGGATGGTGCAGTGTTCTTCCACGTCGAACTTCACGTCTGGCGGCAGGTCGTGGTCGTGGCCGCGATAAGCCGTGGCGGAAACGGCGGTGATCTTGGGCCAGCCGACCAGGTTCAGCACCATATCCATGAAATACTGTCCCATGTCCATGATCACACCACCACCGGCCAGATCCTGGTCCAAAAACCATTTGGCGTGAACCACACAGTCGAGGCCCGGGCGACCTCGACGCCGATAGTACTGCACATTCACGCGATAGATGTCGCCCAGATCGCCGTCCTGAATATAGCGCATGGCCAGGTCGGGATAGCCCGAACGCATGCGCGAGCTGAAGAAGATAACCTTCTTGTCGGCCTTCTTTGCGGCTTCAACGATCTGCCGATTTTCATTCACATCGAGGGTGCTGGGTTTTTCGCAGGCCACGTGCTTGCCCGCTTCGAGCGCCGCTATGGTGATGGGCGCGTGCATGGCCACGGGCGTGGCGATGCTGACAAAGTCGATCTCGGGAATGGCGAGGACTTCCTTGTAATCGGTATAAATCTTCGCGTTGCTCAGCTTGTATTCGCTCTGGCGGCGCCTGGCGTTTTCTTCGTTCAAGTCACAGAGCGCAACCGTTTCCACGCCCAGGCTTTCGAAGCTGGGCAGGTGGGCCTTGGTGATGTCGCCGCATCCGATGAGGGCGGCTTTCAGTTTCTTCTCCGTCATGTTTCCGTCTCCTTTTTGTTTTCGTCTATTTATTTTTCTTCGCGCGTTTCATGGCTTTTTTAAGCACGTCACACAGCGGGTCCAGCGGTTCGATCAGGTCGCCGTCGCAGACGGACTCCACGGCCACCACGCCGTCGTATCCGGCTTCCAGGTATATCTCGAAGAGGCGCTTCAGGTTTTTCCCAAAGCCCAACATCTTGCCCGTGCGGTCGAAGCCCTTGAACTTGATGTGCGATTCGGTGGCGTAGGGGGCCATGATTTTTGCCGTCTCGAAAACGCGTTCGGCTTCGGCCTCAGTGCATTCGTTCGTGAGGAAGCCCTTGACCCCGTTGCTGGGATCGGGGCATGCGGTCAGGCGGTCGGAGCCGATTTTTTTGATCAGGTTCACAATGTCCTCCGCCTGGAAGAATATGGAGTTATGGTTTTCGATCGCCATGTTCACGCCATGCTTTTCGGCCACGGGCACGCATTCGCAGATGCCCTCGTAGGTCAGCTGTTCCAGACGCTCACGATCTTCGCCCTCCACATAATAGCCCGTGAGCATGCGGATGTTCGGCACGCCCAGCTCGCCCGCCAGTTCGAGCCAGTGCTTGATATAGGCGATGTTCGCCAATCGCCATTCCTCATCCTTGACAAAGGCGAAGTCGTTGTAGGTGGAAAAGCAGGCAAGTTGGATACCGGCTTTTTCGGCGTAATCGATCACCGACTTCAGGTAGGGGACATCGTCGGAGGCAAAGTCCCCCGCCCCGCCGTTTGCTTTGCCGGCCATGATTTCGATCGCGCCGTAGCCCATCTCGGCGGTGATGTCGATGGCCTGGAATATGTCAAAATTTTCATCTTCCTGGAATCTTTTGCGGAAACTCCATGAATGGATTGCAGGTATCATTTTTGCGCTTCTCCTTTATTATAGTTTTTCTCAAGAGATATGGGTCGGGCCTTCAGCCCTCTTCTTTTTTTATTATCGCCCCACCTGGGGTTGAAACCCCAGGCTATTATGGGGCGCGCCTGTGGCGCTTATAATACGGCCAGACCAAATATCTATTATGGGGC
>CAYWYC010000216.1:0-8132 GCA_964462565.1 uncultured Candidatus Sumerlaeota bacterium | reverse complement strand
TTTGCAGAATCTCGCGGCTTTTGATTGGCAGAAAGACTTTCGAGATTCGCTATAAACGCGGAAAGGCATATTTACAAATGCCAAATTTCAGAAACTTACCGCAAAACCATCCCTTGCGCCGATCACAGATCGTTCCACAGGACGCAACTGGCCGTGCGGGGGTATTTGGCGCCGCTGCCGCCGGTTTTGCCACCAACCACCTGGTCCACCACAGACTGCCGCGCGCAACCAACGCGCCACCAATGGTCGTGGGCCTCGTCTGATTTTTCGTCAGGCTTGAGGCCCAGGATTTTTTCCGCCACGTATTGGCAGATGAAAATCTTGCTCATCCAGGAATTGTCGTTGTTGCCGCTGAGTTTCCAGCCGCCGTCGGGAAAAAGGCAGCGTCCCTCCACGAGCACGGCCTGATGATGCTTTTTCAGCGCCTGGATCAGCTCGCCATAGGGGCCGTCTTCGGTCAGCAGTTCGCTCAGGCCCAGTTGCTCGGGATAGACCAGCGCCTCGATCACGGGGATGATGGCCGACTGGTCGTCACCCTCGAGGATGGCGGGGATATAGCCGAGTTTTTCGTCAAAGGCATTGGTCACGGTCGTCGCGGCCAGACGGGCCGAATTTCGCGCCGTCTCGATGCGGCTTTGCCAGGCGTCGGCGCCGGCCATCTGGAAAAGGTAGTCCAGCGCCACATAAGCCGCCCAGCACTTGATGGCCATATAGGTATTGTTGCGCGCCTGGCCCAGGCTCGGGTCCAGCGAATCGTAGGTCGTGATTTCGCTCTGCATCCCGCAGCGGTTCGAGTCGAGGCCCATCACCCCGTTGCGCTGGTCGGCATCGGGATGGTCGCGGTTGAGCATGGAATCGAGGCAGTCGCCGACAAGGCCGATGCGGCGATGGACCCATTCGCGGTCCTGCGTTCCATGGGCATAAACCGCCGCGCACAGAATCCAGTTCAGCAGTTCCTCGTGGGTCATGTAGGAAAAGCACTCGGGATGGTTTTTGGCTTCGTAGTGGGAATAACCCGTGCGCGAAAAGGTATTGCGAAAGCCGTGGTCGTGGGTAAAGGACACGCCGCCGGGCTGGGGCGTTTCGTCGCCGGGAAAGTGGAGCGTATCCACGTAGGAATATTCATCGGCAGAGGCATCGAGCACGTTGCGCAGCAGCCAGGGATGCTCACGCGTTTCCCAGAAGGCCATGTCCACCGTCAGGTCCAGCGTATTGATCATGTTGCAGGAACCCTCGTTCACCACCCAGCGTGGCCGCTTGCCCTCGGCAAAGAGCTGGGTGCTGCCCCAGTAGGAGCGGATGGACTTGGCATAAAGAAACTGGCGGGCCTCGTTCATGCCCGAATTGCGCAGCCAGTCGTCTTCCTTTTCGGCCACGTTGCGCCAGGCTTCCTCGCGCATAAGCCCATAGCGCAGCACGTCGAGCAGGTCGGCAAAGTAGTGGGTGTACATATATTGGCAGCTTTTGCCCAGCGTGACGATTCCCGGCTTGTACCAGCCGAATACCATCGGCAATGCCACACAGTCGCCCGGTTCCACGTCAACCAGAATGCCGCCGATACCCGAGAGAAAATTACGGATCGGCTCGGGACGGCGGAAGGGAAAGTCCATGAACATATCGGAAAAGCCGGTAACGTTTTCGGCATTGGGCACGGCAAATCCATAATGTTCAACGGCCATGATTCCGGCCAGTTCACCGCCGGTAATTTCGTCAAGCTGGCGAAAACCCTTCACCCCGCCCACGGCAAAAAAGCCCCGCATGGGCGTGTCGGAGTTTCGGTTGTCAAAGACGATACGGCCCGTGATCGCGGGGCAGATGGAGTCCTTGAACGCCCCCGCAGGCACATGGTCGGGATCGGGAATGCCCCGCACCGGTGTCACCAGCGAAAACTCGATCTTGTCGGTCTGCCAGGTGTCTGTGGCGAGGGCAAAGTCGCGCCGGATATCGGCCTCGGCCAAAAAGCGGCAGTTCACCGGCGGATATTTTTCCGACTCCGGATCACCCGTCGGAATGAATTCGGCCATACCCGTATCCACAGACGCGCCGCCCTGCTTGTTATAAGGCAGACTGACCACCTCGCCATCCTGAAAATATCCGATATACACATCCTGCTCGAGCAGCTTGCCCTGCTCCAGGCTGAATCCGCCCCCCATGCCCACATGGCCCAGCGTAAAACTCGCCTCCGCCCCACGGGGAGAATGCTCCATCTGAAAAGAATGGCTCCTGGTCGTCATCGCTTTGGTTCCTTGTCAAATTGTCTTGGTGTCTGTCAGCACAATAATACCGATCAGCCCGATACCTATAGCATCCCAGCCAAGCGGGGTAAAGATACAAATTATACACATTCCTGCTGAAATATTGATCCGTGATATGTTCATGGATTGAAATTACGATTGATTATCACCGACATCAGGAAACACGTGCCAGGATAAAGGGCCACGGGCTTGTAGTTAGCGACGTGAGTCGCGTATCTTTTCTGCGCGCAAGAATTTGACGCGACTCACGTCGCTAACTACGAGCCATCCCTTCTTATCATTACGAATCGAATATACGGTACGCACCTTTTTTTCAGGATGCCGGCGGTGATTATGGCGTTACCGTATTGCCACCATCCTGGTGGCAGGGGTGGGCTAAAGGTTTATTTGTTTCTTCGCACGACCTTGGTAATATGGTCATAAATCGCTTTTGCCGGCAGGATGCCGGCGGTACGGTTTCTTACTCCTCCTCATCCTCTTCGCGCAGGCCGAGGTCTTTGATTTTTTTGCGGAGGGTGTTTCTGTGGATTTCGAGGAGGCTGGCGGCTTTGACCTGGTTCCATTCGCAGGCGCGCAGGGCGTTGAGGATGCAGTCGCGTTCGGCTTCGGCCAGGCTGATCGGTTTGCGGATGGTGAGGGTTTCGTCGCGTCCGCCGACGGTGGTGGCGGCGGCGCCGGGTTCGGTGGATCCCAGCGAAAAATGCTCCACGTCGAGCACGTTCAGGTCGCTGAGCAGGACGGCGCGTTCGATGGCGTTTTGCAGCTCGCGCACATTTCCCGGCCAATGGTAGGTTTCCAGAAAGTGCACCGTGCGGTCGGGCAGGGTCAGCAGGGGCTTGTTGTATCGCTTGGCATAATTTTCGACAAAAAACTCGGCCAGGGGCTGGATGTCGCGCTTGCGGTCGCGCAGGGGCGGGATGTGGATGCTGAATACGTTGAGGCGATACCAGAGATCCTGCCGGAATTCCTTGCGGCCGACGGCTTCCTCGAGTTTGGCATTGGTGGCGGCGATGACGCGCACATCCACGGGGATGGGCTTGTTGCCGCCGACGCGGGTGATGACGTGATCCTGCAAAAATCGCAGCAGTTTGGTCTGCGTTTCCAGGGCCATTTCGCCGATTTCGTCCAGAAAGAGAATGCCCCCGTGGGCGCTTTCGATCAGGCCCCGCCGCATGCGATCGGCTCCGGTAAAGGCGCCCTTTTCATGGCCGAATAGTTCGCTTTCGATGAGCGCCGCCGGAATCGCCGCGCAGTTGATGGCGACCATGGGATACTTGGCGCGTCCACTGCGACGGTGGATTTCGCGGGCGATCATTTCCTTGCCCGTGCCGGTTTCGCCGGTGATGAGGACGGTGGAATCCACCTGGGCCACCTTGGATACCAGGTCCATGACGTTCTGAAAACCCTGGCTGCGACCGATGAGGCGCTTTTCCTGCACCTTGGCCACGTCGCGCGCGCGGCTGAGTCCGTCGAGTGCCTCGTAGTGTTCCAGCGCCACCTGGGTCAGGTTTGCCACCGACTGAAGCATCTGGACATCATGGAGTATCAGGCTGTTGGCCTTGGGAATTTCCAGATAGAGCAGGCCGTAAATCTGGCGATCCTGCCGGGCTTCGGCGAGCTGGCGCTGCTGGGGCGTGGCGGCGTCTTCGGGCTTGAACATGGGCACGCATAATGCCGCCGCCTCGCCGGAATCATCATCCCGCTCTTCCAGCCGCAGGATGTTGGCTGTTTCCGGGTCCATCCGCCGCACCGGAAGCAGCACGGCACGTTTTTCCTCAATCACCGTCCGGACCACATTCATCGAGATGGGAAATTCGTCAAACTCCGAGACCGCCACAAGGGGGACAAAATCCGTCGATATGGGATCCCACTTCATGAGGCAGCCCTTGCGCGCGTCAAAAATCCGCAGCAGAATTTTCTGCAAGCGCTCCAGCGCATCGGGAAAGGACAAACCCGAAAAGGCAAAGAGCGAATCGAGATGTGCCAGCAGCAACCGCAGGTTGGTCCGGGCCTCGGGAGGCGCTTCTGTCGTGTTATTTTCCAGCGCTGAAGAGCGATCCTCCAAGGGCGAAATGGTTTCGTCGGTGGGGGAAGTGAAATAGACGCGCTTGTTGCTGAAGCGTGTGTTTTTCAGGTCGTGGTCCGTATTGAAGAGGAAGGCCGTCCCGCCGATGACCACTTCATCATTGCGCAGGAGGGTTTTCTGCTCGATGAGCTCGCCATTGACGACGACGCCGTTTTTGCTGTCCAGATCGTGGATATAATAGGAAAGGCCGCGCTGGACAATCTCGCAATGGACGCGGGAGACATTGGGGTCCAGCAGTTGGATGGTATTTTCCGCCGATCGTCCGATGGTGCTGCGCTTTTCGAGATCATAGCGCATACCGATATTCGCGCCCTTGATGACAAGCAGGTTGGACATGGGAAGAACCCCTTTCGTCGGCTTCGGGTATGCACCACATTTGTGCAATCGGCACATTGCGAACATAACTTGTGCAATTTTATCAGCCTGCCTGCTTTCGATGCAAGACGAATCCGGACACCCGCTTCTTATGGGGTGCATCTCAGACTTTTGCATGAAATAGCAAATACTGAATATCACGCCGGCAAAGGAGATTGGGAACGGAATTTGGAGTGCGTCGGCTTGCCGACGCCTTTTTTGCGCGTAAGGAAGACGACGGGACCAAGGTCCCTGAAAGCAAAGCGATGGCAAGCCATCGCAATCCCAAAGCAGAAGCAAAACTTCATAGATGAGCGACCTGGTGGTTTTCATTTTTTTGGAAAATCGATTGCGATTACAATCACGATCTATAAGCGCGAAGTCCAGACTATATCTTTCTGCCAAATGCTTCGCGCCACGGCGGCCCGGCGTTTACACATAACGAATCCGCAAAAATTAGAGATGCACCTGCTTCTTATGATTCTTGCCAAAGCTTCCATGCTTCATTATATTGGGCATGTCGTGGCAGGCAAAGGATGCTTTTTATGAAAAAATACTTTCTCCTCCTGGCAATTCTGGCCTTTATGCTCGCGAGCCGACTGATCGGCCTGGGCGACAAGCCTTATCATCATGACGAAAGCCTCTTTGCCTATTATGCCTCACAGGTGGCGAGCCGGGGGGAATATTCGCATCATGCCCTGCTGCATGGGCCTTTGCAGATTCAGCTGATCGGACTTTTTCTGTGGCTGGGTGATGTGCTGCATCTTACGGGCAACGGCAATGCCACGGCCCGTCTCCTGGCGGCGCTCAGCGGGATTGCGCTGCTGCTGCCGGTGTGGATCATGCGGCGGGGTCTTGGCCGCGTCGGCGTGTGGCTGGCCATGGGCCTGATCGCCTTGTCGCCGGGAATCTGGTACTACTCCCGCTTCTGCCGCAACGAGACGCTCTTTCTTTTCGCGGCGCTTATGCTGGTGGCTTCGGTGGCGCGGGCCTGGAGATCGCCGCGTCCGGCGGGGTGGATTGTGGGCTCCGTCTTTTTTGCGGCGGCGCTTGTTGCGATCAAGGAAAACTCCCTCTTTATCCTTTTCAACGGTCTTGTGTTTGGGCTTTTTATTCTGGTGCACCAGTTCATCAAGGGACGTCCGGCGCTGGTGGGCCCGCGATATCGGGGTCTGGTTTCGGGTTTGGAGCTTTCTTTCAAGCGCTATGTGTTTGCCTGGATTATCGGCCTGGGGCTGGGCTGGCTGCTGCTGGAATATGTGTACGCGCTTTTTTTCGGGGCGGCGGATCGTGGTTTTCTGGGGCATTACGCGGAGATTCTGGCCTACTGGTGGGGCCAGCATCGCGAGCATCGTCTTTATGGCGAGTTTCATTATTACCTGCCGATTCTGGCGGTTTATGAGTCGGGAATCCTGCTCTTTTTGGTGCTGGCAATCGGCTGGCTCTATTCGCGCCCGGGCATGCTCATTGCCGGGGCCCTGGCTTTCCTGCTGGTCGCGCTGGGGCTGGAACTTGGAGGCATCAGTGCGGGGTGGTTTCCGATTCTCCATTTCGTGCCGGAGTTTTTGAAGTACTTTCACATGAGCCATCCCTGGCATCTGGCGCTGGCGTTTTTTGTCGGGTGGACCACCCTCTGCGCCACCTGGCACAGCCTGAGCGGACGCCGCGTCTTTCGGGCGTGGCTGATCTGGTGGGCGGGGCTCAGTTTTCTGCAATACAGCTATGCCGGCGAAAAAGTGCCCTGGATTTCCCTGCATATTATTCTGCCGGCCATCCTGCTGACGGCCCATCTGGCCGATGCCGGATGGCGCAGGCTGAACGCGCGGGGCTGGAAGATCGGCATCGCGGTCGTGGTGGGCTTGTTCCTGGCCTGTAATCTGTTTCAGGGATACCGCCTGTGCTTTGTCCATCCGGTTTATCCGGGAGAGATACTGGTTTACAATCACACGCAGCCGGAGATGCATGAGCTGGGCCTGCGTTTGGGAAAGATCGCGCGGGAATCGGAATCGGCGCGTATTCTGCTTCAGGGCGAGGCAAACTGGCCGCTTTTCTGGTATTTGCATGACGGCCAGTATCGTTTTCTGGAAAATTCCGAGCGCCCTTCCGATATCGCCGATATGGATTACATGGTCTGCGATGTGGAATACTTGCAGGACTATCCCGACCTGGAATTGCTTTTTGATCATGAAAGGGTGATGTTTCGCCAGGCCTGGGTTCCTCAGCGTTTGCGGCTTTTCATGTCGATCGGGCATGCCGAAAATCCCGACCAGGCCGATCCGGCACTCTATGGCTGGCAGGCGTGGAAGTCGCTCTGGGATTTCCTGGTCTGGCGTGAAGCCTGGGGCGATCCCGTGACCACGGCGCGGCCGCTGGAGGTGCTTTTTTTGCAACGCAAGGATGTGTCTGAGCCGGCGGAAACGGAACCTGCGGAAGGAGAAAGCAATGCGAATCATGGGGATTGATCCCGGCCTGGCCTCTATCGGCTGGGGCATTATCGAATATCCCGGCGGTGGTCCGGATTCCGTCAAATGGGGCGCTTTCAAGACCGACTCCAAAAAAAGCATGGCCCAGCGCCTGCTCGATATTCATAATTCCATCCAGGCGATTATCCGCGAGCATCAGCCCGACGTGGTTTCGATTGAGGAGCTTTTCTTCGCCACGAATGTGAAGACGGCCATCGTCGTGGCCCAGGCGCGCGGGGCGATTGTTTTGTCCACCGCCGAGTCGAATCTGGAAGTACACGAATATACGCCCCTGCAGATCAAGAAAGCCGTTACCGGTCGCGGCGGCGCGGCCAAGGGGCAGGTGCAGCGCATGGTGGCCAGCCTGCTGGGTCTGCGCGAAATCCCCAAACCCGACCACGCCGGCGACGCCCTCGCCGCCGCCCTCTGCCACGGCCACACCCTCAAAACCCGCCGTATCACCCAAGCCACCGGCCGCAACCGCCGCTAAGCCCCGGGCGGGATTAAAGAAATTGATGGAGAAATATCAGACATGATTGACAAGATGAACAGGATTTGGGGGTGCTGGTTAATCTTGTCTGAATACTATAACTCGATTGTGATTGGTATTTTTTTTGTTGGAAGCCCTTTTGCCGGCAGGATGCCGGCGGTACTTTTTTTAACCACGAAACACACGAAATACACGAAAAAAACCAACCTTTCCCGACCATTCGCGCTCATTCGTGTGCATTCGTGGCTGAATTAAACCGCCAATGAACGCGAATCAGACGGGCTTTGCATATAAGTTTGGGGAAAAGCCTGCGCGGGTTTGGGAGTTCCGCCGTTTGAATACATGTTTCCAGCAGCGAACATTGAGATGTCTTTTGAAAGGACAGTTCCTTTTATAAAAACTTAGAATCCTTATTTCCCGGAAACCTTATGATAAGCAATAATCATCAAATCCTCATTTGGCTTATCCGCCCGGACGCGGGGTTT
>CAYWYC010000215.1:0-8132 GCA_964462565.1 uncultured Candidatus Sumerlaeota bacterium | reverse complement strand
CCCTTGGCCCTGAAGATGAAAAAGTATTTGCATTACTCAGAAAACCTTCCGATTCATTGCTTCAAATTAAAACAGCCCCACATTTATGTCGTACACCCAAGTTGTTTGCGAGTTTCGCACTTTGGGGCATTGGCTATCCCACGATATTGATTTCCACTCCTTCGGGGGCTTTCGCCACGTTAAAGACGCGCTTGCCCTTTTCCATGTGCCACTTCACCTCTACCTCGCCACCGGCCGGATGGGGCCACACGCCTTCGGCCCAGTCGATGTCATTGGTTTCGACGCGGATGTCCACGCGGCTGAAGTCGGGGGCCTTGGGATAGTGCACACCCAGTACATGGCGGGAGAGGTAGTAGGTCGGTGCGGCGGACCAGGCATGGCAGAGGCTGCGGCGCAGGTCGAAGTATTCGGGACATTGCGGCAGACCCTGCGCCAGCGCCCATCCCCATCCCTGGCGCATCAGATTTTCGGCCACGTCGGTGAGTCCGGTCTTGTAGAGCCCCTGGAAAAGATAAAAGGCATAGCTGGGTGACATGATGCATTTGCCCGAGGGGTCGTAGCCGTTCATGAAGACGTGTTGCATGGAATTGGCGATATGGGCCTTGCAGGCTTCGGCCTGTTCCGGCGTGAAATCCACGTCGGCGATAAAGGCGTAGAGATTGCTGTGGGGCGAGTGGCTGGTGCGGTCGAGATTATCGGCGAGACACTGCTTTTCGTCGTCCCAGTATTTTTCGGGGATTGATTTCTCGAGGATGGAAACGCGGCGCTTCAGGTCTTCCAGTTCGCTGTCCTTGCCCATGGCCTCGCCCAGGAAGATAGCGCTGCGCATGGCATAGAGGTAGGTGCAGCTGAAGTTGCAATGGACGCCGGTCTTGTCCATGAGCGTGTCCAGGTCGCCATGAAAGCCCTTGTAGTGGGCGTTGATTTTGCGGCGCTTGTACCACTCCGAATCAAGCAGAAGGTCGTCCCGTTCGTCGGCCAGTTCGTGAAACCAGGCCAGGTTATTCATGATGGTGTCCCAGTCGTTTTTCGCGCGATCCAGGTCGCCGCTCCATTCGTAATAGTTGCGATATCCAGTGACCATGTCCAGGCAGAAGTCGGTGATGGTATAGTTGCCGGTGTTTGGAAAGACGGCGCGGATTTTGCCGGTGCTGTCGGGCGATTGGCCGTAGAGTTGCATGCAGCGTCCCATGAGGGCGTGGTCGCCGAAGGTGGCCAGGTTTACGTGATACTGGATGATCGTATCACGGCCATACATGCCCCGCTCGCGCCCGACGCAATCGACGTAGGCGTCTTCCATGTTGGTGGCCTGTGTGAGGCGGCCCATTTCCCAGACGGCGTTCAGCGTGGCGTCGGAACATGCAAAGCGCCCGACGTTTTCAACGGGATATTGTCCCAGACGCAGCTTGAGCGACTTGAGGGTTACGTCCAGGAGCGTGTTGCGGACGATGATGGTCAGGTAGCGCATGCCGCGGGGATGGCTGGGCATCCATTTAAGATGATTGCGGCTGCACAGGATGCGGTCGCCTCCCTGATAGTTATGGCTTTGGAGGAGGCGATATCCGTCTTTGCAAAGATGCTCGCTGTAGAGCAGATCCACCTTGGCATCGTTCACGCCTTCGAGTTCGATTTCGGGGATGACCAGGCGCGTCATGCCAAGGTCGAGCATGATGGCGAAGCCGCCGGGATATTTTTCGTGGGAAAAAACATGACCCTGGAGTTCATCGGGCGTCAGGGATTCGATGGGATCGCCGTAGTCGTCCCAGGCCGCTTCGCGGACGGGGTTCTGTGCGGACGCGCGGCGTTCGGCCACTTTCCATCCGCCGATTTCGGAAAGCGGATCGCTCGCGCTCAGGGGCAGGCCCTTGGGTTCGATAAACTTTTCGTATTCTTCCTTCGTGATTTCCGGGGTATAGCGAAAAAAGGCGGGAGAATAATCATCGCGGTCGGCGGAAATTTTCAGGCCGCGATCCAGTGGCAGGGCCAGATAAAAATCCATGATGTCCTGATAAGCCCCGACCTTGCCGAAAATCTCGTTCCATCCCTGCTTGAGCGGCCAGGGTTGGGTGATACGCATATTGTAATTGATACAATCAAGCCCGCGCGGCAGTTCGACACCGTTCAGCCAGAACTCACCCCAGAAGACTCCCGCATTGACCACCTGGTCTTGCGGCGAATAGATGAAACTGGAGAAGGCGATGAAGTTGCTGTAGTTGTCGCTGTCGTCTTCATAATGGTGCGGAACGGGTACGGAAAAAGAGAAAACCCCTTCGCGATTTTCGAGCGGTGCTATGCGGCGGACTTTTTCCACGGGCGCCTCTTCCAGAGACATGAGAGGAATGGTGCGTTCTTCGAGCGGTCCCCAGGAGTCCTGATCTTTCAGGACCACGTCGGACTGCCAGTCGCTGTCGTCAAAGGCGGCGGTTTTCCATTCGGGGTCTTCACCGGCCTGGTCATAGATGTCGATGGGATTGAGGGCGAAGCTCATCTTGGGCATATAGTGGCTATAGGCTCCGGCTTCCTTGCACTTCCATATTTCGCGGCCCGTTTCGAGGGGAATTGCAAGCCCGGCTTCCGTTTCGACGCTGCCCCAGGCGATCAGGCCCGCGCGATTGGCGATGGACTTGTAGGTCTTCATCTGAAAGGAATTGACCAGGATGGCGATGACGTTACGGCCCTGACGCAGGTAAGGACCGAGTTCGACGGTGTCGTACATGGGATAGCGTGGGTCGAAGCGAACGGGGCCGTATGTGACAAAGACTCCGTTGACAAAGATCTGGTAAGCCGTATCGGCGAAGACATGGATGCGGGCTTTTTCGGCGCGGCCCTGCACGTCGAAGCTGCGGCGGAACTGGGCATAAAGGTTGCGGCCCTTGCCGCTATTATTGGTCCAAACGTATTTTGCGTTATTGGGGGAGGTCATGAACATCTTCTTTCTGTTTCAGGAAATTCAGCCAACTTGAAAGGCAATATAGCCATATATTCAAGCGATTGCAAGAAGGAGAAGTATGCAGGCGCCATATTTGGCAATATATGGGTTAATGGCCATGAAGAAACATCAGGTATTGAAATCAGGCATCAATATTGAAATAATAAAAATGGAAATGGGTTCAGCCAATATTGAGCAGGTTCCATGGAACCATAGAAAGAGGAGACCATCATGGTGGATTCGATTCGACAGGATTCTTCCTTTGATAAGAAAATGCAGGAGTTGGGTTTGGATGATCTGCGGCGGGAAGATATCAAGATTCTGCAGTTGAACGTAGGCCCCCGATGCAACCTGGCCTGCGAGCATTGCCATCTGGAGTGCTCGCCGGAGCGGACGGAGATGATGAGTTGGGACACGATGGAGCAGTCCATGGAATTGGCTGAGAGGCTGAAGCCGGAGGTGGTGGATATTACGGGAGGCGCGCCGGAATTGCATCCGAAGTTTCGCGATCTGGTGCGGGGACTGTGCCGCGCGGGGCATCGGGTTCAGGTGCGGACGAACCTGGCCTGCCTCTATGAAGCGGGACTGGAAGACATGCCGGAATTCTGGGACAAGATGGGCGTGCATCTGGTGGCGTCCCTTCCTTGCTATACGGAAGAAAATGTGCGCGGCCAGCGTGGGATTGGTACTTTTGAAAAATGCATTGCCATGATCCAGCGCCTGAATGGCCTGGGCTACGGGATTGACGAAAAGAAGCCCCTGAACCTGGTATATAATCCCGGAGGCCCTGCCTTGCCACCGGCTCAGGACGCGCTGGAGCAGGATTATCATCGCGAACTGGAAGAACGCCACCATATTCGCTTCAGCCATTTGCTGACTATTACGAATATGCCGATTGGGCGCTTTTATCAGAAATTGCGACAGGAAGGCCATGAAGAGGAATATCTGGATTTGCTGAAAAAATCCTTTAATCCATCCACGGTGGAAGGCCTGATGTGCCGGCACCAGATATGTGTGGGCTGGGACGGTAAGCTATACGACTGTGACTTCAACCTGGCGCTGGGATTGCCGCTGAATCATGGTGCGCCCAATGACCTGGAACGCCTCAAAGACCTGACGCTTATTCGGAACGGGCAGATCGTCACGGGCGTGCATTGCTTTGGCTGCACGGCGGGGTCGGGCTCTTCCTGCGGGGGCAGTCTGGCGTGATGGTGGAACTTCAGCAGGGGGAGCCTGAGCGGATTATCTGGGCGGTTTGTCCTGTGAAGGCAACTCGCTTTTATGGCGCAAAGACCGCGCCGTTTCTTCAATAAACACAGCGGCATCCTGACAGTCTTTGGCTTCCAGCGCGGCCAAATGCTAGATTTGGGCAAGGCCCTGGAGAAGTTTAAATGCGAATAAGTGAAAGCCGGCAGCCAGCAGGCTCCATATTACAGCCGGAAGTGCATTCCGCGCCCAAAGCAGGATTGGCATGAAGGCAAGGCCATAATAAACTATTGAGGCAAAAAAGAGCCATAGATGCATGGCCCAAGCGGAATCTCCGCCGAGTTTTCCGGTAATAAAGCCGGCGCAGATGAAAGGAGGCCCGACCAGGAAAAGAGCCAGACCCCGCATATCCAGATGTATTAGGCAGAGATTCAGGATGGCGATGCATAGAATTGAAGCCAGATATATCACCAAGCGTGGTTTCATTGTCGTGCCGGCCCTTGAAAATTGTGATGCCTGTAGTCTGCCCGCTTATCTGATCACAGGCCTTACCTAAGGTTCAAGGACAATAGCATATCATGGCCAAAAATTTTTTGCCGATTTGCCGGCAGGATGCCGGCGTTACGTATCGCGACCATCCCGGTGGCGGTGGGGAGTGGGTTGGGAGATGGAAAGACGAAGTTGGGAGTGGCAATTTTATCGGGAATCTTTCTGCCGGCAGGATTTATGCACAATTCCTGTGGAAAACTTTGTGCAATAATATCAGGCTAATATGGCTTGGTTGCGCGTTATCTTTAACAATACGAGTCACTTGTGATTTTGAAAAAAGAGGTCAAATCTGAAGGGATTCGGGGTTTTTTGAGATATGCACAGGGTTATGCACAGGTCCTCCACAAGGAGGACGGAGAAGGAGGGCGTCAGGTTTTTTTGATGGAGGCAATCGAATCCTGCACCCTATCTGCATTATCTATGGCGTCTGAAGTTCTTCTTTTTAATCGTGAATAGCACGGATGTCGCGGATTATATGGACTGCGGCACCAGGACTTCAGAATCTTGTTAAGATTCAGGGGCAGGTCTGCTACGCTTGATATCGAATGCTATCTAAATGGCCCGGGAAGGGGAATGTGGTATGAATGAGCGGGAGCGGTATATTGAGACGATGCTTTTTGGGAAGCCGGACCGGATTCCTTTTTCGCCGGGTGGGCCGAGGCGTTCGACCCTGGAGCGCTGGCGGCAGGAAGGGCTTGAGTCGGAAGCGCACTGGCATGGGGCATTGATGAAAGAGTTGGGGATTGCGCAAGAGGACTCTGGGCCGCGGGTGCATCCGGGGGTGAACCTGCGGATGAATCCGATGTTTGAGGAGAAAATCATCGAGCATCGCGGCAACCAGATCCTGATCCAGGACTGGATGGGCAATATTATCGAAATTCTGGACCACTTCGATCCGACCTATATCCGCAACGCCATCGATTTTGTGACGCGCAAGTGGCACAAGTTTCCCGTGGAGACGCCGGCGGATTTTGATGAAATGCGCAAGCGCTATAATCCGGCCGACCCGAGCCGCTATCCCGCTGACTGGGAAGAGCGCAAGCGGGCCCTGGCGGAGCGGGACTATCCGGTGACCGTGGCCTTTCCGGGGCCTTTCTGGCAATTGCGCGAGTGGTGCGGTTTTGAGCCCTTGTGCGTGAAATTTGCCATGGAGCCGGATTTTGTCAAGGAGATGATCGCTTTCTGGGAGGGCTTTGTGCTGGAGACGTTGGAGCGGCTCCTGGAGGCGCGTGGGGTGGATCGGATTTTCATCCAGGAGGACATGGCCTACAAGGCGCACCCGATGATTTCTCCAGCGATGACGCGGGAGTTTCTGGCGCCGGTGTACACGCGCTGGGTGCGGCATTTTCGCGAGGCGGAGGTGCCCGTGGTCGAGATGGATTCCGACGGCAACGTGGACCTGCTGATTCCGATCTGGATCGATTGCGACATCCACGCGTGCAGCCCCGTTGAGGTGGCGGCGGGTTGCGATATTGTGGCTTATCGGGAGCGCTATGGCAAGGAAATGGCCTTTGCCGGCGGGATCGACAAGCGGTGCATCGCAAAGGGCGGCGCGGTGATTGAGGCGGAGCTACGGCGGATCGAGCCGGTGGTGCGCGATGGGGGTTATATTCCGAGCTGCGACCATGGTGTGCCGCCGGATATTTCGTGGCCGGATTTTATTCATTATTCAAGACTGCTTGCGGAGATGACGGGGTGGTTCTAGAATAAAACCATGGTAAGAATCGACCGGAAAAAAATCCACCTGGCCTTTGACATGCATGGCTGCCCGAATGTGTGCCGCCATTGCTGGCTGGGCGCGCAACGCCACCTGCCCATGCGCGAGGTGGATGTGCGGGATATTACGCGCATGTTTCGCGAGTTTCGCAAGTCCGGTGAGGACGCGCCTTTTTTTGAGTCGGTCGTGGTTTCAACGGCTTTTCGTGAACCCGATTATTCAAACCAGTATCGGGAACTTTATGAGTTGGAAAAAGAACTCAGCGACGAAGCGCCGCCGCGATATGAGCTGCTGAGCGTGTGGCGTCTGGCGCGGGACGAGAGTTATGCGCCCTGGGCCCATGGAATCGGTACGGAAAAATGCCAGCTGACTTTTTTCGGGATGGAAAAGGTGGACGATTATTTTCACCGGCGCGAAGGAGCCTTTCAGGATAGTCTGATTGCGACGGAAAGACTGATCGATGCGGGTATCCTGCCGCGGTGGCAGCTTTTTCTGACGCAACGGATTTTGCCCGATGTGGACGGCTTGATGGGGCTCGTTCGGGATCGCCGGCTCTATGAGCGATGCCGGGAGACGGGGCGTGAGTTTGAGTTGTTTATCCATCCGCCGGGACCGGAAGGGGAAGGACGACATATCGAGCGGCTGCGTCCGAAGATGAATGAGACGCGCGATCTGCCGGAAGCGCTGATGGATGCAAGCCGTAAGTATTTTGGGCGCGAGACTTTGTGGTATCCGGAAGCGGAGTTGTACGGCGAACTGGCGGATGATGAGTCTCCCTGTGACGAGAGCACGCCGGATAGCCTGCACTTTTTCGTGCTGCCGAATTTTGATATTTACACGAACATTGGAACGCTGGAGCCCTGGTGGCAGCTGGGAAACCTGGAGGAGCAGGACGTGGGCGAGCTGGTGGCGATTGTGGAAGGGGACGAGACCCCGGCCTTGAAGAAGCGCGCGAATCTGAGCAAGGCCCTTCTGGCGAAGCGGCACGGCGATGCGCAGGGACAGAAGGTCTATTCCTGCAAAGAGGACTTGCTTTCTCTGTATCTGGCGCTGGAGTGTGAAGCCGAATTCGGCCGCGAACAGTAAAGAGTTTGAGCCATTCGTTTTACAATCATTTTACAATTTATTTCACAAGATTATATTTGGCTCGTGATAGGGTGGACGGGTTGAGTCGTTCATTTTTTTAGCCTCGACGCATACGAAGTAATTGTTGCGATAGAGTTGGAATTGGCATTACGTATCGCCACCATCCTGGTGGCAGTGGGGTGGGTTGTGAGATTGGAAGACGGAGTTTGGGTTAGTAATATTGTCGGAAGCCCTTTTGCCGGCAAGATGCCGGCGGTACTTTTTTTATGAACCACGAAACACACGAAAAGGCAATGACAGAGCATATATCGAAAAATACTCTCTGACTAAATCATGTGTGCTGCTTTCCTTTCGTGTATTTGGTGTATTTCGTGGTTAAAAAGAAGATGTTGGATTTATCGCTGCTTCCCCTCGGGATAAATCCAGAGGCAAAAAAAGCAAGCGATGCAAGCGCGCCCCAATTTGAGCCCGTGCCTACAGCAATGAAATGTTATTTGCATGATCGATATGCCTGGGCTGAGCACCCCAGGCTGGGATGATGTCGGGCCTTCAGCCCTCTTTTTTATTTTTATCGTTCCCACCCAGACGTGCCGTCTGGGCTGGTATATTGCGGGCCTTTGGCCCTTATGTCCCGATTGAAAGTAT
>CAYWYC010000214.1:0-8327 GCA_964462565.1 uncultured Candidatus Sumerlaeota bacterium | reverse complement strand
CGCGCTATCCGCGGTTGATCTTCAAGGAACCGCGGATGACGCGGATGCCGCTGATCCGGCCTTATGAGTATTTTACCTGTGCTGTATTTCAGACCATTGGCCCTTGCTTTTTGGCGGGGCTTATATACAATGGGTAATCGAATAGATATGCTGCATTTTTTGCTTTCCGGCCCTGGAAAAACCGGAAACTCATTACGGAAGGGAATCGGAAAAGGGAAAACGATATGCATTGCTACCGCCAGCCCCGCTTCCTTTTGGGTCGATATCCCATATCTTTTCTCCTGCTTCTGATCGGCGCCTGGGGCCTGCTGGTGTCTGCCCGTGCCGATATCGAGGACCTGGCCTTTTCCGATGATGGACAGTTTATCGCCTGCCTCACCAGCGAGGGAGACTTTTTTGTCAACCGCGCCGGAAGCATGGCTCCCGTCTATCGTATCGAAGAAATTGCCAAGGGCAATCGCATTGCCTGGCGGCCCGGTTCGCATCAGGTGGTGCTGCCACTGGACGAGGGCAATGGCTGGGATTTGTGGATTGTGGAGATTGACGGCAAGCGCCGACAACTGACTTCGCACCCGGCTCTGGATTGCGAGCCCTGCTGGATGCCCGATGGCCAGAGCCTCAGCTTCGTCTCTTTTCGCAATGGCGATGCCGACATCATGGAATATAAACTGGTCGATTCCAGCGTACGCACCCGTCTTCCCCTGCCCTTTGACCAATGGAGCCCGCTGAATCAGCCCCACAACGACGCCCTGGCCTTTATCTCCATGCACGATTCCGAAACCCAGGCCTGGGTGGCCCTGCCCGGCCAGGAACCCCTCGCCGTGGACAATATGGACCCGGGCAGCCAGTTTCCCGATTGGCACAAGATCGGCTGGGACAGCACGGGCGATTATCTTCTTTATACGCGACAGGGCATCAGCAAGACGGAATTGATGATGTTCGCGCCCGTATTCACCAAACCCGCCCTCCTGATCGAGGATGACCACATCCACGACTTTCTCATGCATGTTCCGGGTGAATGGCTCATTGCCGGGCCCGGCAAGCATCTGCTGTACTATCGGCTGGGCAATTTTCTGGAAGACCCGATCAAGAGACCGGTGGATCTGCTGGCGAATGGCATGGCGCTCAGCAAGCCCACACTGTGCCTGGCGCCGGGAAACCCGCGCTTTGCCGCAATCGCCCAGTCGCGCTATGTGGCTATTTCCGACAAGCCCCTTGGGGAATATCGCTTCCTTCTTTTCAGTCTCGAGGATTCGCTCTACCACGCCGAACGCCTGCGCGCGGCAAAGCGCTGGGACGACGTGGAAGCCCTCTACCGGACTCTGCTGGCCCAGGCGGAAAGTCAGGAGAAAAAAGCCCGGATCGGCCTTCACCGTGTGACCCAACTGAGAAAGGCGGGCAAGAATGCGGAAGCCCTTCAGCAGATTGCCGAATTGAGCGCTCTGAAGGAAAAGATAATCGATCGTGCCGCATTGGAAAACATGAAGGGTGAGATTTTCTTTTTTGAAATGCGCGATTACGAGCGCGCGCGGGCCGCTTTCCAAAAAGTCCGCCAGTTGGCCGGCGAAAATCATCCCGACCTGGCCCGGGTTCACCTGGACATCCTGGAAACCCCGGACAGCGCCCTCTACGATCTTTACGCCAATGCCCACAGCGCCTTGCGCCAGAATGACATCAGCAAAACAATCCAGAACATGCGCCTGCTGGTGGACCACGCCGGACCGAAGCCTCTGATCTTCAATGCGGTTCTGGAGATCCTCGGCAATCCCTACAGCGACGAATCCTATTCCCGCGCCTCCAATCCATTCGAGAGTATCGCCTATCTGGACCCGGTGACGGACCTGTTGGTGCAGATGGAAAAAAGCCTCCGCCAGCAAGAGACCGGACGATCGTCGCCGGTTCGGGTTTACGCGCGCTTTTATGAGGAGTTGCTGAAACATCTGGTTCGGGCGCGGCGCTTTGAGGTGGCGAAGGATATAGCCCTGCGTCGCTTGCAGTTGGATGGGGCAAAGGCGATGGGTATTCCCGATTATCTCTATTATTATCTGGAATCGGAACGTGTGGATACCTATGTGCATAATCTGCTGAGCAAGGTGTTCATCACGGATGAAATATTTCCGGTTCTGGAAGCCCAGCTCTCGGAGGACGCCCTGTCGATAGCACGCTTGAGCCTCGCCCGCGCAAAACTGGAAATTCTGGAAGGCGATCTGGATGAATCGCAAAAACGGCTGGAATTTGCTCGAAACCAGTTCGAGAGTTTTTCCCGAACCGATTACACCCGCAAGGTCGCCGGTTTGCAGAGCTACCTCTACCTTTTCGCGGCGAAGCACAATGAGCGATTGGGGCTATGGGAAGAGGCGGCGAATTCCTACCGCACGGCTATCGCGCTGGTGGAAGAATATATGCCGCAGAATCTGCCGCTTTATTTCCACCTGCAACTCTCGCTGGATTCCCTGAAATACGGGCCGGCCCACGGCAGCAAACTCTGGCAGACCCAACTCATCCTGCGCGGAATGGGCGACACCATGCTGAACCCGACCAACGAACCTTCTCACCTGCGAATCGGAGTGCGGAATCTGCTGGAAGTATTCAAGAAGAACAGTCCTTCCAAGTTAGACTCTTTTCTGCTTTTCCACATCGGCTACGGCCTCGCCCGCGCCGAACTGCCCCACCAGGCGGCCCATTTTTTCGACCGCGCCCAACAGGCCAACCCGTCCCGTCCCGCCATCTCGGCAATCCTCTGGGAAAAGGCCGCCCTCTATGAAACCACGGAAAACTGGCTGCTCCAGTATGAAAGCCTGAAGGGGCTCGCGCCCTACATGCACGTTCCGGCCCAGGCCCATGCCGTCCAAATAAAAATGGCAAAACCCTTAATCGAACTTGGACAATTCGAAGAAGCCAATGATGTCTTAAAGGTGCTTAAGCGGAATGCCGCTCTTGAAATACAACGCAATGAAGCCGATCAATTGATGGAAGAGATTAAAAAGTTGAAACGAGCAAAAGCCTCACGCGTACCCATCCCCAAAGTTGACGAATAATATCTTTCGTTTTTACATCACTAAAGGAGTACTCTCTATGCATTATCGTTACGGTCTTTTTGTACTAATTTTCACTATGCTTGTATTTGGGTCAATGGCCCAGGAGGAGCGGATAGCTGTACCGAAGCAGCCGAACCTGCGCGTTGTGGATTATGGTTCGGACATGGGTGTCGGCATGTACCGCAACCAGATGCCCCGGATTTTTCCCGAGGTTCAGGTGGATGTGGACAAGGACGGCGACACCAAAGACGATTCGGTATCGGGTTGGGAGTTTTCGATGACGAAGCCCCTGAGCCCGAGCAGCGCGATTTATAATACCCAGGCCCCGAACTGGCGCTACTATGGCGGCTTGATCGGCTACCACGCCAACCAGCAGGCACACCTGACGGAGGGGATGCTGAACGAAAACCACGAACTGCGCGACGACGCCAACCTCATGAGCAACCAGGGAGCGGGATCGAAAAAAGAGGGCAACTATGTGAACGCCTGGGGTTTCTGGTTCTGGAAGAAGGAAGACTTCATCAACAAGGGCGACGCCCACCGCGTGAACTTTAATGACGACAGCATGCTGGTCGTGCATATTTCGCGCTACTGGGACGACGTGGACGAAGGCCGCTGGGTAGTGCGTGACGGCGAAAACTTTTATATTTCCGAAGCCACATTCGGCACGCCCGATGATATTGAAAAACGGGGCCGCAAGACGCGCCTCAGTTGGCCGCTGCACCCGACGAAAACCCGATGGGCCCGCTATGAACCAAAGGAGCCCTATACCATTTCCTTCGACGAAAGCGCGGCCGATTTTCAGCAGCATGATTTCAAGGACGTGACAGCAACAGGCTTTTACATCGCCAAGGATTCCATGACTCGCGGCGTGGTGGCCGTCAAATGGCATTCCTTTGAGACCTATGCCGTGGTCGATCTGCCGGAAAGCCCCAGCATCCACCTCGACATGACCACACTCGATGCTTCGGCCAAGGGCTATATGAACAAAACCGAACTCACCTATGAAGACTGGCACAAGGTATATAACTGGGCCGTCAGTAACCAGTATGCCATCGACCTGGAACAGCGCGGCTATGTCTTTGATCGCGACGGCGACATGGGATCCATGGACATGAGCCCCGGCGAACGCAAGCCCGACGAACCGGTGACAGACATCACCTGGCTCGACGCCGTGCTCTGGTGCAATGCCCTTTCCGAACTGGAAGGACGCACTCCCTGCTACTATTCCGACGAAAATCTGTCGCAGGTCTTGCGCAAGATCAGGGAGCGCAACCTTCCCGAAAAATACGACTGGCAGCCGGAGGTATATGTTAAGTGGGATGCCGACGGCTATCGCCTGCCCACGGCTTCCGAATGGGCTAAGGCAGCGGCCGGGGCAAATGCCTCGAACGCCTGGACGGTCGAAAACGCCAATGGCCAGACCCATCCCGCCGGCGCCCTTGCGGCTAACGGCGCGGGTCTCTACGATATGATCGGCAACGTCTGGGAATTTGTATGGCCCGACGGCGCATCCTCCTGGAAGCCGGGTGCTGCAAACTATCCCGCCATGGGCATGGGCTTTCTGGACAAAGCCGGCACTAATCCCGACAATTCCCTCTATTACATTTATGAAGGCGGCGCAAGTCCGGGCGTCGGCTTTCGCCCCATGCGCAAGGACGCGGGATCGGCCATGCCGGCCCAAAGGGATATTGCGAATGCTGCCCCAAAATGGACCATCCCGGAAATCAGCGGCGCGCCAAACAAGAAAATCGAAGGCGAAAACCTGAAACTCATGGCTGACCGCCTGATCGAAATCAAGGACGGCAATTATGACCGCAACGATGAAGCCCATGTAACCCTCTCGGACTATTTTATTTCCGCCACGGAAATTCCCTACGCCGACTGGAACAAGGTTCTGCAGAAGGCGCGTATGATGGGATACGACTTTGACCGCGACGGTGACATGGGAAGCATGGACTGGAACACCGGGGAAAACGCCCACAGCCCCGATGAACCCGTGACCGATGTGGGCTGGTTCGACAGCCTGGTCTGGTGCAACGCCCTTTCCGAACTGGAAGGCAAGACACCTGTTTATTACGAAAACGAAGCCAAGACCAAAGTCCTGCGCAAGGCCCTGCCCTGGCGCATTCGCATGGAAGCATCGGCCCAGGGCGCCGGCCACACCAAGGACATGGAAGTTTACACAAAATGGGAAGCCGACGGCTACCGCCTGCCCACCTGGGCCGAATGGTACATCGCCTGGCGCGTGGACAATCCCGACCAGGTATATACGGAAGAGAGCGACTGGCTCAAGGACAATTCCGGCGAACGCACCCATCCCGTGAGCACGGACAAGGCCAACCCCCGCGGCATCCACGACCTGGGTGGCAATGTGGCCGAGTGGCTCCATGATATTCCGGTGAACGACTATTATCGTCCCCACAACCCCAAGGGCGACCAGCGTGACGCTCTTTTCGGAGTCACATTTGCCGGTGGGCATTACAACTCGCACGTGGAACTGCGTCCCGACCGTCTGGAGAAATCTCGCAAGTCCGCGGCCTGGCCCTGGCTGGGTTTTCGCGTCGTGCGATGCGAAGCCGGCGCCCATTCGACCGAACCCTTCGTGCCGAATGTGGTGCTCGACGTAAAGGCCGAAGACTTCGATCCCCTGCAGGGACGCGCCTTCCGCGGCAACACGAGCCGCAGCGGTTTCTTCGACACCACCGGCCTGCCGCAGATGAGTGGCGAAAAGTGGAAATTCAAAACGGGCGGCCCCGTTCTTTCATCGCCGGTCGTGGTGGACGGCATCGTTTATATCGGCTCGAACGACGGTAACTTCTACGCACTCGACGCTGAAACGGGCCACGAGAAATGGCGGCTCGAAACGGGACGTCCCATTGAGGGATCGGCCACGGTGGATCGCGACGGCAAGGTCTATATCGGCAGCCAAAACGGCTGGCTCTACGCCCTCGATGCCAAGACAGGCAATGAGCACTGGAAGTATGCCTTCAACAAAAATAATCCCGGCGGCAGTCCGGCAAATACCTCCCCTGCCGTGGCCCACGGCGTGGTTTTCTGCGCATTTGGCAGGTGGGGAGGAAACTATGTGGGAGTTGATGCGAAAACAGGAGAAGAGGTCTGGAAACTTCGAAGCGCCTCGCCAAATGGTGGCCTCCTGGGACCGACCATTTCGGGTGTCAATTTCTACGCGCCCGTGAACGACAACCGAATCCTGGCCGCCAGTATTCGCACGGAAATCCCCTTCTACAGCGAGGTGGGACACCACTGCCTGGCAAGCATTGCCATCGAGGACGACCTGCTCTGCTACAACAACGGCTCTGCCATCTATATCGCCGTCGCCGAAACGAATTCGCAGATTTACGATCATCGCGTAAAGGGCGGCGGACTGTCCTTCTTCCCCCAGTCGGGTCCAGCCATCCACGGCAACATGGCCTGGTTTGCTAAGGGCGATAACCGCGTTTATGGAATCGACTTTTCCAACCGCAGCGCCGTCAAACAGGCCTGGACTTTCAACGTGCCTACCCAGGTGCGTTCGTCCATCGCCCTGGCCGGTTCGGCGATTTATTTCGGCTGTGACGATGGCAAGATGTATTGCCTCGATGCAAAAAGCGGCGAACAGAAGTGGACCTTTGACACGGAAAATTCCATCGCCTCATCCCCCTGGCCGGGAGACGGCGTGCTCTATTTCGGTGGCGAAGACGGATTCGTTTACGCGCTGGAATAAGGGCTTTTCGTCCTGATGGATGGACTTATTTCTCCGGCGTCACCTGCTCGCCTTCGGTGAAACTGTAGTAGGAGTCGGCTCCAATGATGATATGGTCCAGCACGCGAATCTGGAGGAGGTCGGCGGCTTCCTCCAGGCGCTGCGTGACCACATAGTCGTCATGGCTCGGTTCGGGCGATCCGCTGGGATGGTTATGCACGAAAATCACACTGGCCGCAGAAGCCCGAATGGCCGCCTTGAAAACTTCGCGCGGGTGGACAATCGACATGTCGAGTCCCCCGCGCGAAACCACTTCTTCCCGGATAACCTGGTTCTTGTTGTTCAGCATCAGCAGCAGAAATTCCTCCTGCTTCACCTGCTCATAGCGCCCGCGATAGCTGCGGAACACATCGTCCGCCGAATGGATCGAATCACCCGGTCGAAAGGGCTTGTAGGCCTGCCTGCGGCCGATTTCAAAGACCGCCTTGAGTTCGATGGCCTTCATTTTGCCGATGCCGGGCAGTTTCTGCAATTCTTCGATCGAAGCCTCTTCGATCCCCTGCAGCGTCTTGAATCTTTCCAGAAGACGATGCGCCAGGTCGATCACGTTCATCTTCCCCGAACCCGTGCGCAGAATGATCGCGAGCAATTCCGAGTCCTTCAGGTTTCCCGCCCCGAGTTGCTCCAGCCGTTCCCGGGGCTTTTCGCTGGACGACCATTGCCGGATCGAAAGCCCCTGCTCACCGCCTTGCGCACGGGGACGGTTGAAACGATAATAGGCGCAATAATTTTGCAGGGGACAATGCGGACAGTCCGGCTTATGGCGACAAAGCGCGGTCAGCGGATTCAAATCCCCCAGCGACCCCACAAAGGCCTGAATCCAGATATTCAGTTCACCAAGCGAACGCTTGAGGCTTTGCGTAATCTCCTCACCCTTTGTGCACACATCGAAATAGATAGAGTTTCGCGAACCCGTCTCACTGATAAGCCCCAGGCGAAAAAGAAAATTCTGACAGGGACGGTCGGGCACGAGAACAGGATAGCCGATACGGCTCAGAAAACGAAAAGCATTGAGCGTACTCAGGCAGGGAAGCAGCTTGCACACATGCTGGATGCGCCGGGACAAATAATCGTGCCGATCCATTTCCAGATCAAAGGCCATACCAGGCGCAGAACCAGAATCGGCACTGGCGCTTAGGCGATCTTCCAGAAGTTTGCTCAGGTTTTCGAACGATTCGCCCAGGAGCGCTTTTTGTCGCTTGGTCAATTCTTTGTGCAGTTTGCGGTCGCCATCGCGGATAGTCAGGTGCCGACCAACGACTTCCTTTTTCGGAGACGCGTCGAAGGCCAGAATCATCTTCCGAATCCGTCGCTTGCCTTCCGCCGTTGTGTCATCGATCCCGGTGAGCAGAGCAATCAGATGGCTCATAAAAAACTGCATGTTTTCCGAGCGATAGGCATAAGGCTCATGCCCATCGATTCTGTTCTGCAAGTCCGGTTGACTCTTCAACAGATGTTGATTAAGCCGCTCAAAACAATCGACCAATTGAATCTTATCCATATTGCTGCTTTCGCTCAAAAAA
>CAYWYC010000213.1:0-8331 GCA_964462565.1 uncultured Candidatus Sumerlaeota bacterium | reverse complement strand
CGATTTCTGCTTGCTTTTTGCGCGGGGCGCAGGCAGTATGCTATATTTCAAACCTTTGAACATGAATGTAAAGGATGTCGCAATGCCTGGAAAAATGAATTCGAAACGATCTGAGAAAAGGAAGCCCGCGCGCCAGATCGTTGACTTTGATTTTGACTGGAAATTTTATATGGAGGCCGAAGGACACGCCATCGACGCCTCGGAAATGGTGTATGATGACCGGGCATGGGATCGGGTGCAACTGCCTCATGATTTCAGCATCGCACAACCCGTGGAAGAAGATTCGCCGGGAAAACACATGAGTGGATACATCTCCGGCGGTGTCGGATGGTATCGGAAAATTTTCTCTCTGAGCGCGGAAGAGTTGGAAGGACGCAGAATTTGGATCGACTTTGATGCTGTCTATCGCAACAGCGATGTCTGGCTGAACGGCGTGCATTTGGGAAAGCGATGCAGCGGCTATGCTTCTTTTCGTTACGATCTGACTCCTCACCTGAAAGCGGATGACGAAAACGTGATCGTCGTTCGTGCCGACAACAGCGACCTGCCGAACTGCAGGTGGTATTCGGGCTCGGGCATTATTCGACATGTGCGGCTCGAGTCGCGCGATGCTTTGGCCCTGCGCCCAGACAGCATCTTTGCGCGGACGAAAGACGCCCTCACAAAACAGGCCAAGGTGGAAATTTCCTGCGAAATCGGAAATGAGCGCGGGACCGATGCCGAGGTACTTGTTCGATTATCTTTGAAGAATACCAAGGGCAGGGATGTTGCTTCGGAAGAAAGCCGCATCGGGATTCAGGCGAATGCTGTCGAAGCGCTTGAAGCGTCACTCGCCGTCGAAGAGGCGCGCTTGTGGTCAACCGATGATCCTTATCTTTATCATCTTGCCATCGAAATTATTGATGCAAGCGGCAAGGTGCTCGATGATGAAACGATTCGCGTGGGAATTCGCGATATTGAACTCGACCCGAAACGGGGTTTCTTGCTGAATGGCGCACCCACGAAACTGAAGGGCGGTTGCCTGCATAATGACGGCGGTGTCGTGGGCGGTGCCGTGCCCGAGGCGGTGTGGCGTCGGCGTTTTCGGACGATTAAAGAGTTGGGAGCGAATGCGTTGCGTTTTGCCCACAACCCGCCGCCGCGCGAAGTGCTTGACCTGTGCGACGAATACGGCTTTCTGGTGATGGACGAGGCCTTTGACAAATGGGAGATGGGCGCGACGGGATGGGCTTCGTGGCTGGAAAATATCCATCCGCGCTTTGCCGAGGATTGGCAGAAGGATCTGGATGCCATGATTCTGCGCGACCGCAACCATCCCAGCATTGTCATGTGGAGCGTGGGGAATGAGGTGATGGAATATTGCCGCGATCCGCAGAGATGCGTGGAGACCTATCGCAAGTTGGCGAAACGGACAAAGGAACTGGACCCGACGCGGCCGGTCAGCCAGGCATTGATTTACACGACGAATCGCGAGGACGCCCTGCATGAAAGCGGCCTGGCTGATGAGGTGGATTTCCTCTGTCTGAACTATCAGGAATTCAACTATCCCCATGACCGTGAGCGCCAACCGGGAAAATTGATTCTGGGCACGGAGACGCGGATGTTCTTCGGCGTGCCGCGAAAGAAGGCGAATGCGGGTGACGCGATGGATGAGGGCGAGTTAGATGTGGGCATCGGCGATGTGTCGCGCAAGGCGATGTATCTGCCGGAGAATCCGTGGCAGGCGGTGGAAAGACATGACTATGTGATCGGCGGTTTGCTGTGGTCGATGGTGGATTATCTGGGCGAAGCGTCCTGGCCCAATCGCGGCTGGAGTGGCGGGATAATTGACACCGCTGGATACGCGAAGACCTGGGCCAATTACTTTGCCTGCGCATGGTCGGATGAACCCCGTGTGCGCATTCAGATACGCGATAACTCGCTTCCGATTCCGATGGGGCGTACCTCGTGGGAGGCGCCGAAGTCGATTGACCATTGGAACTGGCCGGAGATGGAGAACGATCTGGTTCTGGTGGAGACGCCGACAAATTGCGATAGCGTGGAACTGGTGCTGAACGGCGACAGTTGCGGAAAACGCAAGACGGCTTACTCGAAGAACAATACCATCGAGTGGTGGGTGCCTTATGAGACGGGCAAATTGGAGGCCTTTGGTTATGACGGCGAGGGCGAGAAGGTCTGCGAATGGTCGCTGGAGACAAGCGGCCCGGCGACGGCGCTTCGGGTGACGTTGGATCGTGAGCAACTCTGCGGCGATGGTCATGACGTGGTTCACGCGGATGTGGCCTTCGTCGATGACGCGGGCCGCGAGGTGCGGACGGAGTTTAAGCCGGTGAATTTCTTTGTGTCGGGTCATGGGGAGTTGTTGGGTATCGACACGGGGAATATTCGCTGTCATGAGTCGTATGTCGGTCAGCGCCGGACGTCGTATTTCGGCCGTTGCGTGGGTCTGGTGCGGGCACGCCGGGGCGAAGGCGTGATTAATATCCGCGTGAGTTCGAAGGGTTTTCCGACGGTGAGTGTGGAAATACCCGTCGCATAAGAAGCAGGCAAAATAGAAAGCAAAGGTAAAACATGATTACAATCACCCCTCAAAAGGCATTGACCAAACCCCTGGAAACGATCCGCGTGGAGACAGGTGCTGGGCTCACGATCCGGATTTATGACGGAGCGGGACGACTCTATGGAGAAGGCGAAGGGCCGGAACTGGAACTCATCGTGGCCGGGGCGCTGGGGTATCACACGGTGGTGGAATATGATAGCGAAAGCAATGAACTCAACCGCGCGTCGTTCAAGGTCGATTGCGAGAGTGATATCCGGGATGACTCGGGGCGCTATCAGCATTTGCTGAAGCAGTGTCTGCACAAGTGCCTGCTGGATATTCATCGCGGCGGGCCGAACACGGGTAATGTGCATTTGCTGGATGATCATATTCATCGGGGTTTCGTGCTGACATCGCGCGATCATATCCACGGCCACAAGGCGATGCGGTATTTCATCGACTGGAACCGCGAATGGATTGACGCCTTTTGCGAGCATCAGCGTGAGGACGGGATGGTCTGGGATTTTTTCAGTCATCGGGGTGGTCGCGAAAAGACGCACTTTGAGGTTCGCTGGCCGGAGGATTTTACGAAGGTCGTTGCCAACGGCGATTCAATCTTCGCGCGACAGCCGGTGATGAACGACCTGGAACACATGTTTATTCGCGGCATCTGGCAGACCTGGCGGACCACGGGCGATGACGCCTGGATGGCTTCGCGCCTGGACAACGCCCTGCGAGCACTCGATTACGCGACGAGTTCGCCCTACATGTGGTCGGATAAATTCGGTCTGGTCCGGAGGCCCTGTTGCATAGACATGTGGGACTTTCAGTCGGACTTCGACTCGGCGGTCGTCGGCGGCGATCACATGCTCGCGATTCCGGGTGTCAGCAAGTACGGCGCAATGCACGGCGACAGCATGGGGCTGGCGCAGGCCTGTGACGAACTGGTCGAAATGCTGGAACACGCGGGGCGACAGGAAGAAGCAGAGCGGGTGCGTAAGACGGGTGAGAACCTGCGCGAAAACCTGGACACGTATTGCTGGAACGGCGAGTTCTTCACGCACTTCGTTCCGGAGGATCCCGACTTCGAGCGTGACTTCGGGGTGGATCAATCGGAACAGGTTTCGCTCTCGAACTCTTATGCTCTGAACCGCGGAATCCCCCATGAGCAGGCGGTCGCCATCATCAAGACCTACCAGCGCCTGCGCAAGGAAACCGAGGGCAAGGCGCCGGGCGAATGGTTCTGCATGTATCCGCCATTTCGGCGGGGCTTTGGCAATCACGGAATGTGGCATTATGTCAATGGCGGCGTCTCACCCATGGTGGCGGGCGAGTTGGCGCATGGGGCTTTCGAGCATGGTTTTGAAGAATACGGCGTGGATATTTTGAACCGTGTGGCCGAGTTGGGTGTGAAGTATGACACGATTCCGCGTGTCTGGCGGGGCATGCTCCCGGAGGAGCCCAAGCGCGATTTTGAAACCATCGACCTGCGCACCCAAGCCAACACCGGATTCAGCGGGACGGAGAAAACGAACGCCATTCCGTGGACCGACGAAGGCGATAACGACTTTCACGAAATGCCCGTGGGCAAACAGAAATTGCAGACTATCGACTTCGACGTGATCGATCCCGCGACGAACGACGGCGCGGCATGTGTGGGCATCAGCATGAAAGAACCCTATCTACCGAAACTGCAAGTGCCGGTGGGGCGGATGGCAGCGTCGCTTTATTTTCTCCATACGCTTTCAGGTGGCGCGACGCTGGCTGGCGATCTGACGATCCACTACGCCGACGGCTCAATACACCGCATGTATGTCCGGCGTGGGACGCATATCCAGGGTTGGTGGATGCCGCGCCAGGAGATAGACGAAAGCCGTTTTGATCCGACCATGCTGGTGGCGTGGCGCGGCGGCAATGCCCATTGCAGCGATATCGGCGCCATGGTATGGGGTCTGGACAATCCGCATCCGGACAAGGAAATTGCATCGCTCGAAATGCATCCCGCCATGGACGGGGCCATCTGGTTCATCCTTGGAATCACGCTCAGCGACGCGCCTGTTTACCTGCCGCCGTCGGGCTTGTCGATGGGTATTCCGGCCCCATGGTCGGTGGGTGCGGTGATCTGGTCGATGTTCGAGGGACTGAGTGGCGTGTACGACACCAGCCCCAATTTCAAGACCGCCCGCATCGCCCCGCGCTGGGCGGCGAGCGACTCGAAGAACGTGACCGTGACAGCAAAGTATGAGGAGGGCGGCGGTTATGTATGTTATAACTGGGCTCGAAAAGATAATGACCTGCGCCTGGTCCTGACTGCCAGCAGTGTCGAGGTCGAATTGGAACTTCTCCTGCCGAAGGACTGTGTGGCGTCCACGATGGAGATCAACGACAAAGCGGTTGACTACGAAACACGGACAATCGAAGATTCCGAATATGCCTGTACCCGCGTTTCCGGTACCGGTGCTTTTAACGTTCTCCTGAAATGTGAGAAGAAATAATGAGACCCAACATACTCCTCATCACCGACGACCAGCATCGTTTCGATTTTTTCGGACGAAGCGGAGCCGTGCCTGCTTTGCGGACACCGAACTGGGACCGGCTGGTTGAGGAGGGGGCATTGTTTGAGCGGGCGTACAGCAATTGCCCGGTCTGCATGCCGACACGTTTTACCTGGCTCTATGGCCTTTATGCGAGCCAGGCCCCGGCGGGGCTTTTGGGAAACGCCCATGACTGGCCGACGGCTTATACGTCAATCGCCCACCTGCTTCAGGAAGCCGATTACTCGACCGCCTTGATCGGTAAGCTGCACAGCAAGGCAGGCGTCTTTTTCCACAATATCGTTAAAGACGAAGCCGAAACCCGGGCGCGGGGCTTTGATTATGTGGATGAGGTGTCGGGCAAGGCACTGGCCTATTGGTTCGACTGCCGCTGGACGGAGCACCTGGAGGAGATCGGTAAACTCGATTACTACCGTTCCCGTTTCACGGACATGCAGGCGGTCTTTGAATACGGCGAACCCGTGCCGATTGACCTGGAGCCGGAAGACACCATGGACGGCTATATCGGCGGCAAAGCGCGGGAATATCTGCAATCAGTTTCCACGGACAAGCCCTTCTTTGCCCATGTGTCGTTTTGCGGGCCGCATTTTCCGATTGATCCTCCGGCGAAGTATTGGGACATGTACAAGGATGCTGAGATGCCGCCGCCCGAGGGCGTGGAGGACGTAGAAAAAATCGAAGAGTGGCAGGATCGGCGTCGGCGCTATTGCGCCCTGATCCACCAACTCGATGATGAAATCGGCAGCCTGCTTTCGATGCTCGAGGAGCGAGGTCTCGCGGAAAATACCCTCGTAATATATGCGTGCGACCATGGCGACATGATGGGCTGGAACGACCAGAAGCATAAAAGCAGGCCCTACGAATTCAGTGCGCGGACGCCGATGATTGCGCGTTGGCCGGGACGGATTGCGGCGGGGCAGGTATTCGACGATCCGATTGAGGCGGTGGATCTTCCCGCGACGATTATTGACGCGGCGGGAGTGGCGTCGGATATCCGCGAGAAAATCCCCGAAAGTCCCGGACGCAGCTTTTTGCCCTTGGCGACGGGCAAGGGTGCTGCCGCGCGGGAGTGGGCCTACAGCGAATGGGGCATGGGGGAAAAGGCGTGGCGCATGGTGTATGCCGACGGCTGGAAATATATCGAACGCGGAAATGGCGAGTGCGAATTGTATGATGTCATTGCCGATCCGCTTGAAGCCCAAAACCGCGTCAGTGATCCCGGGCAGGCCGGCCGGGTCAGTACGATGCGCAGCCAGCTCGTCCGGTCGATGATGCAATGCGTCGCCCCGAGCACGGTGCCCGTTCCACCGGGCATTACCGATCCCGAAAAAATACATGCACCGCGGAAAGGAGTTTAGAGCGGCTGGATATCTGGAGGCAGCGGATTTTGCGTTGCGTAATCGGCAAGAATATATCGAGACCAAATTCTCGATATATTTTTCTTCGTAATTTGCTTGACTTCTGCAGCCCTTTGCCGATAAGATTATTACCAGAATCGGTTGAAGCAGACCGGTTCATGAGCGAAAAGACGACGGCGCAAGGGCCCGATTGACGAATGGACAGAGATCCCAGGGCTTGACATCAAAGACGCAAAGCGCTTTGGAAAAAGGACTTAGGAAGCAAGACGATCGGTTCTAAAAAATTTAAAAACAGGCGTAATTTCCGCCTGCCTTTTTTTTGGAATCTTATGTGAAATAATTCACGACAAAATATTTTTTTGAGGTATATAACGTTAAAGGAGGAACAGAAAGAATGGACAACACCAAAACTATCCAAAACGAAAGGGTTCGCCAGTTCGAAAAAGTCTGCCAAATTATCGACAAGTTCGAACGAAACCCCGACAAACTCATCCCCATCCTCCAGGCTGTCCAGGAGGAGTACCGCTATCTCCCCGAACGCGTTCTCTCCTTTATCGCCGTATCTCTCGAGCTGCCTCCGGCGCGCGTTTATGGAGTCGCCACTTTTTACGCTCATTTCGCCCTGGAGCCCAAGGGCAAGTATGTCATCAAACTTTGCGACGGCACCGCCTGTCACGTGCGCGGCTCCAATGGAATCCTCGAGGCCCTGCAGAAACGCCTGGACCTGACGGACGAAAACAAAACCACCGCCGACATGCTCTTTACGGTGGAGACGGTCAGTTGCCTCGGCGCATGCGGTCTGGCCCCGGTCATGCTCATCAACGAGGATGTCCATGGCCAGGTCAGCCCGGAGCATGCTGTTGAACTCGTAGAAGCGATTATGGCAAAGGAGGCCGAATAATGAAGAATGAAGCAACACTTATCGCACTCAAAGACCTGGCCGGCGAATACCGCAAGCGTACGGAAAAACTGGCTCGCCGCATCGTGATCTGCGCCGGCACCGGCTGCGTGGCCAGTGGCGCGCTCAAGGTGCGCGACGCCCTGGTGGCGGCCATCGAAAAAGAAGGCCTGCCGGTAACGGTCGCCCTCCAGTATGAAGCTTCCGCCGAAGAAGCCGACCCGGGCATCCTGGTTTCCAAGAGCGGTTGTCAGGGCTTCTGCCAGATGGGACCTCTCATGACCATCGAGCCCGAGGGATTTTTCTTCGTAAAGGTCAAGCCCGAAGACGCGACGGAGATCGTCGAGACCACGCTGAAGGGCGGCCAGGTGGTGGAGCGCCTGCTTTACAAGGAACCGGGCCGCGAAGCGACCTGCCCCACGGCTCATGAAATTCCTTTTTATCAGCGCCAGACGCGAACCGTGCTCAAGGCCTGCGGCCACATGGATCCCGAGGACATCCGCGAATACGTGTATTACGGCGGCTACGAGGCGGCCTTTAAGGCCTACACCGAAATGCAGCCCGAGGCCATTTGCGAAGAAATTCTGGCAAGCGGGCTGCGGGGACGCGGCGGTGGCGGTTTTCCCACGGGCAAAAAGTGGCAACTCACCCTGGTCCAGCCCGGCCCGAAAAAATATGTGGTCTGCAATGGCGACGAAGGCGACCCCGGCGCGTTTATGGACCGCAGTGTGATGGAAGGCAATCCCCACAGCGTGATCGAGGGCATGATGATCGCCGCCCGGGCTATCGGGGCCGACGAGGGATATGTGTACGTCCGCACGGAATATCCCCTGGCAGTGAAGCGCATTCGCAAAGCGGTGGCAGACGCGGAAACTCTGGGCATTCTGGGTGATGGTATTTTCGGGACGGACGCGTCCTTTCGCCTGAACGTCATGGAAGGAGCCGGGGCTTTTGTCTGCGGCGAGGAGACGGCCCTGCTGG
>CAYWYC010000212.1:0-8461 GCA_964462565.1 uncultured Candidatus Sumerlaeota bacterium | reverse complement strand
TACGGCTATTGCGGCCGTGTGGACGATGTCGCTATCTGGAACCGCGCCCTTAGCGAAACGGAAATCCTGGGCCTCTGGACCTGGCTCTTCACCATATCCCAAGATGGTTCGCAAGTCGGGCGCTAGACGCCAAAACTTTACGACTCCCCGCTTCGCGCCTGCGGCCAATCTTTTCGCCCCATCTGCATGATGAGGATGTTCCATTTTTCGTCTTGGAATCGGCGGGCCTTGGGCAGGAAGCGGTGGCGCTTGAAGCCGACTTTTTCGTAGCAGCGGATGGCCGATTTGTTGAAGTCGTACACGACGAGATCGATGCTTTCCAAGCCCAATTCATCCATGCCGAAATCCACCACGGCCTCCACCATCGCCTGCCCCAGACCCCGGTTTCGCGCCTCGCCGGGACCGATCAGCACGCGGCAGAGCCGTCCCGTTTTTTTCCGGCTTGCTTCCACATTGGCCAGGCTGACGTGGCCGATCCGACGCCCATCCTCTACGGTTCTCGCGGTGAAATTGAAAGTTTTGCCCGGCTCGTTCAAGCCGCGCTGCTGGTAATGTTCCATCTGCTTACGATCGAGGGGCCAGGAAAAGGAAGTGCCGGACCACTGCATCAGAAATCGTGCGTCCGGCACCCAACGAATAAGGTCTGGAATGTCCTCGCGCTCGAAGGGCGCAAGAACGACGGGAGAATCATCGGGAGAATATTCGTGCATATTTCCCGCCAAAACAGTTTGCCCTACTTTCCGGCCGACTCGTTCTTCGCGATCAGGTCCAGGCGTTGCTGCACGCAATCGGCGGTGAAAAGCGGATCGGGCGGTGTGTTCTTGCAGTAGTCCACCATTTTTTCAATCGTCGTTGTGGCCACGTGCATGCGGGTGTCCGATGCGCCGTAGTAGATAAAGATATCGCCGTTTTCGCGGGCCACGGCGCCGTTGGTAAAGACCACGTTCGACACGTCGCCGACCCGTTCCCAGCCAAGGGGCGCAAGCAGGTAGCCGCCGGGGCGATAGATCACCTTGTTCGGCTGGTCCAGTTCGCTCATGAAGGCATAGAGCACATAACGCATACCCGCCGCGCACTCACGCACGGCATGGACGATGTGCAGCCAACCTTCGGGCGTCTTGATGGGTACCGCGCCTCCGCCGTTCTTGACTTCCTTGATCGTGTGATAGAGTTTTTCGTCGATGATTTCTTCATTCGGAATATAGGCATCCTCGATGCTTTCGGAAAGGCCATAGCCGATGCCGCCGCCGCTTCCGGACTTGATAAAGTCATCCTGGGGCCGCGTGTAGAAGGCGTATTTGCCATCGACAAATTCCGGGTGCAGCACCACGTTGCGCTGCTGGGGAGATTCGGTGCGAATGTCCTTGAGGCGTTCCCAATTCACCAGGTCTTTGCTGCGGGCCACGCCGCACTGGGCCTCGGCGGCCTGGGTATTGCCGGGTTCGGCCTTCGGATCGGGCCGCTCCGTGCAAAAAATACCGTAAATCCAACCGTCTTCATGTTTCACGAGCCGCATGTCATAGACGTTGGTGTCGCGGCGTTCCGTCTCGGGCATGACGATTGGCTTGCCCACATAGCGGAAGTTATCGATGCCGTTGTCGCTGGCCGCCAGGGCAAAGAAGGACTTGCGGTCATAGCCTTCAGTGCGCGTCATCAGGTAGATTTTTCCTTCATATTCGATGGCCCCCGAGTTCAGAACGGCATTGATACCCAGCCGTTCCATCAGGTGGGGATTCGATTTGTAATTCAGGTCGAAGCGCCATTCGATGGGCACGTGTGCCCGCGTCAGGACGGGATATTTATATCGGTCATACAGACCATTGTACCATTCGGGATCGATCTCGTTTTTCCGGCTGAGAAGGGCTTCCTGCCGCGCGCGCAGATTGTCGAGCGCCTTATTGAATTCCTGCTGGTTCATGTTCTCTCCTTAATATCTCTAAATGCGGGAGTGCTGGAATTTCCAATGGAAATCGGAGCTATATTAAAGGCCCGCTTATCCGTATTCCAGCGAAAAGAACGGAAGCCATCGTTTTTTTCGATCAAACCTGCCCACATGCCTTCCCGGCAGGAATCAATACTGATTATGATTTCCGTTTTTATTCAAACTGCTTGCGGAAGGCCAGAAACTCCTGCTTCAGTTCGCCCAGTTCTTCCTCCAGGCGGGCCACATCGGATTCCAGTTGTTCGATCCGTGCGGCATCGGCGAGGACTTCCTGCGTGGCCGTTTCGAGGCGTATATCGGCTTGTGCTTCCGGCTGGGTATCGGTCCGGGGTTCGCCGGCGAGGAGCTGGGCATAGCGCGATTCCTTGCGACCGGGCTGTCGTGGAAGCTGCTTCACCAGCGGCTGGTCCTCGCGGCTGATCAAGGCGGCCAGCACCTGCTCCACTTCTTCGAGTGATTGAAAGCTATGCATGCGTCCCGTGCGTCCACGCAATTCACCCACCGTCTGGGGACCGCGCAACATGAGCACGCAGAGCACGGCCAGCTGCGGCAGGTCCAGGTCGAGTTTTTCCGGCAGGTTGTGCTGGTACTTGGGAACGCGCGCGTCCTGGGATGTGATACGATTGGCAAAGCCCTTTTCGCGCAGGCCCTCCAGCGCCCGGGCCACGGTCTTGTCGTCATAGGACACCACGGGATGGCGGTTCGACTTCTGGTTGCAGGCGGCGACCAGCGCGTTCAGGGTCATGGGATAATAATCGGGCGTGGTCAGGGCCTTTTCCACGAGCGCTCCCGCCACGCGAAGTTCGGTTTCCGAAAGAATGGCTTCCATGCTTGCATCCTCCTTATCGCGCCAGGCTGCGCTGTCTCTGGCATTCGTAAAAAATTATCGCCGCTGCCGCCGCCACGTTCAAGGATCCGATCTCGCCACTTTGGGGAATGCGAAATCGCGCGTCGCAGCAGTCGAGCAGTTCGGGAGATATGCCCTGGCCTTCGTTGCCCAGAATGAGCGCCGTGGGCCGCACCAGGTCGCAATCGCTGATCGTAGTGCTTGCCTTTTCATTGGCGGCAATAATCTGAAAACCGGCGGACTGGACTTGCAGCGCCAGATCTTTAAGACTCTCCGCCTGCATGATCGGCACACGATTCACCGCACCCACCGACGAGCGCGCCACCTGGCTGTTGACAACGGCCTGTCGTTCCGTGCCCACACACAAGGCATCCACGCCCAGCACTTCGGCGGAACGAATAATCGCGCCAAAGTTGAAGGCGTCCTGAATCCCGTCCAGAATCACCCAGAAGGGCGCCGCGCCCATCTGGAGTTTGGCGATTTCTTCGGCGGAATCGAGGTATGGAAAGTCGTCCATCTTCGCCACGAGCCCCTGGTTGTTGCGCGTGTGGCACAATTCGAAAAGCCGGTCCGAGGAATCGTGCGATATCTTCGCATTCATCGCCTTTGCCAGTTCTTCCGCCCGATCGCGCAGGTCTGCATCCAGGTCGTCGCGCAGGTGCAATTCCGCGATGGGCCAGCGCCCCGCTTCGAGCACTTCCATCACGGCATGGCGTCCCCATATCCAGTTCTTCTGGTGGCTGACACTTTTCTTTTTCCTGCTCTTGCCCCGTTTGGCCATAAAAACCTCTCAATAACTATCAAAATCTTTTTCGTGGGCAAATTCGCCCTGGAAACCATAATGCCGGCTCACCACGTATTCATGATAAACCGTATCCTTGAATTTCACATCCACATGCTCGGGCGCATCGCTTCGTTCAAAGGAATCGCCCATGCGCCGGTGATATTTCTCCCATTTCTTGTCATCCAGGGTCACAAAAATCGCGTCCCAGCCTTTTTTATCTTTCGGTCCCGGCCAGATATCGTATTGTGTTTTGCGGCGGCCATAGTTGACGTTATACACCTCGGGATGGCCTTCCACGTAAAAGCCCAGCAGCGCCGCGTCCTGATAGCGCGTGGCCACGATAAAGGTGCGGTCCGGATTCGGCATGCGGCGCATCATGCGCGAGACGCTCTTGCCCAGGCGATCCCATCCGGCTCCGCGCCAGTGCGGGTCCATCTTATGCGGCTCGTCGCTGCCCAGGGACCGCGCGATTTTCCTGAAAAGTTCGGACCGGATCGGCTTGGGCTCGTGGATCAATGCCGTGCCAAGAACGGCGAAGAACATCGCCACAATCAGCCAGACGCGCACAGGCCTGGTGCGGCCCTTTTCGCGCAGTTCCATGTACCAGCGATTGAAATAAATGACCGTCATAATGAGCCAGGCGTAATAGGCCATGGCGGCCCAGTTGGCTTCCACCTCGCCCAGCAAACTCTTGAACAGCAGCAGGCCGAACACCGGCAACGACGTGCAAAGCAGAAAGCGGAAAAGACAATCGGTTCGCAATTCACGCCGACGCAAAACCGCCCATGCCGCATAGAGCATCGCCACGAAAACTCCCGGTGAAACCACGCCCAACTGCGATCCCAGGAAATCAAAAAAATCACCGAAACGCAGGCCGAAACCCTCGTCCGTCGTGACCTGTCCGCCCACATGGCGAAACGCCACAAAGTCGTTCTGCCAGTTCCACACGATCACTGGCGTAAAACAGACCAAGCCGATCAGGATGGCAAGATAAGGTTGCGGTTTTTTCAACCAGTGGCGATGCGTTTTGGTGATGATCATGTAGAGCAGCACACAGATTGGCAGATATATGATGGCATACTTGCTCAGCATACCCAGCCCGAAAAACAGCCCCGCCAGATACCAGAAGCGGGGACGGTTTTTGAACATGGCCATATAGACGCTGAACAGGGTGAGGCCCCAGAATAGCGCCAGGGGTGTGTCCGTCGTGTGGATCACGGACCCTACCGCAAAGAGCGGAATAAAGCACATGAAGAAGAGCGTCCAGAAAACAACGCGCGCCGATTCGCTGATCCGCCAGACCAGCAATATGCTAACTCCCGCCAGAATCAGTCCCGCCACCAACGCCCCGATCCGCACGCCGAATTCGGTGTTTCCGAAGAGCGATGTTCCGATAAAATTGATATAGGCAATAAGCGGCGGCTTGCTGTAATAACTCAGCGCCAGGTGACGCGACCAGTCCCAATACTGGGCTTCTTCGGCAAAAAGTGTGTTGTTGGGATTCGCGATAAAGGCCAGCCGATAAGCCGTTGCCAGCACCAGAATCAGCCAAAGCAGCCCCCACCATCCGGCCCGCCACCGGCCGGGATGATCGCGTACCAGGAGCGGCCATTTGCGATGCAGCCAGTAAACCCCTCCGCCGCAAAACATACCCAGGAGTGCCCCGCCAATTGCGTCCGAAGGATAATGAACACCCACATAAATCCGCGAATAGGCCACCAGGAAGGCCAGGATGAAAAGCCCGATACTCACACCCCGCCTGCCCACATAAAGGCTCAAAAGCGTTGCCCCCGAAAAAAGATTCGCCGAATGATTCGAAGGAAAAGAACCCGACGAAGACTTGCCCACCAGCAGCCGCGCCTGCTCCAGCACCCAGAAAGGGCGCTCCCGACCCACGATATTCTTGAGTACGGCGCCGATCATGTCGCTGCAACCAATCGCAACGGCCAACAGCAGCAGCCCCATCCGCCAACGCGCGTTGCCCTTCCACATCACTGCCACCATCCCGATGATCAGCGGAATCTTGAAGTTGCCGAATTCCGTCAGAAACTTGAAAAACCAGTCCAACGGCGAAACGTGGAGATTATTCAGAAAAAGAAAAAGTTGGGTGTCCCAATTGGCAAGCATAATAGATCGCAGACATTTTCAGACGTTTATTTGGTGGGCTTCAGTTCGATGGATTTCAGTTCGTCGGGGATGCCGTTCGTATGGATCACTTCCGTTTTTTCGGTAATGAAAAGGGCCTCGACCCCGCTGAGTTTGCGGGCCAGTTCGGGGCCTTTTTCCGGACCCATCACCGTAAAGGCCGTGGCCAGGGCATCGGCATATTCCGCCGACTGCGCGAACACGGACACACTGACCAAGCCCGACACAGGCATGCCCGTTTTGGGGTTGATCGTATGGCTGTAGCGCTTGCCCTCAAATTCAAACATGCGCTCGTAGTCACCGGATGTCACGACAGCCATGTTCGACGGCATCTCAAAACCGCCCTCGGGCAGGATCGATTCCTTGGCGCGCGGATGTTGCAGGCCGATCACCCAGGGGGCCATGCCTTCGGGGATTTCTTCGGCGTCGGGGTATCTTTCCGAGTATTGTTTCAGGCCCTGCTGCAGCTCCGGCGCGATCTCCTCATCCGATTTGTCCCGGTTCGGGTCGATCTTGTAGCCCATGGCATACATGTCGCCGCCGGCATTGACCAGCGCGCCCTTCGCTCCCTTGTTCACCAGATAAAGAATCGCACGATCCACCGCCGAACCCTTGGCAATGCCACCCAGGTTTATCTTGGTCCCTTCGCCCTTCAGCATCACCGTCCCGGCTGCGCGATCCACCACCACGTTGCGGTAATCGATTTTCCCACGCACACTGGCCAGTTCTTCTTCCGTCGGCAGGCTGGGATTTTCCGGATCAAAGCGCCAGAATTTGCCCACCGTGGCAAAGGTAATATCAAAAGCACCGTCACTCAATTCCGAAATCTGACGCGCCGTTCCAAGCACATCCATCACCACCTCCTCGCCTTCCTGCACCTTCAGGGGTGTACCGGCAGGCAGGGCGTTCAGGCGGGATACAAAACTGTTCGGATCGTAATAATTAAAGAGGCTTTCCATCTTCTTCATTTCCCGATAGGCCCCTTCGACCAGGGCCTCGGGCTGCTTGTTGCGCGGCGCGACCACCGTGATCTCCACCTGCGTTCCCATGAGCAGATAGGTGTTTTTGGCCTGCTCCAGGCTGGAGGCGCTCTGCATCATCACCCACAGATAAACCGTACCCAGGCCCAGCATTACATAAAGCGGTGCCTTGCGCATACGCGGACGGCGCGTTTCCGATTCATCCATCTTAAAAAGGCGTTCCGGGTGCCTGGTCATGGTCGATTCCATCCCTTTTCCTCATCGGGTTTGCAGGATTGACAGGATAAGCCTGAACAACAATAGTCGATATTAGAGATCACCGCGATTAAAATCAAGCATTTACAGTAGCACTCCGCGGGTGCACGACATAAATAGGGGGCTGCTCTGCTCCGGACGACGGCCCTTACGGGCCTGACTACAAACGAGAGTTCCCATGCCTGCGAGAATTATTTGTATGTTTATACAGGCATATCGCATTGCACATAAACAACATACAAAGAGTACCCCAAAGGTTATTTTGTTTTTGTGAAAGAAGCCAGAGACCAAGGGGCTATGATGCGTATTAAGATCGACTCTATCCTGGCGCGTCTGTTCCAAACCACTGCAAATAAAGCCCCAAATGGTCTAATCTGGGCCTTTCGCAAAAAAATCAGAATATTTATCAAAATTGAGCTTGCACAGCCTTGTCAAAAATGGCATATTCTATCCTGCTTATGGGCAACGACGCGGGGTGGAGCAGCTGGCAGCTCGTTGGGCTCATAACCCAAAGGTCGTCGGTTCGAATCCGGCCCCCGCTACCAATATGAAAGGGCTTGTCAAAACGGCAGGCCCTTTTTCTATACCCGGGGAATCCAGACCATGCGATGCAGCGCTATCCAAATCGCCAACACAAGCAATTCCAAGGCGGAAAAGATGTCCCGCGCACTCGACCTCATCGAGCAAGCCCCTGCGAGCGACCTGTATATCCTGCCCGAACTCTGGCCCAGCGGAGCCTTTGATTATGAACGCTTTGCTGATGATGCCGAATCCATCGACGGCCCGCTGGTGGAACGTTTTCGCGAAGAAGCCACCAGCCGCAAGGCCTGGATCCACATGGGCTCCTTCATTGAACGCGACGCCGACGGTCTCTACAACACCTCTATTCTCATCAATTCCGACGGCGAAATCGCGGCTGCCTATCGCAAGATTCATCTATTTGGGTTTGAATCGAAGGAACGCGAACTGCTCCGTGCCGGAAATCGGCCCGTCTGCGTCGATGCCCCCTGGGGCCGCGTCGGTCTGGCCACCTGCTACGACCTGCGCTTTCCGGAACTTTTTCGCCGTCTGCTGGATGATGGGGCGGAATGTTTTCTGGTGGCCTCGGCCTGGCCTCTGGTCCGGCTCGACGCGTGGCGGCTTTTCAATCAGGCCCGCGCCCACGAAAACCTGGCCTTTCTCCTCAGCGCCAACAGCGCCGGAAACAGCGGCGCTCTCCAGATGGGAGGGCACAGCATGGCCGTCGATCCCACGGGACTTGTCCTGGCTGAAGCCGGCGAAGACGAGCAAGTCCTGACTGTGGAAATCGACCTGGAAAAGGTATCTCAGGTCCGCCGCGAATTTCCCGCCGTGGAAGACCGCGTCCTGTAAAATCCCCGCCGCATCCATTGCGAATAATCATTCCATCTGCTAAGAAGAAAACATGAAGAAGGAAATCCAGGTTCTCCCACAAACCCTGATCAACCAGATCGCCGCCGGCGAGGTGATCGTGCGTCCGGCGTCGGTGG
>CAYWYC010000211.1:6423-8548 GCA_964462565.1 uncultured Candidatus Sumerlaeota bacterium | reverse complement strand
TATTGCCAATACAGACGTTGCCCCCTTTTCCGCGATACTCCATCCACTGCCACCAGGATGGTGGCGATACGTCGGTGGCGTCCTCGCGTCTCCGGACTTTATTCGATTGCCTTGTTTTCCGATAGAATCTATATGGTTTTGCTTGCATTATTATCACCGGCTGCGGCATAAATGTAATTAATGCGAGGTATGATTGGCATGGGAAATCGAATCCGGAACATATTGTTGATTGCCTGGAGCCTGCTCATGGAGGCATGGCGCCGCAAGGAGATCTATGCCATTGTCTTCGTCACCTGCGTCATTCTTATTGCCCTGCGCTTTGTCCATTTTTTCGACATGCCGGCACTGGGCAAGTTTTATCGCGAGATGAGCTTGAAGGCCATGAACATCACCACGGCGCTGACGGTAATCCTGCTTGCGGCGCGGCAGTTACCTCGCGAATTCTCCATGCGCACCATTTATCCCCTTATGGCGAAACCCATCAGCCGCATGGAGTTTCTCCTGGGCAAATTTGTCGGGGTCATGCTGGCAGGGGCCTTTTGCTATGCCCTTTTTATGGTGATCTTTCTCGCCGGCAGTCTGACCCTGGGCGCGCAAATGCACATGGGACTTTTTCTGCAGGCCATATATCTGCAGTTGCTTTCCATGGCCGTTGTGGCGGCGCTGACCTTCATGGTATCCATGGTCGCCAATACAGATGCCGCCATCACCCTTTCCACGATCCTCTATATTTCCTCCCAGGTGCTCATGAACCTGATGAGCGAGATTTATGACTTTGTCGGCCAGCTGCAGCGCTATGTGCTGCTGGCCCTGCATTTTATCATCCCCCAGCTGACTCTTTTCGACGCCTCCAAAAAAGTCGTCCACAGCGTGAATGAGGGAGAAGTCATGTGGGGCGCGCTGCCTGCTTCTACGATGCTGACCCTGACGATTTACGCGGCCATCTACGCGTTCATTTTCCTGGGCGGGGCTTATTTGTTTTTCCGGAGAAAGCCGCTATGAGCGAAAGCCTGAACAGACCCGACGCCCGCTGGTGCGATCCTGTTGGCCTGATCCTGCAGGCCACCTTACGCGATTTTTTGCGGCGCAAGGATCTGTACGTCGTGGCGCTGCTGATGGGTATTTTTCTGATCGGCGCGTTGGCCGTGCGCGTCATCGGGGTCGATTCGCCCGATGCGGCGCATTTTCTGGTAAGCGCCGGCCTGACGCTTTCGGGTATTCTGGCGGCGATATTGGCAGCCGCCTTCGCCTCACGCGCCTTGCCCGAAGAATTCGAACGACGCACCATTCTGCCGCTGCTGGCAAAGCCACTCTCACGCGGGCAGGTCATTGCCGGTAAACTTTCTGCCGCGCTTGGCATTGCCATCCCGTCTTACCTGGCCTTTGTGCTGGTGGTCATGCTGTCTGCTCCCGGCATTGGGCATCAAAGCCTGATCTCCCTGATCCAGGTGGTGGCGCTCCAAATCATCGCCATTGCCATCCTGGCGATGGGGAGCATGCTGCTCTCTCTTTTCTGGCCCACCGTTCTGGCGGCGCTGGCTGCGCTCTTCTGGTTCTTCGCGAGTGATTTTGTAATCAATACGGTCCTTTCTATTTTTAAGCAGAAGGAAAGCCTCCTCTGGTCGGCGGTAGGAAGATTGCTCTATCTTCTTCCAAACATGGGGCTGCTGAGCCATACGGAGCTTTACGCTTCTGGGAGCGACCCGATGGCCTTGTCCAGTTTTTTGGTCCTGGTCTTATACGGTTTGGTCTGGGTGGCCGCGCTTTTTGCCTTAACCAACTGGCTTTTCAACCGAAAAAAGTTTTAGGATATTACCATGAGTAAGCACACCACTCCATCGCAATCGCAAAAATGGATTCTCCCGGCCCTGGGACTATTCGCGCTGATCTTGCTGCTTGTGGGGCCGCGCCTGCGTGACATATCGGCCAAGGTCCAGACGCGGTATGCCCGCGACACCAGCCAGGCGAGCCTGGTTTCGCGCAACCAGAATTCATTCGCCCTCATCCTGGGCGAAGCCCGCGTCACGGCTGCCGATATTATGTTTGTCAAATCCGACCGCTATCTCCACGCCGGTGTGGCCTATCGTCCCCATCCGGCCGGCATGCATAGCCATCACGATCACGA
>CAYWYC010000211.1:0-6323 GCA_964462565.1 uncultured Candidatus Sumerlaeota bacterium | reverse complement strand
CACGATCACGACCATGAACATGCGCACACCGAGGCCCATGATGAAGATGATCACGCGCACATGCATGAGACGCCGTTGGGCGCATCCTGCGAAAGCGGCGGCATCCCCACGGTTATCCGTTCCGCCGAGTCCGACTTTCGGGGTTTTCTGGGGGATCTCCAACGCGAAGTAAAGCCTTATATGCCCACGGAAGCGGCCCACAAACATGCCGATGAAGCTGAAATGCTGCCCTGGTTTCGTATTATGACCTACAGCGATCCCCATTACATCCGCGGCTATCGCGTGGGCGCGCGGGTGCTTTGGCTGAAGGGCAAGTGGCAGGATGCCAAGGCTTTTCTGCAGGAGGGCATCGCGAACAATGAGGCAAGCCCGCAACTCTTTCTGCTCTATAATACGCAGACGATGATGTATCTGGCCGGTCGCGATAAAGATGATTGCCCCTGGCAGGACGATGCAATGCAGCTGGCTCTGCAGGCCGCGGAAAAATCGTTCCAACTCGCGCTTCCGCAACGTCCGACTCATGGCGAACCCGAAAAACGCAAAAAAAATCTTGTATGGAATCTGGACCTGGAGGAAGATTTTTTGTATGTCGCCCACATGCGGGTGCTGCTGAATGAGGATCTGGGAAACCACCAAGCCGCACTCCAGGCAGCAGAGCAGCTTGTAAAACTGGCGCCCGATTTCCTCCCGGGCCAACGCAGCCTTGAACGCCTGCAATCAAAATCGCAGTAAGTTTTATAAAAAATAAAGGAAACTTAAATGCCACTTATCACGGAACGGGAAGCCGTGCTGGATATCTATGCGCGGGCTGCCGAAAAAAAATGGGTCATCCCGACCTTCTGCTCCGAAAACCAGACCACCACCGAAGCCATCCTCTCGGCCTCCCAGGAATACGCGCGCCAAAAAGGACACAAGCGCCTGCCGGTCACCCTCGCAATCACCAACCTCTACCACCATCGATCCCAGACCGTAAACTACACGCACACCAAACGCTGGGACATGGGAATGCGGCTCTTCCTCAAGACAATCGAAGTACTCACGGGCGATCATTCCCCCTTTCCCGATGTGGAAGTCATGATCCACCTCGACCATGTGCAGCCGGAGTCGGATGGCGAGCTGCTCAAGTGGGACATGGGGCAATTCTCTTCGATCATGTTCGACGCATCGACCCAACCCATCGAACAGAACATGCGGGCCACTGCCGAATTTATGAACGAGCACGGCAAGGAAATCGTGGTCGAAGGCGCCTGCGATGAAATCGTCAACGCCACCGGTGAGGAAGTCAGCGAGCTAACGACCCCTGAACGTGCCCGGACATTTATCGATAAAACAGGGGTGGACCTGATCGTCGCCAACCTGGGCACGGAACACCGCGCCAGTGCCAAGGACCTGCAATACCATGGTGACAAGGCCCGCCAGATCAAGGAAGTCATCGGCGAGAAAATCGTCCTCCACGGCGCCTCTTCCGTCCCCGCCGACCAGGTGCGGAATCTCTTTGACGACGGAGTCTGCAAAGTCAACATCTGGACCATGCTGGAGCGCGACAGTACGCCCGTTCTCTTTGAAGATATGCTGCAAAATGCCGCGCGCGTTGCCGGGAAGAATACCGCCGACCGCCTCCATGACGAGGGCCTTTTGGGACCGTCGGCATTGCGGGGCGTCAAGGCACATCTCGATTACTTCACGACGCTCTACCGCCAGTCCATTATCTTCGAAGAAATGAAGCGGATCGCGCGGGAATGCTTTGAATTGTGGTATCTGTGATTTTGATGAAAGGAAGCAGGGAATGAGCTATCTGGGGCTGGACATCGGAACATCGGGATGCAAGGCGGCGGTCTTTGACGAGGATGGCAAGCTGGCAGCCTCGTCCGCCCGCGAATATGCCACGGTCATGCCCCAGGAGGACTGGGCCGAACTGGACTCGCGCGAGGTGCTCGATGCCTGCATGATCGTCATATCCGAAGCGGCAGGCGATGTGAAGGACAGTGATCCCGTTCGCGGAATCGGCATCTCCAGCCAGGGCGAAGCCTTTACCCCTGTCGATGCTTCCGGCAATATCCTGATGAACTCCATGGTCTCTTTCGACACGCGCGCGCTGGAACTCTCGCGCGAATGGAGCGAATCATTCGGGCGCAAAAAACTCTACGAAAAAACCGGCCACACCCCGCATCCCATGTTCAGCCTGTATAAGTTGCTCTGGCTGAAAAACAATGAGCCGGAAATATGGTCCCAGGCAAAAAAGTTTTTATGCTTCGAGGAACTCATCCAGTTCGGCCTGGGTCTGGAGCCGGCGATCAGCTACCCCATGGCCGGACGCACCATGCTTTTTGATGTGCGCAATCATGTTTGGGATTCGGAAATCCTCGATGCCCTGGAATTGAAGCCCGATAATTTCGCAAAGCCTTTGCCGTCGGGATCGATTGTCGGAACCATCGCCGCCGAAAAATGCCGGGAACTAAATCTGGCGGAGGGGACGATTGTTGTGACCGGTGGTCATGATCAGCCCTGTGGGGCGCTGGGTGCGGGGGTGCTTTCTCCGGGAAAGGCCATGTATGGTATGGGTACGGTGGAATGCATCTGCCCGGCGTTTGAGGAACCCGTCTTTGGCGATGCCCTCTTTCAGAGCAATCTCTGCACCTACGATTTCACCATGGGTGGCATGTACACGACGGTCGCCTTTTGCCTGACTGGCGGAAACCTGCTGCGCTGGTATCGTGATGAGTGGGGACACCGGGAAAAAAGCCGCGCCCGGGAAGAAAACCGCGACGTCTATGAAGTCATCCTGGAAGGCATGCCCGAAGCACCCACGAAACTTATGGTTTTGCCTTACTTCACTCCCTCGGGAACGCCCTATTTTGATTCCGATGTCCGGGGCGCAATCCTGGGCCTCCAACTTTCGACAAAGCGGGAAGAAGTGCTCAAGGCATTGCTGGAGGGCGTGAGCTATGAAATGAAGTTGAACGTCTCGATCCTGGAACAGGCAGGCATTCATATCGATGAATTTATCGCGATAGGCGGTGGCGCCAAGAGTCAACGTTTGAGTCAATTGAAGGCTGATGTCCTGAATCGTCCCATAACAACAGTATCCGTTACCGAAGCGGGCTGCCTGGGTGTGGCCATGCTGGCCCGGGCGGCGGATCGTGGAGAAAGCCTGCAATCACTGGCCGATAAATGGGTGAGAACGAAAGATATCCTCGAGCCCGATCCGCAAAAGGCGGCCAGTTATGAAGAGCGATTTCTCGAATACAAAAAACTATATTATTTGTTGAAGGGCGGGATATCCTGATATATAATACCCGCAAAGTTAGGATTTATTCTGGTTGAGAGGCATGAGATGAAAGCGGCTATTCGAGGAATCCACGAAAAATACAGAATAGTAGGCCGGGACCGTGAACTCCGGTATTCCCTGGCCTGCCTGAGCGCGGGGCGCAATCTGATGCTTGAGGGTCCCGTGGGTGTGGGCAAGTCGGTCATGGCCGAGGCATTGGCCCAGCAACTGGGCAAGGACCTTTTTCGCGTGGATGGCGACGAACGCTACACCGAGCAGAAGATGATTGGCTGGTTTGATCCGGCACTTGTCCTCAAAGGTGGATATCAGCCCGAGTTTTTTATCAAAGGCCCCCTCGCCGGAGCCATGGAGTCGGGGGGTATTCTTTTTGTCAACGAAATCAATCGCATGCCCGAAGCCGTCCAGAATGTGCTCCTTCCCGCCATGGAAGAAAGGCGCGTCGTCGTTCCCCAATACCGCTCCGTCCTTGCCAAAGACGGATTTTTGATTATCGCCACGCAAAACCCCGTCGAATTTGTCGCCACATCACACCTGAGCGAAGCGCTGATCGACCGTTTTGAATTTGTCCAGCTGGACTACCAGGAGCACGAGGAAGAAATCGAAATCGTCCGGCGCAACCTTCGGGAGCCACTGAAAAAGGATTCCGGCGAAGAACTGGATATCCTGATCCAGTCTTCCGTGAGTCTGGTGCGCAAAACCCGGAACCATCCGAAAATCCGCCGCGGCGCCAGCGTCCGTGCGGCAATCGGCATGGTGGAAGTTGCCATGGCCCTGGGCGGCGGACTTTATTCGCTTCCGGAAGCCGCGCGGATCAGCCTGCTCCACCGCCTGGAAGTCAGTGATGAAAGCGGCCAGAGCGCGGAAGCCGTACTCGACGAGATTCTCGATGATACCGTAAAAAAAAAGGACTGACGGAGCCCGTACCACCCCCTGAAGCCACTTTTTCCACCCAGCGCAGCATGAGTCTCGGCGATGATCCCTCTGATGAAATCGACTGGAGCAAGCTGCATTTTTCGCCGAACCCCCATGATGAAGCCAATGACCTGGACCGCTTCTGGCAGATAGCGGCCAATTACCAGGACCTGAAAAAACAGGCCCGCAGCAATCCCGAAATCCCCCTGGAAAACCTGAAGCACATGGCGATTGAGGGCATCCTCCGCCGGACCCTGCGCACCATTCGCCATTACCGGCGCAAGACCCGACTCGTGCGGGAGCCCTGGAGCCTGAACAGCGGCGGGGGAGACATTGCCCTGCAGGAAACCCTCGAAAATATCACCCAGCGTCCCGATTTTCAGGCGGAAGACGTGATTGTGCAGGTTCGCCGCGAAAAGCCCCTCGATCTTGTCCTGATGATCGACACCAGCCTTTCCATGAATGGAAGAAAAATCGCGCTCTGTGCAGTCGGGGCGGCAGTTCTGGCCTTTCTGCTGCGGGCCGACCAGTATTCGATTGTTGCCTTCGGCTCCACGGCACGGGTGCTGAAACCGCTGCACAAATCGCTGACCCCTGCCCAGACTATCGAAGTGATTCTGGAAGCCCCCATGCTCGGATATACCAACATCGACGAAGCGCTCCGCAAGGGCAAGACAGAATTGGACAAAGGCCGGTCCGCGCAAAAAGTCGGGGTGATCCTGACCGACGGAAAATTCACCGTGGGCAACGATCCCCAGGCCGCCGCCGCTCTTTATCGACGCCTGGAAGTCATGATGACCGTGGACCATAATATGGATCGCGATTGCTGCTACCAACTGGCCCGCGCCGGAAAAGGCAAAGTCACGGAAGTCAAGCGCTATCGCCACCTGCCCGACCGCATGCTCTCCCTCATCCGCGCCTTGCAACAATAGAAACTTCTTAAAATTTCACTCATTTGGCCGTACAAACTAAAGTTACTCGCTTCCACATCCGATATCTAAATCTGTTAGGCAATAAAACAGGTGCTTCGGCTTTCTTGGGTTACGGTTGGCGGCTAGAGCCCCAAAACAGCCTGCCTACTTGCTCTTCTCCACCATTTTTTCCAGTTTACGCAAACGCTTCATCATATCCGGCAGTTTCGCCTGCGCCGCCTGAATCCGTGCGCCCTGGGAAATGGGATAGGCCGGCGCCCCGAACATCGTTTCGCCATCAGGCACGTCTTCACCCGGAGCGCTTCTTCCCAGAATGGTCACGCGGTTCCCGATTGTGATATTGTCGCGAACCGCCGACTGCCCCCAAAACATGCAGCCATCCCCTATCGTTACCGAACCCGCAATGCCCACCTGAGCGGCCATGCCGCACATCTTGCCGATCTTGCAGTTATGGGCGATCTGCACCAGATTGTCGATTTTGCTGCTCATCCCGATGCGGGTTTCCGTCAGAAAAGCCCGATCCACGCAGGTATTGGCCCCGATTTCCACATCATCCTCGATCACCACCGTCCCCACCTGCGGAATTTTGACGCCGCAGCCATCGATGATTTCATAGCCATATCCATCGGCCCCCAAGACCGCCCCGCTGTGGAGGATCACATTGGTCCCGAGCCGCACTCTTTCCAGCACCTTGACTCCGGGATGCAGAAGGCAATTATCGCCGATAAGAGCGTCACGCCCGATAAAACATTGCGCCATGACCTGGACGCCATCACCGATTTTCGCGCCCGCCTCCACCACCACCAACGGACCAATGGCCGCTGTCGGAGCAATCTGTGCCTCCGCATCCACCACCGCCGACGGATGCACCCCGGGAGCCATACGTTCATCAGGATACCAGATGTCGAAGCATTTCAGCGCCGCCTTCCAGACATGGTCCACCACCAGGCAAGGCCGTTCGGGCACTTTAGTTTCTTCCGAAACCAGAAAGGCCCCGGCCCGGCTTTCAGCCGCCTTATCCAGATATTTGACATCGGCAATAAAGGCAATGTCATCAGGACCGGCTTCGGCCAGGGTGGAAATGCCCTTAATCTCGACCGAAGCAGACGTTCCTTCTCCTTCGATCCCGGCATTTAATTTATCGGCTAGCTCAACCAAATTCAGTTCGATCTCTTTTTTTCGACGCATGG
>CAYWYC010000210.1:0-8548 GCA_964462565.1 uncultured Candidatus Sumerlaeota bacterium | reverse complement strand
AGTGCTGTAAGCACGGCTCAAATTGGGGGCGCGCTTACAGCGCTTGCTTTTTTTTGCGGCCCTGATCCTGGGGTTACGCTTCCTTCGGTCGCTCCACCCCAGGCTATGATGAATCGCGCTTTCAGCGCTGAAAACAAGGGGCAATGAACGTGTCTTTATTTATGTTACAGCCTCACTCCACCATTCGTTCCCGATCGCATTTGCGGGAGATATTAAATCCCAAACGGATAGGGGTATGAAGGATCCGGGGTCTCGGTGGTAAATAGAGTGAACAAAAGTCACTAATGTCCGTAAAGGCGCATATATCGGTTTTGTTGGCAATGTGAATCCAGGAAAATCTTATTAAGCATCAATTGACTTTTTCACAGCGTTTCTATATACTCATAGCTGTCTTTGATAACAAGAATTATTCTTGTTATGTGTCCCAAGTATTGTATTCGGGCATATTCTTGGACATTGCCTCTTTTCTTTAGACAAAAGTTATTTTAGTCAGGGCTCGTATCATGAGCAATAAAGATGTAAATCAGGTACATTGGGAAGAACGCTGCCGGAAGGCGGAGGCCTTGCGGGAAGACGTGCGCGCCGCGAAAATATCCCCTGAAGAATTGAAGCCAATCCCTGATTCAGCGGAACAAGTCCCCGACTTTCGTCACGAAGCCCATATCAAGCAGGTGCTTTTTGCGGTGCGGGATGTGAATCAACTGATCGCCCGTGAAAGTGAGTCGCAGTCTCTTATCGAGAATGCCTGCGAAAACCTGGCTCGTGAAAACGGCTATAAGACGGCATGGATCGCCCTGACCGATAAAGAAGGCAAACCCACACGAATGTTTGCCGGGGCTGGATTTGACGGGCAATCATCTGCTTTCGAAAAAAAGCTCCAAAACGGGCACAAGCCAACATGCATGTGCCGGGCGCTGCAAAATCAACACGTGGTTATTGTGGACGATCCGCTCACGGAGTGTCCCGGCTGTCCTCTGGCCCAGAACTACGACGGCGAAATCCGCATGGCCCGATCCTTGACCTATAATGACGAAACCTATGGGGTGCTGACCGTATCCGTCTCCAAAGAATTTTCATCGGTTCCTGAAGAGCGGGAACTGTTTGAAGATGTCGCAAACGACCTGGCTTTTGCATTCAAAAACAATGAAGATCGTATGAGCATCCGGCATCTGAATCAGATGCTCGAACGCACGGAACATATTGCCAAAATTGGAAGTTGGGAATGGATCATCGACCGCGACGAGGTAAACTGGTCGGATGAACTTTTCCGCATCTTTGGGCTCGATCCCGCCCAAGGAGCTCCAACCTATGCGGATCACCATAAAATATACTCGCCTGATGATTTCAAACGCCTGAACGAGGCCGTCCAATACACTCTGAAGACAGGCGAACCCTATGAACTTGAACTCCGCGCGATTCGGTCGGATGGAGAAATCCGTCAGTGCATTGGGCGAGGTTACCCCATCAAAGACGAGAAAGGGAAGATTACTCGGCTCTACGGTAGCCTGCAGGATGTTACCAAACAAAAGGATGACGAAAAGGCCCTGTTCGATAACAAGCAACTTCTGGACATGGCTCTCGAATCTACTGAGATGGGTGTCTGGGACTGGCATATTGACTCGGGCAAGGTCAAATGGGCCGGCCAGCACGCCAGGCTTTTCGGAATTCTCCCGGAGGAATTCGGGGGAACTATCGAAGATGTGCAGGCTTACGTCCATCCAAATGACCATGAAAAGATGTTGAATGCCTTTAATAATAGCTTAAAAAACAACGTCCCTTTTGACAATACCTACCGTGTTGTCTGGCCCGATGGTTCGGTTCACTGGCTCCACAGTTTTGGCCGCTTGATACCGGATGCCCAGGGACATCCCGAACGCATCGTCGGGATCACGCGCGATGTAACCCGGAGCATCCAGTCCGATGAATATTACAGCCATATCGCGCGTATGGCCCGGGAGATGATATGCGTTGCCGACATCAACACGGCGACCTTCCTGCAGGTGAACCCGGCCTTTGAGCGTGTTCTGGGCTATTCGGAGTCGGAATTGCTGGAGAGGCCTTTTCTGGAATTTGTACACCCCGATGACGTGCAAAAGACGCTTGACATGGTCGATGAACGGCTCAAGCAAGGCGCGGAAGTTATATCCTTCCAGAACCGGTACCGCTGTAAGGACGGTAGTTATCGTTGGCTCATCTGGAATTCCCATCCCATCGCGGAGGAAGGCAAAACCTACGCCATTGCCCACGACATTACCGAGCGCAGAAAGGTGGAAGACTCATTGGTCCAAAGCCGCGAGCATTATCGTCTGCTGGCTGAAAGCACCGAAGCCATTTTATGGGAGTTTGACGTTACGCAAAACAAATGGGTCTATGTATCGCCTCAGGCGGAAAGAATACTCAGCTATTCCCCTGAAGAATGGACGAATCTTCAGTTCTGGGAAGACCGCCTGCACCCGGAAGACAGAGAATGGGCGACGCATTATTGCGCCGAGTGCACCCAAAAAGGCGAAGCCCACGAGTTTGAATATCGCTTCATCAAAAAAGACGGCGAAGCCGTTTGGATTCGCGATGTTGTCAGTGTCGAAATGCAGGGAGACAAACCGGTTCGCCTTCGGGGCTTCATGCTGGACATCAGCAGCCAGAAAAAAGCCGAACAGGCTTTGCGTGAAAGCGAGCAACGTTTCCGGTTGCTTTTTGAAAACGCCGGTGTGGGTATCGGCTATTTCACGCCAGAAGGAATCATTATTTCTTTCAATCAGGTGGCGCTGAGGTATATGGGCAAAAAAGCCAGTGAACTTGAAGGAAAGTCGGTTATTGAGGTTTACGGCACGAGAACCGGCGAAGAATACATGGAGCGTATAAATTGGGCCGTTCAGTCCGGAGAGGATCGGGAATACGTGGACCTGGTCGCTCTTTCGGGCGGAGAAAAGTGGTTTCGGTCTCACTACACGCCGGTACTGGATCACGCCGGTAGAACAGTGGGCGTCCAGATTGTTGCGTCGAATATAACGGAACAGAAGAAAACGGAAGAAGCCCTGAAAGAAGAACGCCGCGCCCTCAATGAAGCGCAACGGGTCGCTCATATTGGCAGTTGGGAATATGACCCGGCAACGGGCCAACCCGTCTGGTCCAAAGAAATGTTCCGAATATTCGGTATTGAAAATGCCGAGAATCCCCCGGCCTATGCGGCACACCGGCAACTTATTCATCCTGAAGACTGGGAATCTTTTGACCAAGCGGTATTAAAAGCATCTGAAGAAGGTATTCCTTACGCTAATCGTTTCCGGATCATTCGGCCAGACGGCGAAATACGAAATGTTTTTGCCCAATGCAAAATTGAAAAAGACGCCAAGGGAAAAACCATGCGACTCATCGGAACCACCCAGGACATCACCGACCAGGTCCGGGCCGAGGCCGAAAAAGACCGACTCGAAGAGCAATATCGCCAGGCCCAGAAAATGGAAGCCATTGGCCAGCTCACAGGTGGTGTCGCCCATGATTTCAATAATCTTCTGCAAGTTATCAACGGCTCTGTGGATCTCGCTATGGAAGATATCGATCCCAGCCATATCGCCTATGAATCCCTTCAGGAAGTGGCAAAAGCGGGGGAACGCGCGGCCACTCTTGTATCTCAGCTCCTGCTGTTCAGCCGGAGACAGATCATGCAGCCCAAGACGATCGACCTGAATGATCTGATCGAAGAATTCCTGAAGATGCTGCGTCGGGTTATCGGGGAACATATTAACCTAAGCTGGATACCCGCGAGTTGTTCTGTGCCTGTCTTTGCGGACCGCGCAATGCTTGAGCAGGCCGTCATGAATCTCTGTGTCAATGCCAGGGATGCCATGTGGAACGGTGGACAACTCACCATAGAAACGTCCCGGCAGACCGTGGATTCGGATTTTGAGGCCACCCATTCCTGGGCGAAGGGGAAAAAGTATGCCGTGCTGTTGGTCAGTGATACGGGTTGCGGTATTCCTTTTGATATGCAGGAGCGAATCTTTGAGCCCTTTTTCACCACAAAGGAAGCGGGCAAAGGCACCGGCCTTGGACTGGCAACCGTATATGGTACGGTCAAGCAACACGATGGCATGATCAACGTGTACAGCGAAAAGGACAAAGGCACTACGTTCAAGTTATACTTGCCCCTGACGGAAGAAGGAGATGCTACTGATTTTGAAAGAGACGATGAAATATCACGGGGCGGAAATGAAACGATTCTTATCGCGGAAGACGATGAAATGGTGAGGCGCCTGGCATCACGCATTCTGCACAAAGCGGGATATAAAGTAATTGGAGTGGGCGATGGTGTGGAAGCGCTCAGCCTTTTTAACGAACAAAGCGACCAGATCGATCTGGTCCTTCTCGACGTTGTCATGCCGGGAATGAGCGGGAAAGAAGCCTACGATGAGATGCGAAAAAAGACTCCCGAATTGAAGGCCATCTTTGCCAGCGGCTACAGCGAAAACGCCATCCATACCAACTTTGTTCTCGAAGAAGGCCTCGACCTGGTTCCCAAGCCCTACAGTTCCCGTCTGCTTCTCAAAAAGGTGCGTGATGCCCTGGACCGATGATCCAATTTCAAAGCACAGGCGGTCCCGTTTGCAGCGAGTATGATTTCCACTGTGCCGATGAACGATCCGTCCCGTCCAGATAATGCGCCGTGATGGAAGCAAGCCCGTCGTCCTCCAGCACAATTTCGCCATAGCCCGCCGTATGTCCCGCGTGTTCCGACCGCTTTCCTGCCGATCCCGAATTCACGCAGAGAAGGCCCCAGGAATCATTTTTCCAGGGACGAACCTCCTGCAATGGTCCCCGTGTCTGGACATTGATGGCCCAGCGCTTGTGGATATGCCCATGCATATAGAGCCGGACTTCGGCCTTTTCCAGCATTTCGGCAAGCATATTGCGCTTGGGTAAAACATGACCCGGCCGGATTTTCTGCCCGTATGGATAGGCCAGGGGATAATGCCCCACAACCAGGCATTTCCTGCCCTTGAGTTTCTCCGCTTCGATGCGTTTGCGAATCGCCTCAAACTGGGCCTGGGTCATGCGCCCCTTGGCTGATACCGGACGGGGCCAGGAAAGGTCAATCGCTATCAGGCTGTAGCCATCACCCAAATTCAGGACATAAGGATACGTTTGCTCCTTGCCCACGATATATTTCTCGAAGGCACGTCCCTGTGAAACGCCTTTCGTGTAGCGATCATGATTGCCGGGAATCGCGACAAAACGGTCCCCCCACTTTTCCCGGATCGGCGTGAACAACTTCACCACATCCTCGAATTCCCCCTTCAGCGCCGCCGTAGTGGCGTCTCCGCTGAAGACAACGAGGTCCGCGTCACGATTCACAATTGCCGATACTACCGCCCGGCCATGTTCAAGGGGATAACGATGTTTTCGATTAAAAAGAAGGTTCAATCTTCCCAGGATTCGCTTCGGGCTGAATTCGCCATCCCATCCGCGTGAACGCCACACATGAATATCGGAGAAGTGAAGAATACGAAGCGCCAAATATCAGCCTTTCTACAAGCAAAAATACCGCTCCATCTGGTCACGCAAGACTTTAAAAAGCATAGACCATTGCAGGATCAAGAGCAAGATGAAAGGACAGTAAGGAACTTCAGCCGATCACGCCTTTTAAATCGGCCAGAAAAACACGCCGGGTGTTTTCATTGGGTAAGACGCCGTTGAAACTCAGCCATTCCCAGTTTCGATGCCAGGCAGGATGCGGATCGACGCGTAAAGCCGGGTGGGGCTTCGGTTCCGTGACCGCGCCAATGCGCACCAGGCATTCTTCGGTGGCCGTGGTAGTATCGATCCAGCGGATGGGAATCGTGCCATCGCCAAAGCCGCATCGCTGGTCCCAGGCATAGGTGTCGGCAACCATGTGCTTTCCATCCGGATGCACGCTCGGATGTCCACTGCCGGGAAAATTTTCCACAATGGGACGAATATCGCTGCCGTCGTAGCCTACCCGCACCAGGCTGAGTCCGTCGCCAAAGCCGCCCAGGTTCATCGAAAGCGACTTCCCGTCGGGATACCAGTTAATGTGGTGCCCGCCGTGGTCCCAGTATTTGGATGGCACGGCATTGTGTACATCACTCCCGTCGGGCTTCAGGGTCAGTACGTCGAAGCGCAATTGCTGGCCGGACTTGTGGCCGCAGTTGATGAGGTTGAAGCGGTTCTCGCCTTCCTTGGGAAAACGTCGAATCGTGAAAATCAGGCGGTCGCCCTGGGGACTCCACTTGCAGTGAAAGCCGTAAATTTCCCAGTCATCGGGATTTTCGTCGTCCATGGCGGGAATGACTTCGAGGGCCTGAGCCAAAGTGAAGACCAGCTTGCGTTCCCCCGTCTCCAGGTCGGTGATAAACAGGCCGTCATCGTCGCGTGCGCCAATATTGCGGGGGATGCGATCCTCGGGCAGAAAAACGCCATAGCCCACCTGCGTCCGGCACATGCGATCCGTCGAGCTGGCCGCCGCATAGCGTCCGTCGGGCGAGACATGATAAACGCCGCCTTCGATGCGTTCCTTCTTGCCCGTCTGGGGGTCCAGTTTCACGATCTGGGGGGTCCAGGTCTGCGTATCCACATCGTTGAAGATGAGGGCATGGTCATCGCCACCCCAGTTGATGTTCGCCCCCATCTGGGGCTCCCACCCGCAGGTTTCGGCTACAACTTTTTCTTCACCCGTCTTCAGATTAATGAGCACGACTTGCGCCGCGTCGCCTGCCTGGTTCAGGCGATCTTCAAAGGGCAAGCGCAGAACCGCCGCAAACTCGCCTGAAGGGCTGATGGGCGAAGTGTCGAAAAAGCGATGGATGCATCGCCCTTCGTTCGGCGTCAGACACCACACCGGAACCTTGGGATCATAGTTGGTGTACTTGGGGAAATTCTCGAACATGTTCAATTCTTTCTATCAGGCATAATTGACCCGTGGCGGAATCTGCCCGGCTCGTTCCAGGTTCGCCCGTGCCATCCGTAGTAGCAAGCGTCCCCTCAACTCCGCATATTCGGGCAGGCTCCACAGGTTTTTCTTCTGCTCGGGGTCTTCTTTCATATTGTATAGTTCGCCATATTCCGCGTCGCGATAGACAACCATCTTGTAGTCATCGTGGACAAAGGTTTCCTGGAAGACATAGGGCGTCGGATTCATTTCGGTAATGGACCAGTCACGCACCATTTCGGCCTCGCCACGAATCACGGGCAACATGCTCGCGCCCTGCATACCGGGAGCGAGGTCAAGTCCGGCGGCATCGAGGCAGGTGGCGGGAATATCGACGAGATTGAAAAAGGCACGACTCAGGCCCTTGTTTTCCAGGCTCTCCATACCTTTCGGCCAGTTCACCACCATAGGCACCTTCTGGCAATCGTCATAGGCAGGCAGGCCCTTGTACCAGAAGCCATGCTGGCCCAGATAGTCGCCGTGGTCGGTGGTGAAGATGATGAGTGTGTTTTCGCGAACGCCAAGTTCATCCAGAAAATCCACCAACTTGCCCACATAGACGTCAATCATGTTGCACATGCCGATATAGGCGCGAATGCCCTCGTAGGGCTTTTCGATCCGGTCGTACTCGATCGCGTTGGGCACGCCAAAGGCCTGCTCGCGATTCCAGAAATCCCGCTCGCCGTCGGTCCAGTAGATGCCGTCGCGCACATTCTGATAAAAGGGCGGCTTGTCGGCAAATTCGCCCTCCTGCCATCCGCCCAGATCCACGCCTGTCATGTCCACTTCGTCATAATATTTTCGCGGGCAGACGAGGGGATAATGAGGATCCTGATAGCTGGCCCAGCAAAACCAGGGCTTGTCGGCCTCGTGTTGTCTGCGAATGTAGTCCATTGAGTCCTGCGTGATCCAGGTGGTCTGGTGGTATTCTTCGGGCACATCCCAGGGACCGAACTGGGGAGCCTTTTCCGTGGGTGGCTGTTTCTTTTCGCGGTGATATTCGTCCAGATTCACGCCCTGTTTTTCCAGCCAGGCACGATAGCTCGCCGATGGCAAGCCGCCGTTCGAGTGGATCGGACAATGCTGGGCATATTCAAAGCCCACATAAGGCCCGGTGAAATTGTGCCAGAATTCCATATCCGGATCGGGATCTTCACCCTTTGGGTAGCGCTGCCCGGCCACATGTTTTTCTTCGAGGTTGCGGGCGACAAAATGCGTCTTGCCGATGATGGCGGTGCCGTATCCGGCTTCGGCGAGCAGGCGCGGCAGGTTGGGCTGGCCTTCGTCAAAGCAGGCCAGGTCGGGCGTGCCGATGGTGAAAGCGCCACTGCGCGAAGGATAGAGACCCGTCAGCAGGCTCACCCGTGCGGGCGTACAAATGGGCGACGGGCAATAGGCGCGGTTAAAAATCAGACCTTCGCGCGCCAGACGATCCAGAACGGGGGTGCGGTATCCGGGTTTGCCAAAGAAACTCAGCGAATCCCAGCGTTGCTCGTCAGTCGTAATCAACAGAATGTTTGGTTTTTCGGACATAAAAATCTCTCTTCTTGGCTCAGACACAAAATAACTGTTGCTATTGCATGCCGGAAATAAATATTACAA
>CAYWYC010000209.1:0-8549 GCA_964462565.1 uncultured Candidatus Sumerlaeota bacterium | reverse complement strand
ACCGCGCCAAACTTTTCGTCGGAGCACGTATCAAGTTCGGCGATCTGGGCAAGACCGATGCCGACTCGGTGGACATATTCATCGACGGCAACAACAACGATGAAGTCATCTACAACTACGACGATGCCCACTGGCGCTACCAACGCAAGCCCAACTCCCGCGGCGCTTTTCGTCCCCAGATCATCGCGGGCTACATGCGCTTTTTCAATTCCGGAATCGCCGTCCACGAAATCCCCGACGGGTGGCAGTTGGAAACCTATTTCGACAACAACGCCCTTGGTGGTCGCGGCATCATCACCGCCTGGCCCGCCTGGGCCGTCTATGGATTTGACATTGCCGTGCGCCAGGGCACAGAGGGCAATATCCATGAACAGGTCTGGAAAGGCTCTGCCAAAAACCCCGAAGACACCAGCCCCTTCGGAACCATCGTTTTCAAGCCCACCAACTCCGAGCCCCATGACGTAACCACCATCCTGAACGGCGATTTCACCGACAAGGACTTTGCCACCTTCAGCATCATCGGCGGATATAACATCCCCAAGCACGAATGGATTCGCCAGACCAAAAACGTCGGCGGCCCCGCCTGGGAATTCAAGCGCGGCGAAGGCATGATCCACAATAACCCCAAGTCCACCGTCACCGGACTGATGCAGATCATCGACACCCCCGAGGCTGGCGACTATACCCTCAAGTTCGATTACAAAGCCCCCAAAGTTGGCTTCAAGGCAGCCGTCTGGGGAGCGACGATCAATGACGGCGGCAGCATCGGCGTCGACACCCTTACCGCCTCCCAGTGGGACGATCAGGTTCAGCACCTCGATCCGAAGGAAATCACCCCCACCGGCGACGATGCCTGGCATACCATGGAAATCCCCATAAAAATTGCGGACGACAAACCCAAAGACATGTTCCTCGTCTTCAAAACCAACGAAACCGGCAACACCGGCGTCATGATCGGAAATGTTTCTTTTCAGAAGAAATAAAACAGGCAAGAAAGGATAGGAAAAATGAGGAAGATTCATATCACGCTGATAGTAATGGCCCTGCTTGCATCAAACCTGTGGGCGCAGGGGCTGACAGTCAAGCGATATCCCTTTTACAGTCGGACCATTAACTACGAAAAAGGCGAAATATTGTCCGAAGAACCGCTCTTGCCCGAGGTCGCCATGGGCGGCGAAAAGTGGGCCAAATTGGGCATCGTGGACGCCTCCCAGTATGAACCCGGACCCCTGGTCGAGACCAAGGACAAGCTTTTCTGGTGCGCCAAGTTCACCGGAGCGCTGGTCGCCCCGGAAAATGGGGAGTATCTTATCCAGATTCGCGCCGATGATTATGCCAACCTGATTCTGGGCGGCGACATTCTTATCCAGCAATATGGTAAACGCGCCGGACTCACAACCGAGAGCGATCCGGTCAAACTGGAAAAAGGCAAGGCCTATCCTATCCTGATTGAGTACTGGAACGTCCTTGGACCGAGCGTTTTGGAGGTAAAGTGGAAAACCCCCGGCTCTTCGGAATTTGTTAAAATTCCAAAATCTGCCTTCAAGCCCGAAATTCCCCTGTCGCCCTATGCCGTGACGGAAGTCCGCTTTTTTCCCGCGCCCGGCAAGGCCGAACTGATGAAGGGCGGCCACTTTTCGGGATCCTACACCAGCCCGACCAACGACTTTGAGCCTTTCGCGACCATAGAAGACATACCGGCAGAAGGCCAATGGAACGAAATCGAAGTCAAGAACCCCAAGCCCTACCGGTACGTGAAATATGAAGCCCCCAAGGGCAGCCATGGCGCCATTGCCGAACTCGAATTTTATCACGGCAACGAAAAATTCAAGGGCGAGGCATTCGGCACTGCCGGTTCGCGCGGCGATTCCGGCAATACCTACCCGAAAGCCCTCGACCGCGATACCGATACTTTTTACGAAGGCATGGATGCCGACAACCAGTACGTGGGCATCGATCTGGGGGCCGAGTCCCAGGTGCCGCAGCCGTCGGTGGCCTTGCTCGATACGGAATCCGACGCCCAGACCTTTGTCAAGATCGATATCCCTGAGAATAGTTTCGTACGATATACCATTTCTCCCGAACGCACATACCAGCAGCAAACGGAGCCAGGCCTGCTTGAAGGTGAAATATATACCAAACCCTTCAGCATCGCGCGGGACCTGACGGTGATGGCCAAGGCCTTCGACATGCGCCGCGCCGAAAGCCAGCGTTCGATCGAACCTTTCACGCTGGATCGCGAACCACTGAAACCCGGCAAGAAGACCTATCATTCCGGCAACAGCCTCATGGGCGGCCTGAGTGAATTCATTCCCATGATCGCGGCCAGTACCGGCTTTGACCATAACATGCAAGCCGTCGGATTCGCCGGAGCGCCCACCGACCTGATCTGGAAACAGGATCAGGCCAACAAGGAATTTCGCAAGGAGATGGCCGAACAGAAGCCCGATATTTATATCCCCCAACCCTTTGGCGGACGCACCGTTGCCACGGAAACTTTTTATCTCAGCAAGATTTACGACGTGGCCCTGGAAGCGAATCCCGACTGCAAACTTTACATGTACATGCAGTGGCCCAAGGACGACATCGAAGGGGAATGGTGGAAGCGTTCATGGCCGACCTACCGCGAAAACGAAAAAGGCAAATTCCAAAATGACGATGGTTCCGAATACTGGATCGATCCTTCCCAGTTTGAACTCAAGGAAGGCGAAAAGTTCATGCAGGAAGACTGGCGCGCCCATGCCGTCTATCGGGAAAGTGCCGATGAATGGGACGAAGTGGTCGATGTCTATGCCCGCCATTATGATTTCCTCTATCAGCAAATGACGAAACTCTATCCCGATAAGGACATCGCCGTCATCCCTGTGGGCCTGGTGCTGAAGGAAATCTTCAAGGCAATCGAAGCCGGAGACATGCCCGGCGTCGATCCGGAAACAGGCAACATGTTCTTCTTCGCCGATGGACTGCACCTGAACCCAAAGGGCCAATACGTTTCGGCCCTCACCCATTTCGCCTGCATTTATGAGATGAACCCCACCGGAAAAGTTTCCTCCGCAGGCTCAGGCCTGACACCGGAACAGGCCGACACGATTCATAAAATATGCTGGAAAGTAGTGACCGAATATCGTCACTCGCCCCTGCAGAAATAACCAGGATTTGAAAGGCAAAGGACAAAACCATGATGAAAAAAATCGCTTGTATGATTGCAATACTGCTTCTATTGATATGCCTGATCGGGAATGCCCGGGCAGCCGATCTTTCTGAGCAATTCAAATATCGCTCTATCGCGATTCAGGGGCATATGGGTAAAGAAGCATTGGAAAAGAGCCCCTTTTTTGGCGAGGCCATGCTCAGGGAAGTAGCCCGATTGGGCTACAACGATATCTGCTTTCATGTTGAGTGGGGAGAGCAAACGGAAAAAATCACGGAGATTCACGCCTTTCTTGAAGAAAATGGTTACATTGAGTTGATGGATGAATTGGGTCTGACCGCATCGGTCTGGGTTCGCGAGTTTGTGGATTGGGATCCAGAGGAATGGGGCGAGCCGTCTGCAGACAATGAAAAACTGTTCAAGGCTCTGGAGGAGCGCTATGAAGCATACTTCCAGATATGGCCGGAACTGGATTATTTTGTCATTACGAACACGGAGACGCAGATGTCTCCGAAAGGCCAGGCTGCGTTCAAGCGTATTTTTGACGTAATTGGCAGTGTAGCCAGAAAACATGGCGCTAATATTATTGTGCGCAGTTTTTTTCACGGCCCTCGCTCTGTCTGGCTGGAGGATATGTCGCCGGTGATTCCGGACTATGCCCTGATCCAACACAAATATGTTGAGGGAGACTGGTCTTTGACCAAGCCCAATAACATTCTCATTGGAATGGACAACCAGCATCCTGTGATCGTAGAGTTCGATATCGGCGGAGAGTATTATGAAACCGACCATATATTGAACTGCTTCGCCGATGAACTGGCCGAGCGTATGCAATATATCATTGACTCCGGAGCTCAGGGAATCAGTGTTCGAATAAACCGTTTTGGTGGAAACGCTTTCGATCATCCCAACGCCATCAATTACTGGTATCTGGGGCTCTTGACAAGCGGTCAGGTCGAGAACGTGGAAGAAGCCTGGCAGAAATATGCAAACGAAATGTTTCCGGAAGACGTGGCGGATGAGATGATCGCTATCCTTCAACCCACAGGCCCTGCGACTGCCGAGGCGATGAGTATTGGCCGAAACGCTTATGGCAATGCCCGGAATACGGAAATAGCGGCAACGCGCTATGACAGACAAAGCAAGCGTTTTGAACACCCCCTGTTTCTTGAGGCGCATAAGAGTTTCATGGATGATTCCAAAGAGGCTGAAGCCGCCGAAAAGCAAATGCAGAAAATCCTTCATGGAGATCCGGAGATCATTGATCGTGAAACGCAAGATTACAAAAAGCATCTGCAGGAACTGGAACAAAGCCTGAAGCGCTTGGAATCTATTCAGGAGAAACTCCCGGAGGAAACATACAAGTATATTCACTGGCTCCTTGAAGAAACCATCTGGAATCTTAAAACCATGGAAGAAGCACAATTGGCCAACCTTAAAGTATTTCGGATTCGCTATGGTGGCGAGGGAGTGGATAAAGAAGAACTCAAAGCGGAAATTGAAGATCACCTGAAGACGATTGAGAAACTCCATCTCATTGATAAAAGCATTAGCGGCGAGTTCCGCTCTCGTTCTTATTCCGAAAGGCGCGGATCTTACGCGGAGGCTGGTAAGTTCGCCACTGAATTCCGTATCTGGATGCATCACCTTGGTCTTGGCGATCCTCTGATGTTCGACAAGAATGGTGACGGCAAGAAAGAAGAAGTTACCAACCTGGATGAGTTTATTGGATATCATGTCAGTCGTGGATGGTCCGAACGCGAAGCCAGCCGCTGGGTTTATTTTATAAAGAAAAAGAGCGATTCTTATGAGGATTGGAAAGAAAAACGTTTTGGAGGAATCGAGGTTCAGAATTAAGCGGATGCTGAACGTTAATGTTAACATGAGCAGATAAAGAAAAAAGGGATCTGTGAAAAATAGAATCGACTCATGGCAGTCGTCTTATTTTGTATTTTTAAAATCGAAGGAAAAGGAAATTCATGATGAAAAAAATCGCTTGTATGATTGCAATCTTGCTGATCGCCTCGATGGCTCTGGGTGCAGACTTCAAGTGGCAGGAATCCCAGGCCATCGTTACCGAAACGGGGGCCATCAAGTGGAACCCGCGTCCTCTGGTCGAAGACTTTTCCGGCCAGGACCTGCGCTATATCGACTTTGAAGGCGGCAACGACGCCAACGACGGCACGTCCCCCCAATCCGCCTGGAAGCATCATCCCTGGGATTTGGATGCCTCCGGAAAATCCGCGGATTGCTCGGGAGTGAAGACCTATGTTTTCAAGCGGGGCGTGATCTATCGGGGACAGATGTATGCCGACGATTCAGGTACGGCGGAGCAACCGGTTCGTTTGACGAGTTCGGCCTCCTGGGGCGAAGGCCCGGCGCTGCTGGTCGGTTCGGTTCGATTGCCGGACGCGTGGAAGCGGATTGATCAGAGCGGCGTGAAAGCACCGAAGCATTTGCCGGATCATGACAAAGTGTATGTGCTTGATCTGGGGGCAACGACCTGGTGGAACGACGGCAAACCCGGACGCAACATTGCAAATCCCGACAGCTTTGGCGGTCCTGATCCGCGTCCGCAAAAGGTGGAAGCGCCTTTCATCGGGCTTTTCACAATCGGTGATGATCTTTCCGCCGATTGGAAGGATTGGAAACACCTCGCCCGCTGGCCGGACTGGCAGCCCGCCGGCCGGGAATTCGCGCATGACTATTGGCCCGCCTGGGACGGCGACATCGGCGCCATCACCGATATCCAAGGCAACCAGGTGAAGACCCAGGGCGGCTATGACGAGGACCTCAAGGGTAAGCCCCAGGATTTCTTCGTCGGCGGTATCGTCTGGAGCACTTACCCCTCCCTGATGGGCGGCGCCACCCCCGGCAATCCCATTCGCGACACAATCACAGATAAACAGGGCCGGACCTTCCACCAATATGATCCCGCCAAGGGCGGCTTCTCGATGTTGCTTGCCCAGGGGAACTTCGATCCTGGCACCCGCTACAAGATTGAGAATGTCCCCGGCTTGCTCGACGCGGCCGGTGAGTTCTATATCGACCAGAAGAACGACCTGCTCTACTACCGGCCGGAAGAGGGGGTCGATCCCAACACCCTCGACTTCGAACTGGTCATTAACAAGCAGACGATTGTCATTGAGGACCAGAGCAACATCGAAGTCTCCGGGCTGGAATTCCGCTACACCGACGGCATGGTCATCGACCTTCGCGGCGACCTTCGCAACATCGTTTTCAAGAACAATCGCTTCCAGGATGTGATGGAGCACCCTTTCTACAACTGGATCCGTTCGGACGAGGAATCCTTCAAGAAGTTGCGGCCCAATGAAGACTGGAAGCTCGAAAAGATGGCCGGCGTCGTGATCAGCGACAGTGAGTTTTACCGCGTCTGGGACTCCTGCATCGACTTCGGCGACGGGCGTACCTGGCAGCACAACCGGATCGGCCGCGGCATCACCAGCCACCCATGGGGCGTGATCGAGCACGTGGAGATCCTGCGCAACCGCTTTGAAGACATCGGCGTGCGTCATCAAGACTGGCGGTATACCGCCCTGCCGGTCATTGTTGTCGAGCGGCCCATCACCGGCCGAATCGCCGGCAACATCATCAAGCGCTCCTTCGGCTCCGGCATCATGGTGCACGGTGGCTCCACGAGCGGAATCACCGGGTCTGAATGGCCCTTTACGCGATTCTTAATCTTCCAGAACAGCACCGAGGATTCGGCAATGGCCGTGAACGATTACGGTGGCCTCTCCCTCTGGCAAGGCGGGCTTATCTATGCGTTCAGTAATAACATCGGCAACGCCACAGGCTACCTCCCCGGCGGGCTATGGGGCAACAAGCGACCCACCACCATTTCCGAGCCCTATTACATCGATGGCGGCTATAAGATCATCGCGTTCAACAATATCATCTGGAACCGGCCGATGACCCCCGATGGCCCGTACAACACCACCTCCTCAGGCTATTTCTCCGTGTTCGGTTTCCTGAACCACTTCGTCAACAACACGGTGTACGGCCACAAATACGGCACCGGCGGCAGTAGCGGCAACCGCACGGATATCATCTCCAATATCTTCGCCGACATTCATGGGCAGTTCCTCCACAACAACCGCATCGAAAACCCATCCCTGGCCGGTGGGGGCGATACCGGCGCTTCGGGCATCCAGGGGGTGCCCTCGTTGGCCTTCGGTCGGAATATCTTCCACGGCAAGGCCCAGGCGGGCCAACTGGTCGCTTCCAACGAAAGGAACAATGTGAAAGTGCCGGTTGATATCACCGGACCCACCGTCGAGGAAATGTCGGAGCAGATGCAGGCGTTCCCCATTCGGTGGGGGCAGTTGGGCCAGAAGGTTGACGAGCGACCCATCCGCGGCGAATTGCGGCCGATGTCGCTCCGGGAAAGCGGCGCCGAGGGGGCCGACTTCCGCCCGGTCGACGGCTCTCCCGCGATCGACGCCGGCGCCCAGTATTTCGTGCCCTGGGCGCTCGCCCGCACGGTGGGCGAATGGCACTTCACGGAGAACCACGCCGACCCGGCCGTGGTCACCGACTACGGTCTGTTCATGAGCGAAGTGCATTTCAATCGTTTCATGTACAACCAGGTGCCCGAACACTCCCTGCGCCTGACGGAGACCACCCTCGACGATTATGTGTCCGCGCCCTCGGAAGACTGGGTCAAAGGCGCGGTCGCCTTCAATGGAAAGCGATCCGGCAAAGTGCTCGATGCGGACATGCGGGCCGATTTCGAACTCGAACTTTCTGGCTATGTCCTCAACCGCGGCCAGCAGATGTACAGCGATTTCGACAGGTCGGTGAACAAGCAGGTCTGGCGAGTGCCCGAGCCGGATATCAAACTCCGCGGCCAGCCCGCCTTTTCCAAGGGCAAAGTCGCCGTGTACCCCGGCGAAAAGCGCGAGACACTCATCAGCAACACCCGCAACCTGCTGATCGAAGCGATGTTCAGGACCGACGCCGGCCATACCGACGGCTATCTGGTGAACAAGCAGGATGGCAAGAGCGGCTACGGCCTCTCGATCGATGCGCAAGGCCGTGCCGTGTTTGCCGTGATGGCCGGCGGCCAGACGCATGCCGTAACAACGACTTCGCCGGTGAACGACGGCGAGTGGCGCCACGTGCTGGGCGAGATCGACCGAAAGTCCGGCCGGATGAACATCTACCTCGACGGCAAGCCGGCCGGCGAAACCAAGGCGCAGCTCAGCCCCGAGACCTCGATCGACACCAAGGCCGATTTCGTCGTGGGCCGCTCCAGCGCAGGCGATGAGGGCTACTTCGTCGGCGCGATCGACTTCCTGCGCGTCTGCCACGGCACGCTGGAGGACGCCAAGACCGACATCGGCGAACTCTACGCCTGGCAATACGTAAACGGCCC
>CAYWYC010000208.1:0-8554 GCA_964462565.1 uncultured Candidatus Sumerlaeota bacterium | reverse complement strand
ATGAAGGATCAAGGCATGGTATTTTTCCCTCGCCTTCCCTCTTGACAAAGCCATCGGCATGATTCACCATATATCCGTCGTTGGTGCGCGCCTGTTGCTTGCCTGAAGCAATGGACGCGCCGCAAGAGGGAAGTCCGGTTGGATTCCGGCACTGTCCCGCAGCGGTAATTGGGAACGACCGCCATCATCAGCACTGATCCCGAAAAGGATTGGGAAGCGATGGCCACTAGGATGCCGAAGTTTTGGCCCGCCCAAAGTCCGAAAACCTGCCACCGGCCCCGGCGAAATGGTTTCGCCCGGATTCCCAACTGGCCTCCTTCGAGGAAAAAGGAGAGTCGGGCCTCTTCATAGCCCTGATTTTTTTGAAGCATATCATTGATTGCGTCATCGCGCGGGTTCCGTCTATTTCGGTTTCCAGGCGTGGCGCTTTGGTTTGGTGACGTCTTGACAGGCAGAGACGCAGGAAACGCGCGCTCGATTGCGATTGCAATACCGGGAAGGCGCGGGAATTACACTGAATATACGAACGGAGCATATATATGAAGAAGCGAATAATGTTTGGAAAAGGATGGATGCTGCTGATTTTGGTTTTTGGAATTCTGGCCGCGCCGGCCTTGGCCGCCGACCGTGCCGAAATGGAGGAGTCGGTGATCGAGTGGGCGGGTTCGGGGCCGAATACGGCCTATGTGGTCATCGACTTTGACGACTACTCGACGGCCTCGCGGGAGTTTGCCTTTGGGGTACGATTCACCAGCCCCACGATTACGGGACGCGAGGCGATGGATATGCTGACTTCGGAAACCAGCCTGCAATACGGCCTGAACAACTGGGGGATGATGTCGGACATGTGGTACACCTACAAGGGCCGGACGCTTCACGGCAGCGGCGAGTTTCCGCCGTGGTGGTCTTACTGGACGAGCGACGACTATGGCACGAGCTGGACCTTTGCCAGTGTGGGATTCGATACGCGCGAGCTGGCCGACGGGGATGTGGATGGATGGCTCAATACCATGGACACAGGCTGGCCCGTGCAATATTACCCCAACGGTCCCCGAACGACACCGCGTGTTTCGGTGGAGGAGGATGTCATCGAACGCGTCGGTTCCGGTTCGAACACGGCTTATGTGCTGGTTGATTTCAGCGACTCGACGACGAGCTCGGCGGAGTTCGTTTTTGCCGTGAACTTTACGAGTCCCACCATCACGGGCCGCCAGGCCATGGATATCATTACGTCCGAAACGAGCCTGCAATACGGGCTGGATAACTGGGGCATGATGTCAGACATGTGGTACACGCATCGCGATGAAAGTTACCATGGTTCGGGCGAATTTCCGCCATGGTGGTCCTATTGGACAAGCGAGAACTGCGGGACGAGCTGGACATTCGCGAGCGTGGGTTTTGACGCGCGGGAACTGGCCGACGGCGATATGGACGGATGGCTCAATTCCATGGACACGGGTTGGCCCATTTCCTACGAACCCAACGGTCCCCGTGTGACGCCACGGTCGGTGCTCGAATCGGATGTACTGAAGTGGGTCGGTTCGGGCGAGAAAACGGCCTATGTGGTGGTGGACTTTGATGACTCTTCGACGCAGTCGGCGGAGTTTGTCTTCGGCGTGCAGTTTACGAGCCGGACGATCACCGGCCAGGAGGCGATGGACATCATCAAGGCCGAAACGAACCTCGATTACGGCCTCAACAACTGGGGCATGATGTCGGATATCTGGTACAACTATTACGGCATGCAATATCACGGCAGCGGCGAGTTTCCGCCCTGGTGGTCCTACTGGACGAGCGAGGACTACAGCATGAACTGGAGTTTCTCCAGCGTGGGCTACACGGATCGCCTGATGCAGGACGGCAGCGTGGATGGCTGGTTGAACACGATGGACACGGGCTGGCCGGTGAAGTATTCGCCCAACGGCCCGCGCAAGGGCGTTATCGCGCCGGCGTCGGTTGGCGTCTGGAATTTGTACGAGTAAGCAGTGAACAACCCGAAGCGGGGCCTTGCTCCTTTCGGGCTGCCATGTTAATAATGGATGATCTGTCGTCCGGAATGGGAACGACCTTTCGGGCGACAGAGTTCCACAGGCGACGGAGGCAATTGCCATGAAGAAAAATCACGTATCATTCATATCCCTCGTGTCGGCAACGATGGCGGCGATCCTGCTGTATTGCGCCAGCCCCATATTCGGCCAGACAGTGTTCAATCAGCCCGAGAAGATCACTTCCGGCAACGAAGCCTACCAACTGAGTCGAAACGCCAACGGATCCATCGCCTTTGACGCCAGCGATACCTTGCACCTGACTTATTGGTCGGGTGGATTCATGGCATCCCCCACCATGCCTTCCCATATTTATTATCAGAGCAAAACCGCCGATGGCGACTGGGCCTCGCCCATCGCAATCGACGATTCCAAGGTCCAGGTGGCCGGGCCTTATCAGGGGCAGCACATCGGCGGGCGACACCCGTCCATGGCGGTTTTGCCGGACGGTACGGTCTGGATTATCTGGCAGGATCATCGCCATTGTAATCCTGCCACGCCCTATAACAGTATTGACAACACCGAGGTTTATGGCGACCGGATGCTGCCGGGCGGGACCTTTACCGATACCGACATCCGGCTGACCACCTCCAGCGCGGAACACTTTGGCGATAATGCCTATCACCCGAAGGTGGCGTCGAACAACGCGGGGCGCATTGGGGCAGCCTGGTTTGATTTTCATTTTGATTTTGACTTGGCGGATATTTTTCTGAAGGTCTCCGCCGATGATGGAGCCTTTGATCCTGCCGACACCATGGCGGATATGCGTTTTACTTCGGATGGTTCGGACAGTGGCGCGAACTACAACCAGATGCCCGATATCGCCATGACGGACACGGCGGCTCACCTGGTGTGGTACAAGGGTCTGGCGGGTGTGGGTGGCGATCTTTTTTACGCCGAAGCGCCTTTTGATGGCGATGCCTCAGGCCCGATCATGATCGCGGCTGACGTGGGAAATTACTGGTATCCGCCCCATATCGAGGTCGGTCGTGATGGCAGCGTGTGGATTGCTTATGGCGCGCCTGCCGATTCGGAGAAAATTACGCTGCTGCGCAAGCGGCCCGGTCAATCGGCCTTTGACGCGCCGGTGCAGCTGACTTCCGCGCCGGGCAAGCAATACAACGCCGACATGGTGGTGGCTGCAGATGGCACGATTCACCTGGCCTGGATCGATACGCGCGCGGAGCAGCATATTTATTACGGGCATTATGATCCGGAAACGGGAAGCCTGCTCCAGGAGCGTCGGATCACTGAATCCGCTTCCGACTGGACCCGACCCGCGATTGCCCTGGACAGTTTGGGGCAGCCCCATGTGGTCTTTGAGGAACGGCAGAATTACACGGACGGCGGCGCGATCTACTACTGCGAACCCATGCAACTCGACATTACTTCGCAGGACATCGTGGACTTTTTGCTGGGCCGGAAGACATTCACCACCGAAGAGCAAAACCAGGCCGATGTCAATGCCGACGGTAAGATCGACATGGCCGATGTGATTTTTATGCGCCGATAAAGGAATCGCGCAGAAGAGGTTGGGAAGATGGACTCGAAGCAAAACCGCAAAACGCCCCGCGCCTTCACGCTGATCGAATTGCTGATCGTCGTGGCAATCATCTCGATCCTGGCGGCCATATCGATTGTCAACATGCGCCAGGCCATGGAGCGGGCCATGAAATCGGCCGACGCCTCGAACATGCACACCATCGCGACGGCGCTGCAGAATTACTACGTCGATTATGGCAAGTTGCCGCCGGCGGATCGTGAGGCCGGACCTTTTATGTCGCATACGGTCCAGCACGTCCAGGTGGGCAACGGTCCTGCTGGAGGTGGTTCCTGGGACGGGCTGCCCTGGCTTCTGGTGGAGTTGGGCTATGTGCAGAATCCCGATTACCTTTTTACGCCCAAGTATCTCAAGCGCTATAAGGGCACGAAGACCATACGCGGCGACCATCCGCGCTATCATAATTTCCGCTACGCCTACAACAGCGCGGCCCTGTCATCGGGCGGCCATGCGGGTGGTGCGGGCAATATCATGAGCGGGGAGGTCTGGATCGTGCGCAATCTCTGGCTGGGGCCGCAGTCGGGCTGGTATGGCGCGTCATATCCCGACTATCCCGCCGACTTCGAATACCCCTGGGGTGAAGGCGAATACGAGGGCAAGCTGGAGCATGTCATGTACGCCGACTTCGCCGTCAAGACCGTCATCGGCGGTACCGACCGCACGCCTGATTATTGATTGCCTGTGGCTACAAAAATACCCTCGCCCCTTAAAGCGAAGGTCTTCAAAAAGATCATAAAGGCTTTGATAGATATCAGCTTTCGATTTTCTGCTTGGCGGTTTCGACGGATATGCCGGGGGCTTCTTCGGGTTTTCCGGCTGCCTCGGCTTCTTTGCGGAGTTCTTTTTCTTTTTCCTTGCCGGGTTTAATCTTGTCCTGGTCAATCAGGTCCAGCATGGCGTCCACCAGTTCGGCGTCGAACTGGGCGCCGGCATTTTTGCTCAATTCGGTCAGCACGAATTGCATGTCCTGGGCCGCGCGGTAGGATCGTGTGGAGGTCATGGCGTCGAAGGAGTCGGCGATCGACACAATCCGCGAAAGAATGGGGATTTCCTTGCCGCCAAGTCGATCCGGATATCCCTTGCCGTCTATGCGTTCATGGTGATGGCGGATAATGTCGCGTTCCGCTTCAATCAGACCCAGCGGTTCGATGATGGTTTCGCCGATGACGGGATGGGTCTTGATCACGCCGTATTCGCGGTCGTCAAGACGTCCCTTCTTCTGCAGGATATTGTCCTGAATACCGATCTTGCCGATGTCGTGGAGAATTCCGGCGAAGGAGATGCTTTCGCAGTCTTCCTCGCTGCAGCCAATATGGCGGGCCAGGATGATGGCCGTTTCCGTCACACGCTGGCTGTGGGATCGTGTGTAGGAGTCCTTGGCTTCAATTGTGGAGACCAGCGCCTTGAGCGTATCGAGCAGGTTGGCGTAGATACCTTCGTAGAGGACGTTATTTTCGATCTTGATGCCGGCCTTTTCGGCAAGCATCAGGGCCAGGTATTCATCTTCCTCCGTGAAATCAGCCATGTCCTTTTTGTCCGTCAGGTTGAGGACACCGAACAATTCGCCGCCGATAAACATAGGCACGGACAGCCAGGAATTGGTGGCATAGCTGCGACGAACTTCGGGCTCGAATTTTTTTGAATACTCTGAATATTCCGAAGAGGTGATGCGAACGGGCTTAAATTGTTCGGCAACCTTTCCGGCAATGCCCTGTCCGATATGGACGCAGGCCTTCCGGGCGACTTCGTCGGAGATGCCCTTGGAGGCCCGCATGATGAGAAACTGATGCCTGCGATCAAAAGTCAGCAGCGAAACACGTTGTGCTCCCGTCAGATCGCTGGCCAGGTCCACCACGTATTGCAGCAGGCTGTGATTATCCACAAAGGCGTGAAAGGATTCGGAAATATTATAAAGCTTGGTCAGCTGGCTGATCTTCTGGTGCAGCTGGCGGTTGAGTTTTTCGATAACGGCCTTATTGTTCAGTTCGGCCAGGAGGCGCTGGTTTTCGGAAACGAGGCGCTGTTCCTGAAGGTTTTTCTGGACGACATGGTGGATATAGTCGATGCTGAAGGGCTTGGTAATAAAGTCGGCCGCACCCTTTTTCATGGCGGTGACGGCTTGGTCCAGGTTGGGCTGACCGGTCACGAGAATTACGGGCAGGGTCGGATACATGCCCTTCACGCGCACCAGAATATCGAGCCCGCTGATTCCGGGCAGAAACATGTCCGTGAGGACAAGGTCGAATCGCTGGTTTTCCACCGCCGCCAGAGCCGACTTGCCGTCGGGTACCGAAACCACTTCATGGCCGACTTCGCGGAGGATTTCGGTGAGGGTATGCAGAACGATCGGTTCGTCGTCAATAACCAGAATGCGGCCCAGGATTGTTTGGTCGTACAACGAGATGACCATTTTGCTTTCTCGATTCTTTCCGGCCTCACAGAGGAGCCCGATCATGATCTCTGCAACAGGAAGTTCCCCAGCGGGAACGGAAAGGACGGGAACGCTTGAGCCAATTATCGCGGGAGCATATTTTCAACACAATATGTGGACGAATTTCGCTGGATTTTTTATTCCTCCCCAAAGGGAGAGCGAATGATTTTCATTCGCGAGCGCCCCAACCTGACCAGTCTTTCTTGACTTCCCCCTTCTTATCGGTTTTGCTGCTATATGCTAAACCAACGTTTTCAATCTTTGGCGAGCCGTCTCAAATTCGGCCGGTGTCAGCCGGCCTTCGGAAAAAAGGCGTTCGAGATTCTGAAATTCGCGATCAAATCTCTCGCTGGGCGTCTCGATGCTCTTTTCATAGGAAGACAGGTTGGCCCGTTTTCGTATTTCAGAAGGAGCGGTTCCCCCACGCTGGGCGATGAGCTCTTCCCGTCGTCCCAGTTCTTCCTGCAGACGTGCCAGTTCACCTTGCAGGCTTTCCATATGCTGTTGATAATTTTCTATCTCGATATTGGATTCCCGCTGCGCCTTGCGAAGGGCGCGGTTTTCGTGAACCAGACGAATCCGGGCCGCCGCGTTGTTCACGAGCAGGCGGAATTCTTCGATGCGAAAGGGTTTCGTTATGTAGTCATAAACGCCGGCATGGATGGCCTCGAGGGTGGTTTCCAAAGAGGCATAGCCGGTAATCACGACCACCAGAATTTCGGGGTTTTCGGCGATGGCGTGTTCCAGCAGTTTCAGACCGTCCACCTTGGGCATCACCAGGTCGGTGATCAGCAGGTCGAATTTTTCGGTTTCCACCCGGGCGTAAGCCGCTTCACTGTCGGACATCGTCTCCACCTGCAGGGTGGCGTCACCCTTGAAGACTTCTTCCAGAAGCGTAAGTACCGTTATGTCGTCATCCACGATCAGTACGCGCACTTTATGCTCCTGCATACCGGCGTATGCATCATCGGCCTGTGCCTGGGCGCCATATTTCATGGGATATGCGCTGTTTTTCGGGGGTATCATTTTCTATTCCTTAAAATCCCGAGCCGTGAGATCCAGGAGTTGCTCCACAATTTTCCGTCTTTTGCCAGAGGGTTGATTGTAAAAGTGGTGCTCCAGCGAGCCATGGTTGATATCGTCGGTCTGCAGGATATTGCCATCCCACCAATCATCGTCAGAAATGATGCGCGATACAATATTCTGCCGAATACGCTCGATACGGGCCATGGCGCTGATCTCCTCTCATCATAGAGGCTTCAACAATAGGAAGCCGCAACTCTTAATTTACTTAATCGGCCCTTTGCACAGGAATCTTTAACAGAAAGAGAGGGCATCAAAACAAAAGATTTGGCCTTCTATGCAAATCCATGATATACCTTGATTTAATAATGCTGGCTTGGTGTTTTGCCGGCAGCCAAACCTTACGGGTAAATCAGCCTATGGACCTGAATGAAATAACGGAAGCGATTGCCAAGATTACTCCCTTGACGCGTCGCAACGAGCCAATCGCGCGCCATACCACGGTTCAGGTAGGCGGTTCCGCCTCGATGATCGCCTGGCCTGCCGATACGGTTGAGTTGATCCGGTGTGTCCAAGCCCTGGAAAATCAGACACATCCGGTGGAATGGACGGTCCTGGGCGGAGGGGCTAATCTTTTTGCCGATTCCGAAGGATACGAAGGCATCATCCTGAATCTCTCAAATTGGCGGGAAGAGCCGGTTATTGACGAGACAGGACTTATGGTCGTTCCCGGAGGCATGGACATGCGGCAGGCAGCCGAATTTGCCGCCCGCGCCGGATGGGGAGGCATCGACTTTATGGCCGTCGTGCCCGGATCGGTGGGCGGAGCCGTTTGCATCAATGCGGGAACCCATTACGAAGGCTATGTGGCCGATCGCCTTGTCTGGGCGGATACGGTTGATAAATCAGGACTTGAGACTCGATATAAGAAGGACGAACTGGAATTCGGCTACCGTAGGAGCCGCCTCATGGCGGCCGCCCAGATCGTGATTCGGGCGGCCTTTCAACTCGCGCGATTGGAAGGGGAGGACACGTCGGCTTTGCTGGCTCGCTTCGACGCCGCCATGGCCGAACGGGAGCGCAAATTCCCGCTGGACCAGCCGAACTTCGGCAGCACTTTCCGCAGCCCCGGTGCGCCTCATCCTCCGGCGGGGAAATTACTGGACGACCTGGGCATGAAGGGCCGGCGCATCGGCAATGCTCAGATCAGCCCCAAACACGCCAACTTTATCGTCAACCTGGGGGGAGCGACTTCAGAGGACATCATTGCCCTGATGCGGGAAATGCGCGACGCCGTACGCGAAGCCCACGGAATTCACCTCCGCCCCGAAGTGCACTACCTGTGCAACCGCACCAGGCAACGCCCCGATCTTTTCCGAAATAAAATCGAGTAAGGTACCGCCGGCATCCAGCCGATTGTCGTACCGCCGGCATCCTGCCGGCCCAAAATACCCATCACAAAAGCACCATTCCCCGTGGAAACATCCTTACGAA
>CAYWYC010000207.1:0-8625 GCA_964462565.1 uncultured Candidatus Sumerlaeota bacterium | reverse complement strand
GGCATCCTGCCGGCACAATATCCGTACCGCCGGCATCCTGCCGGCATAAAATGTCTTCTCTCAATTCCCCTATTCCCATTAAAACCGACCAACATTTACCCAATAAAACTCGCAAAATCCTTAATCCAATATTCATCCAAGAAAATTCAATCATCCTTGCCATTTCTGAATCTCTTCAGCCACATGTCAGCAACCTACCAGTGCCGGCAAGATGCCGGCGGTACGTCATGAAAAACCTTTCGCACCATTTTGATAATATGCTATGTTTTAATCTTGGAAGGATACCCCGAAGCAAGAGTCAGAATAAGGTAGTTCCAATGAGTTCGGCCGCCCTTTATATTGCTGATGGAACCGTATTCTTGATAGGTGCCCTTATGGTAGGAGTCGCGCTTTCTCTGACATTTTTGCGGCGACAAGGCTCTAACCGCCTGCTCAAGAGGCTCCATAACATCTTCTCATCGTCGGCTTGATTTTTATGATTGTGAGTCCCGTTGCAATCCCTTTCTGGGTTCTTGGTCTCTGGTTTCTGCTATTTGCATTCGCCGCTATAAACTTATGGGTCGGTGATGGGAAGGGGAGAGACAACCCAGGTCTTTGATCGTGCAAATAACTTTTCAGTGCTGTAAGCACGGCTCAAATTGGGGCGCGCTTACAGCGCTTGGTTTTATTTGATGGCCTTGGTCCTGGGGTTCCGCTTCCTTCGGTCGCTCCACCCAAGGCTGTGATGAATCGCGCCTCCAGCGCTGAAATAATGAAAAATGCTTATATCATGATTTGTGTTACAGCCCCCTTGGCTCACTATCAGACCAAAGAGAATCAGGATTCCGGAAAGCAAATTGATAACTAACCCGCATAGCGTAAAAAAGCAGCAACCGCGCCAGGGGGCTTCCCGTGACGCGGTTGCTATCATCGTACTTGAATTAAGAATAACTTATGCACCCTTGAACTTCTTGATCAAGGCGGGGACGATCTGCTTGACGTCGCCGACGAGGCCGTAGGTGGCCACTTTGAAGATGGGGGCTTCGGGGTCGCGGTTGATGGCGACGATGACGTCGGCCGTCCGCATACCCACGAGGTGCTGGATGGCTCCACTGATACCACAGGCCACGTACACCTTGGGCTTAACGATCTTGCCCGTCTGGCCTACCTGGTGGCTGTAGGAAATCCATCCGGCGTCCACGGCGGCACGGCTTGCGCCCATGACACCGCCCATGGCCTCGGCCAGTTCTTCGATCATCGGAAAACCCTCGGGACCGCCAATGCCCCGTCCGCCTGAAACGATAACGTCGGCTTCGGTCAGGTCGATGGCTCCGGCCAGTTCATTCACGCTTTCAAGGAACTTGGTCTTGGGCGATGCGGCGCAATCGGGCAGGTCGATCTTGACGACCTCACCCGATGCGGCGTCTTTCTTTACTGCCGGATCAAAAGCCTTACGGCGCACGGTGACAATCTGCGGGCAGGCATCTTCAATAACGGCATCCGAAAATACGGAACCACCGAAGGACGGCTTGGTGGCGACGAGTTTTTTCGCGTCGTTAATGTCGAGGCCCGTGCAGTTTGAAATAATGGGCACGCCCAGACGCGCGGCGGCGCTGGGGATAAAGGAGCGGCCCAGGTTGGTCGCGCCGGCCATGATGACGGCAGGCTTGGCCTCGCGGGCGATCTTGCACAGTGCCGCGCTGTAGGGTGCGTCCTGAAAATTTTCCAGGATGGCGTTATCAATCACATAGACCTTGTCGGGCCCAAAGTTTTGTATTTCAGCGGTGAGGCTGTCCAGGTTCGCGCCAAGAAGGGCCACCTGAAATTCCTCACCCAGTTTATCGGCCAGTTCGCGGCCCTTGGCAAGCAATTCATAGGTCACCGAGGCCAATTCGCCGCGGCGCTGTTCGGCAAATACGCACACGCCTTTGCATTCGGCAGGATTCAGCATTTCCGGATCTTTCATCAGTTCCATCGGTATATCTCCCTTGTCCTCTTGGTAGTCTTTGTTTGCTTTCTGTTATCCGCGCAGTTTCTGATAAAGGGCCTCGGCCATTTCGTCCGGTTCGCCTTCCAGAATTTCACCAACCGGCCGCGGAGCCGGGGGAAAGGTCTTCAGCACCTTGGCCTTGGCAGCACCCGCGCCCACCTTGCCCGCATCAAGACCATCCACATCACCGGCAGCCTTGACAGTCGCTTTGAACTTCTTGGCCTTCATCTTGCCCTTGAGGCTTGAGATACGCGGTTCGTTGATGCCCTTGATCACCGAAATCAGCGCCGGAGTCGGGCTTTCGAGGCGATCGTAGCCTTCTTCCATCATGCGCTGGACCACCATCTTGCCTTCGCCGATTTCCTCAATCTTCTGCACAAAGGTAATATAGGGAATCTGAAGCATCTGCGCCAGGGCCGGTCCCACATAAGCCGTGTTACCGTCCACGCTTTCGCCTCCGCAAATCACCAGATCCACATCTTCGAGCGACGCAATCGTCCGCGACAGGGCATAGGCCGTTGCCTGGCAATCGGAGCCGGCAAAGGCATCGTCTGTCAGCATGATGCCGTCGTCAGCGCCCAGGGCGATGGCGTACTTGATCGTTTCTTCAGCCTGTTTCGGCCCCATGGTAATCACAGTCACCTTGCCGCCGTGGGCTTCCTTGAGACGAATGCCCTCTTCCACGGCATAGTCATCCAGCGAGTTGATCGTCGTCGGCATGCCATCCCGTTTCAGGCGGTGCGTCTCCGAATCAAACCGGATATCCGTCGTATCGAGTATCTGCTTCACACAAACCACAATATGCATAAGTTCCGCTCCTCGTACTGGTAAAATGTCCAACGCGGACCTGCTTTCTGGTGCATTGGAACGCGATAATCTCTGAAATGAAAACAGAATGCGGATAAAAGTTCAATAATTTTTACGGCGAATGTCGAAGCAATTGCATTCACGCCGGCTTCGCTAAAATTGCTCTTTTAATTGACTATAACTGATGTTATATGCAATAATTTAACACTGGATGCAATTAATGCATCATACAATTTTGGTGTTGAGAACGATTCTTGTATAAAAGCAACTGGAAAAGGGGCGCAAAATGGGAACGGCATCCATCAAAACATCTCGGGTATTTATGTATCTTGCAGCAGCAATCATCGCGTGGACGGCGGGGTTCGCCTCGAACGGCTGGGCCGCCCCGGCTCAAACGAAAATCGAGAATCCTGCTATCGGTTACAATTATAGCAACGTTTATGATAATGTCGTCGCCGATGATGATCAAGCAATAATTGGGCTTTATACCATATTTGGAAATAGTGCGGTGCTTGTCAGTTCCACTGATGCTGTCGGTATGGGAATGCCCCTTCAATTGCTGAAGCCGGATACTCCGGTTTCCGGTGACAAGTTTGGCTATGCCCTGGGGCTTTCCGGTGACTACCTGCTGGTTGGTGCTCCGGAGGCGGACAATAGTGGAACCGACTCGGGCGTGGTTTATGTTTTCAAGCGGGATGACAAGGGAGCGTGGTCCCAGGTCGATATTCTCGAGCCCGACGCTCCTGTTACAGGTGCTCAGTTCGGCTATACCATATCGACATCCAATGGCTATGCGGCCATCGGCGCTATTTATGAGGACGATGGCCTGACCACCCATTGTGGCGCTGTTTATGTCTTCGCCCTGGACGGAGACGGAAACTGGACCCAGGAAGCCAGGCTGGTACCGGATACGCCCATAGAAAACGGCCTGGCGGGTTCATCCGTCCTGGTGTCCACGAATACGGTTGCCTTTTCGGGAACAAGCTTTCCCGATAGCACGGTGGCAGGTGTGGTCTATATTTTTGAGTCGGATGGTATGGGCAACTGGACCCAGGCTGACATGCTCGAAGCCGATCCCGGTGACTACGGGAACAATTTCGGGAGTTCTCTTGCCATATCTTCGAATACTTTGTTTATTGGTTCATCCTCCTCAAACGGCAATGCATTTTTGGCAGGGGCCGTTTACCTTTTTGAAAAGGATGGCTCAGGCTTCTGGGTGAAAAGTGATAAGGTATATGCTGATGACGGTGTGGTAGGTGACGCATTTGGCAGTACTCTTTCTATTCTTGACAATGAACTGGCCATTGGTGCGATTGGTGTGGATTACGAAGGTCAACAATCCGGCGCTGTCTATGTTTTCAGCAAGGATGTTTCAGGGAACTGGGTCCAGGGTCAGAAGATAATCCCAATCAATTATCCTGATTCAGGAGGAACAGGCAAGGGCACTTGTTTTTCCAATGGTCGGATTTTGGCCTGTGCCCATCAATTGGCCTATGTTTTTGGAAAGGATGGACTGGGAACCTGGGAGGAAAAGTTCCGCTATTTGCCTTATTGCAATCCAAATAGCGATTGGTTTGGTTATTCGATTGATGAGTCGGATGACTTAATAGTCGTTGGCGCACCGAAAGCCCATGCGGGTTATCCAATGGAGGCGACAGATGGCGTATATTGCGGAGTGGTTTATGTATATAGAAAGAGCATAGATGGAAATCTGAAATTGGAAACAAGATTGGTTCCGCAGGATTGTGATCATAATATGAGATTTGGAGAATCTATCTCTATTGATGGGGATAAGATTCTTGTTGGTGCAATGCGGGGAAGCGCCACTGACGAAGCAGGCGGCGCTGCCTATGTATTCGAAAGAGATGAAGGCGGACGCTGGACGCAGGCAGCTAAACTGGTGCCGGATGATCCGTATGCCTATAAATTATTCGGCCATTCCGTTTCTCTGGATGGGGATACTGCGCTGGTTGGTGCGTCTAACGATCAGATTCATGCAATATATGAAGGGGCTGCCTATATCTTTGTGCGAGATGAATTTGGTAATTGGAGCCAGCAGGCCAAATTGCGGCCCGATGATGTTGATTATGGCTTTCTGGCAGGATGGTCGGTTCTGCTTGTGGAAGATCGCGCTTTTGTTGGGGCTCCGGTCACACTTTCATCTGCGGATGCGCCCCCAAGAGTTTACAGCTATTTGAGAGATTCCGAAGGCAATTGGACACTGGAAGATACCATATTCCCCCAGGACACGCTCTCTTGGAGCGGCTTCGGCGCGGCCTTGGATTATTTGGATGGCGTGCTGATGGTGGGGGCTTATGACTTGCACGAATATTCGGTTGGAACCGGTGCGGGCTTTCTGTTTGAGAATGACGGTTCGGGTAACTGGATCATGCAGGATCGACTTCTGCATTTGCCAGTCTCTGGAAAGCAATCCACTGCCGAATCAGTCGCGATCTCTGGGGATTTCGCCGCCGTGGCTTCAATGGAAGATGATACTTATACAACCAATTGTGGCACGGTCTATTTATATATGAAAAACGGATCCGGCGAGTGGGTGGAGCAGGCGCCTGTTTTTGCCGATGACCCGCAGGAAGATTCCTATTTCTCAAAATCGATTGCCATCTCCGACAATAAACTGTATATCGGCGCTTTTCGATATGACGGGGCCGATACCTATAACTCCGGTGCGATGTATGTAGTGGACCTGACCACTTATAGTTTGACCTTCCTGACCGATGGTACCAGCGGTGCGTCCCTCTCCGGAGAAAGTTCGCAGGCCGTCCTCAGTGGAAGCAACGCCACTGAGGTCTCAGCCCTTCCTCCAACAGGCTATCATTTCGTCAATTGGTCCCAGGAAGGTGGAGGCACTTATGATGGAGCCACCACCAATCCCCTAACCGTCCGGAACATCAATAACGACACGACCCTCACAGCCAACTTTGCAGTGAATGAATATACTGTGACCTATATTGCCCGTGACGGGGTCGCTATCATTGGCGATGCAGTCCAGACCGTCACCTACGGCGATCCCTGCACCACCGTAAGTGTTATCTTGACGGACTCCGATTATGAGTTTGTAAAGTGGAGCGATGGACTCACAAACACATCTCGCCGGGACATGAATATTTCCAGCGACATGACCCTTGTTGCAATGACAGTTAGGCTAGGTCCTGATGGTTCTCCCCTTGGCCTGCCGGACGAACCACGCAGGGATTTATGGGCTCCCAGCGGGACCGTTTTTGCCATTGAACCCACAAGTGATACGATTTATATCGGCGGCGAGTTCGACATGGTGGGATTTTATTCCGGCAGAGGTGTCGAACTGGATGCTGAGACCGGTGAACCCAGGATACACTTTGCCTACATCCATGCCGATGGCTATGCCTGCCTGCCTGATGGAGAAGGTGGTTGGTATGTCGGCTATCAATACAGAAATTATCGACATATTTTGGGCAATGGTGAGATAGGTGGAGATTATGGAAGCACTTATTCTGGAGAAATATACGCCTTGGCGCAGAACGATGATATCATTTATTCTGCTGGAAGCTTGGGCGGAATAAAAGCACTCAACAAAATCACCGATGAATATACGCCTTGGTACCCGAGCGTTAATGGAACGGTGAAGGCTCTGGAAGTGTCGGAATCTGTCATCTATGTGGGCGGAAACTTTTCAGAGGCTGGTGGCCAGGTGCGCAACAATCTGGCAGCTATTGATCTGGAAACGGCAGAAGCCACTTCCTGGTATCCCGAACCGGACGGGGCGGTTTACGATATGGTGCTGAGGGATAATGTTGTGTACCTCGCCGGCGCCTTTACCACAATCGGAGGCTTGAGCCGAAACGGTCTTGCCGCCGTGGATGCGGAGACAGGAGAGGTGACGGATTGGAATCCCAATGCGGAAGGCGGCGTTGTAAAAAGCATATTGTTATATGGAGATACGGTTTATATCGGCGGCAGTTTCCAGAGCATAGGCGGCCAGGCCCGAAATCGCTTGGCGGCGGTTGATGCGACAAGCGGCGCGGTAAAGGTCTGGAATCCGGATGCCAATAACACGGTCAATGCTGTCGTGCTTTCAAACTCGAAGATTTATATTGGCGGCGATTTCACGAGCGTGGGTGGCGAGGAACGGCTCTACCTGGCTTCCCTGGATCCGGATAGCGGTGCGCTTCTTCCGTGGAATCCGGGTGCTGATGCGGGTGTTATTTCCATGGCGAGCCAGGATGGCAAAATCATGGCCGTCGGCAAGTTTTTCATAAGCAATGTGGCAAAGCGAAACAATGCGGCCGCTATCGACATTGCCAGCGGACGCGTCACTGATTGGAACCCAGATGCTAACGGCAGAGTGGAGGCTATCGCTGTCAGCAGTGATACTGTCTATATGGGAGGGCAATTTACCTCCATGAGCGCCACAACGCGCAATTATGCTGCAGCAGTCGATAGGACAGATGCTTCCCTCAAAGATTGGAATCCTGATTTCGATTTATGGGTTCTCGCTCTGGAACTCTCAGACAACAGCATCTATGCAGGTGGCGCTTTTGATAACGTTGGAGGCGAAAGCCGTAATAATATCGCAGAGATCGATTTGGAGACCGGGTTTGCGACCAATTGGAATCCAAACTCCAATAACAGCGTATATGATATACTTATCGATGGTTCGAAAATCTATACAGCAGGCAGTTTTCAGTCTATTGGGGGACAGCCACGCAACTATTTGGCCGCTCTTGACAAAGCAACCGGCCTGGCCACATCCTGGAACCCGAACGCCGATAGTATTGCTTATTGTATTTACAAGCATAACTCTCTTATTTATGCAGGCGGCTGGTTTTCACAAATTGGCGGGCAAGACCGGGAGCATATTGCCGCCATTGATCCGGAAACGGGAAACCTTCTCAGTTGGAATCTGGCTTTAAATGTTAATTGGGCTTCCTCGGTTAAATCTATCGCCTTTTTTGAAGACACTGCTTTTATTGGGGGAACAGCTTTACGGTTATATAACGATAAATTTACTGGGCTATTAGCAGCTGATCTTCTCACTGGAGAAAAAAAGGAATGGGGTTACGCATATTCCGATAGAAGCAATGATTTGAGGATCTTTAATAATTGCCTGTATGCCGGAGGATTCTCGGGGAACACCGGATACCGCGAGTTTTCCCAGTATGACCTGGAACTTCCCGGCGCGGCGCCTTCAAGTGCGGCCATCCTGGAAGTGTCGGATCATTCCATCTCCGCTGCCTGGACCGATAACTCTGATCGGGAAGAAGGCTTCTATGTTTATTGCGGAGAAGTCTCAGGTACCTCAAACAGCCTGTCCTATGTTACAAGGAACAATGTCAACGCCCATACGGTGAAATATCTGAAGCCCAACACGGAATATGCCTTCAAGGTTTCTGCCTTTAATCAGATGGCCGAAACAACTTGTACCAGCACGATTACAACTTGGACACTGGCATCTCAGCCCATGCCGCCATTATTGGAAGACGTGACAACATCCTCCATCAGCATTTCTATTGATACCCGTGATGGCAACACCACTTACACGCAATATGCCCTGATGATTTCTGAGCAGGGCTCGGACAAATGGTTGCAGGCAGACGGCAGTCTTGGAAGCAGCCCAATATGGCAAACAACAACTGACTGGACAGCCCTAAGACTGAGCGATCGGCAGCCCGACCAGGAATGTACGATTTATGCCATCGCAAAAAACGAAGCAGGAGTCTTGACGGCGTTCAGCCAACCTCTTGTGGCGACCACGGTGGCGACTCACACGATTTCATTCGCTACGGACGGGACTGAGGGCGCTTCGCTCAATGGCGAGATTTCGCAAACGGTTGTTCATGGTGGCGACTGCA
>CAYWYC010000206.1:0-8645 GCA_964462565.1 uncultured Candidatus Sumerlaeota bacterium | reverse complement strand
GGCATCTTGCCGGCACATCAATAAAAACTCCTCCACTTTTCAAAAACAGCAAGCACCTCTCGCACAAAATACCAAGGCCGCAAAGAAGCCTGTTGCATAATCAGTTCCAGATCATAATATTGTCGTCATATTCAATCTCAAAGCGCAGCTTATGCTTCGCCTCCTCGTTCGCCAGACCCACAAAAAGATCCCGAATGGTCGCATCCTCCGCCGACTTGGCCAGGTTCATATAGAGCAGATAGGCCGCTTTTTCCTTCTTCATTGCCACCACGAGCGCCTGCTGATAATCCAGATCCGGCCTAAAAGGATCCACCTTCACCAGTTGCTCCGCAATCTTCAGGTCCAGCGGATGCTCCGCCGTTGAAACAAAGGCCTTGCCCGCCTTCACATCCTGCAATTTAGCCTTGTGGCCTTCCTCCTCCTGGGCAAACTCTTCAAAAACCTTGCGGGTCTCCGCATTTTCCATGCGACCGGCCAAGTCCCGATAAAAAGCCGCAGCCCCTTCTTCTTCCTTAATGGCAAAATCCAATATATCATCAATCGTATCAAGCATCGAATCTACCCAACCTTTCCATACAGCCAGATATAAATATCCCCACCCCAGACAAATCCCTTGTCCTCATTATAATGACCTATCCCCCCACGAAAAGCAATCCGTGTTTTTTCGGATAATCCCCAGCCTCCAAGGACTATCGCGTTAGTTCTTGTCGGACGAGTCTGGTAACTAGGAAAAACGGTGGCTCAGCGCCCTTGCGAGGGTCCGGCTTTTCAAGAGCATGGACCTCTTATTGCAGGGGCGCTGAGAGGCCCTTCTAATGGGGCTGTTGCAGTACAGACTAGGCCGAGATGCGGATCGCTTCACGGATCATCTGGTTCGTATATCCCCATTCGTTATCGTACCAGGCCATGATCTTGATCAGGTCACCATCCACGACTTGCGTCATGCCCAGATCCACCAGCGAACCACGTGGGTCGCGCACAATGTCGCTCGATACGATCGGATCATTCGTTACGCCCAATACATTTTTATACTTATCCGTCTCCGATTCTTTTCTGAAAATCTCATTAACCTCGTCCACTGTCGTTTCCTTCTCCACCAGGTAAACAAGGTCGGATAGGGAACCCGTCGGCACCGGACAGCGCACCGCCACGCCGTCGAAGCGATTCTTCAGGTTCGTCAGCACCTTTGTGGTAGCCTGCGCCGCGCCGGTGGTTGTCGGGACCAGGTTCGCCGCCGCCGCTCGCCCACGCCGGGTCTTCTTCTGATAGGTGTCCACGATGTCCTGAGACGCCGTGTATGCATGAATCGTCGTCATCACTGCTTTTTTAATACCCAGATGGCGATCCAATACCTCGGAAACCGGCGTAATGCAATTGGTGGTGCAACTGGCGCATGAGATGATCTGCGCGTCGTCGGGCGCCTGATTCACGCCATGCACCACGGACGGAATATCATCAGACTTTGCCGGCGCCGAAAGGATCACCTTTTTCGCGCCTGCCTCCAGGTGCTTTTTCAGGTCTTCACTTTTGCGGAAAATACCCGTACACTCAAAAACCAGTTCAACATCCAATTCTTTCCATGGCAGAGAAGCGGGATCCTTTTCGCTGAATAGTTTATATTCCTTTCCGCCAATATCCAGGCCGCCATCGGTGACCTGAACCTTTTTGTCATACCGTCCGTACACCGTGTCATAGTTCAGCAAATAAGCCAGCCCATCGGCAGGAATCAAATCATTCGCCGCAACGAGCTGCAGTTCGGGAGTTTCCAGAATTGTCTTCAGGGCCGCTCGTCCAATCCGCCCCAATCCATTAATCGCTACACGCGTTGTCATAGTTTACCTCCTTAAGATAAATAATAGAGCACATCCGCAGCAAAATACTGCGAAATCATGCTTATACCTGCTTATGCTCAGTAACCTAACTATTACAGGTCTGGTTATGGCTTTCAAGGGTTATATCAGATAATACAAATCAAGACGAAATACTCCGGGGCGGATTTTCTGCTCCCGTTGTCTCTATCAGCGAAGCCATGCTCTAGAGATGTTTCTCGGACTTACCTATACCGAACGAAAACGGATGCATGGAATCACCCACCGCACATTAAAGGGTTGGGCTGAAAAATAAGTTGTATACCCCAATAACTGTATTAATAATGGGGGCGCTTTTCTTCTCTGCGCCCCAGCGCCTCTGCGGGAGTCCTGCATTTTTTCATGTCGCGGAACCAGGCAGCCGTCATCCCGCAGAACCGCTGAGGCGCAGGGAAAATCAAACCACCCGGTCTGTGGTCATCTGTGAAAACATGTGGCTCATAGCGATTGCTATTTGGTTACTCAACAAGGAAGCGTTACGGTTGGAATGTTTGACTTGGCTTGTTTGCCTGACGGCGAATTGGCTGTGCTGTAATATAAGTATACCCCTGCCACAATGCTTATTGAGATTTATCCAGGCATTGTGGCAGGGGTTTATTGATTTGGCTGAGCCAGTGTAATGTGCGCGTACGGACTTCCTACCGTAACTCCGGGCTATTCCACCGTTGCCGTTGAGATGGCGAAGATCGCGGGTGCGCCGTGTTGTTCCAGGTTTCGGGTTCCCTCGGGCAGACGAATGTCGATCGTCGCGATTTCTTTTGTCGGCTCGGGGTTGTTCCACTGCATGGAATAGACCGACAGATATCCCCCCGCCTCGGAGGTGGCGGCCTGCCAGGCGACGCGGGAATAGGCGTTGGTTTCGGGACGGCTCTCGTCGATCCAGGGGCCTATCTCGCGACGATAGCGGACGGGGACAACGGCCTCAGACCCATCGGCGTAGTGAACGACGTATTCGAGGACCGTGGGGTAATCGAACGAAACCAATTGATCGATTTCGCCCTTTTCTTTCCAGCCTTCGATCCGGTCATCTATCCGACCAGCCTGCCGCCCGGGGTGATAGGTGTGCAGGAAGAAGAGGGCGTCGGCTTTGCGGCCCACCTTGACGTCCTTAATGATTTTGGTCTCGACCGGGCTTCCTCCGCCTGCCAGGGCAATCACCGTGGGAGTGTCGGCGGCAAAGAAGTCGTTGATGTCAAAGAGAACACCATCGAGGTTTTGCTTGCCACCGGGCAGGTTGGACACGTCTTCATTCCGATATTTTCCACCCGGATTGAACCAGCGGTTTTTTCCTCCGGCATCCACTTTGGACCGCGGGTAGATGTTAAAGGAAGATTCGGGAAGCACGACCGGTTCGAATTCCAGCCCGGCATCGCCCACGACGACGGATGCTCCTCCGGCGAAAGGCGCGCCGAGGTTGGCCAGCAGGGCCTTGGTGAGGTTGCGCTTCTTGGCGATGTTGCGCGGATTTTCCTCCACCGACAGGTAGTTGATGTTGACGAGGAGGGTGCCGCCCTCGCCGTCGGGATAGCTGACGATGGCTGCCGGATCGGTAATGGGCTGGACCTTCCTCAGGAATTCCCCGGAACGTCTGGCAGGCATTCGGATCGTGCTGATACCGATAACATCGCGACCTTTCTCATTGAGTTCGTATTCGGTAATCTCAAAGGTGACCTTGTCCGTTGTGCGGGGCTCAAAGTTGAAGCTTTGCGGGGCAGTGCCGGGTGCGGCTTTCAACTCGACGACCTCGCCTCCGTCATGGAAGTCAAGGGTGAACTTCTCGACTGTGGAGTAGCCGGTGTCGAAGGCAACCTCGAAGGTATCAAGGGTTTCCTTGCGCGGAAGTTCAAAGGTCATCTGAGGCTCCTGGCCCTGGTACCCCTCGAAGTAGGTCAGATAACGCCAGAACTCGTCACCACTGATGCCGTTGGCAACGTTGCGCGGATGGGGCATGTTGTTGGCCATGCGTTCCGGTTTGGCGCCGTTGATGGTGGCAAATGGGACCACGTCGCGGTAGTCCACGATGTAACTGTAAGCATCGTGGGAACGGAATTCCGTGCCCTTCCACCAGTCGATTTTTTTGCCGGTGGTCATGACGACGTCGTTCATGTTGACGCCGATGGCAACGGGCCCGCGCGGCAAGACGACGGCCATGGCTTCGCGGGTTCCGGGGCGTATGAGGTGATCGACGCCTACGATCCGGTTAAAGGATTCCAGGCTTTCGGGCGTTACGTCGTACAGGACAATCCATCCGCCCTTTTGACGAAAAGCCTTGACCTGGTCGAGATTGGCGCTCAGCTTGCCAATCTTTTCCGGAGTGGCCTTGACGAGCACGATACCACCCGGAACTTCCTCCATGGCCTTGACCGGATCAGGATTGGAGGAGGCGTCGAGGCCGGCTTCGTTCAGCATCTTGGAAAAATAGCTATCTTCCGGAATGGACTCGATGGCCGGGCGGCTAAGGGGTTCGTAGTCAAATGCGTGATTGACAAGCTGATCGGTCAGGCGACGCGCCGTGGGATCTTCGTCGATCTTGGTCAGCGCCAGCGTCTGGTTCAGAATAAAAAGGCCGGCATTTTCCGTCTGTGCTTCCACCAATGGCGTGAAGTTAAGAGCGGCTCCCGCCTGAAGAATGGGAAAAGCGCCGGAGTCGGGTTTGATATATGCCTTGGCGTAACTCTTGTGGCCTCCGGACCAGGTGAAAAAGTCGGCCGGCTCCAAGCCTTCGAGGGCCGGATGGTTGGAGTTTTGAATATGAACGATGCGGCCGCCCTGTTCGGTTATTTCCATTCGCGCCGGAAGGGCGCGACCGCGAAGGGGATTTTCCAGTTGCTCAAAGACGACGATACGCGCGCCGGAGTTGGCGAGGAAGCGCCAGGCCGGTGTATCGATATCGCCTTCCGGGATGGCGTTGCGTCCGACGAGCAAGACGTGGGGGCCCTGGGGCACATCGTTGACCGAGTCCACTTCGCGATAGAGAATGCCTCGTTGGTCAAGACGTTTTTTCAATTCGCCCGAGGGATCCATGACATAGGCCTCGCGCTTGGTTTCAGGCGCGGGCACGCCGTCCCATTCGATCAGGCGCACCGGTTTTTCATCGCGAAAGTGTTCTTCGTTTCCTTCGGCAACAGTCAGGATAAACTGCCCTTCTTTGATCCCGGTAGTTTTCGGGGTTTCGAAGCGGACCTCCCAGTATTCCTTTCCGGCGATGTCGAGTTGGAAGTCTTTGGAGCCGCTTTGGGCCGTCTTGCCGTCCACGACCAATTCCCATTTTCCCGTGAGGGTACGGGGCTTGCTGGTCTGGTTGATGATGCGCAGTTTGCGTTCCACCGTCTGGCCGCCGCCAAAGCTCCAGTTCCACTCGCGAGCAAGCAGGATGATGGGCGACCAGGCTTTCTGATGATCCGTCGTCAGGTCGCCGTCAAAGATCGCCCAACCACTGGAGACGTCGTTGAAGCGGTAGCCCTCATTCATCATGCGCGCGATTTTCGAGCGGACGGGGTAAGTGTCGGAGTCGCTGCGGTACACAATCTCACCCCCGATTTCGGCGAGTTTGTCCACCGACCAGCCACGGCCGTAAAAGATTTCGCCGTGGTGGATGGGCCGGTTCCGGACCATGCTGGTTTGGGTGCGATCATCGAAGCCTTCATACCAGTGCTCGCCGGTGTAGAAGGAATCGGGAAAGTCCGAAGCGGTCACGCCGTAGCCGTCCTCGGTGTAGTGGCCGCCATTGACCGGCAGATAGCCCAGCTTGCGGGCGGGTTCGACCCAGGGGCCTTCGCCTTCCCAGAGTTCCGGATCGGTCAGGGCGTTGCCGCCGTCAATCATCACCGGGCGCGTCGGGTCCAGTTCCATCAGCTTGCCACCCACATAGCGAATGGCGGGGCTGTACATATTCATCTGTCCGGCATTGGCCGCGGAGACAAAGGCGACTTCGTTCTCCATGGACCAGATCAGGATAGCGGCATGGTTACGATAACCGCGCACCCAGGCCAGTTGCTGGTCCAGGACGTTCTGGAAGAGGCGCTTGTTGTAGCCTTTCGATCCATCGTCATTTTGCGTCAGGCCGCGCGCGTAGTTGAAAACCTGGCCGTCGAATGCGCCGGTGTCGCGAACGACCACGCCGTTTTCGTCGAAGAGATCGAGAATCTCGCGCTTGGTCATGCCACCCCAGCCGCGGTGCATCTTACCCCAGAAGCGCTTGCTGTTGCGCCCCGACTCTTTCATGGTCTCCACAAGGGTTTGCGGATTCTTGAGTTGGGTGTTGTTCAGGTCATTCCAGAACTGCCAGGGCTTGCCGTTGATGGTGAAGAGGACACCGTCCTCCCAGCCCCATTCGCGAAAGCCGAAGCGGGTCCATTGGGTATCGACAACTTTGCCGTCGCGGACGACTTCCGTCTTGATCATGTAAAGGTTCGGATCATCGGGCCACCAGAGGGTCGGGTTATCCCAGTCGAAAGCCAGGTCGGCGGTGGTGCGTTGTCCGGCCTGGGCGGTCATTGATTGCTCGGAAAAAGTTTTCTCCGGCTGGGCGTTTCGCCAGTTTCCTGCGCGGTCCCATGGCACGACGGAATTGCGCAAGGTTACCGGCACATCCCGATCCTCGGGATTCTCGAGCGTGATTTCGAGGCCGAGCTGCTTTTGGGTAACCGAAGGCTTGGCAAAAACGTCTTCCACGTAGGGCTTGCCACCGGCGACGATCAGCTTGACATAATCGGTGATACCAGGCACATCGCCGTCGGACTTGGGCGCGGAAACGGGAAAATCCACGGTCGGCCCCATGCTGGAGCTGGAATAGGCATTGCCGGGCAGACCGAATACGGCTCGCAGACCAACGCCCTGTTCTTCAACAGACTTGGCGCGGTTGCGGTTGACGGCGTAATAGTGGCTCTTGATCACGACAGCGATCTCATTGGTCTCGCCGGGCTTGACATGATTGGTGATGTCCAGTTCCCAGGGCGCGTCGTGATTTTTGCTCCATTTGACAAAACGGCCATTTACAAAGACGCTGGCGATCATGTTGAACTGCTCGAAGTCCAGCGAAATGCCGCGTCCGGCTGCCTCGGCGGGCACTTCGATCTGCGTGCGATAAATGACGCGGTGGGCAAAGTCGAAGAGCGGCGGCTTGCCCGACTTGCTACCCGAACTACCGGCATAGCCGCCGGAAACCCCATCGATTTCATAATAGGTACGCGGCACAACCACGCCATACCAGGGCATACTGTCGAGATTTTCGGGCAGGCTTTCGACGCCTTTCCACTGCGTCTCGACCGGGATATCGCCATCGTTCCAGCGGCGGTCATCGCCGTATTCGTCCCAGCGTGCAATCTGCCAGGCGCCGGCAAGCCTCGTTTCCGAACGCTTGCCACCGGATCCGACTTCGACGTCAAAGACCTGATCCTCGGCCATCTTCGCCAGTTCGTCGCGATGATCTTCGCCGGGTTTGAACTTGCCGTTGGGCTTGAAAGGCTCTTTGCTGAAGACCAGAGCGTCAATCATCAGCAGGTTGCGGGTCGGTTTTTCGTTGCCCTTGTTATCGGTCTTGGTAGCGGGCATGTGGCGGAACTCAATGGTGTGATCGCCAGCCGACAGATCAACGGTATCGATCCACAGCCAGCCAAGCTGGTTCCAGAGCGAGAGTTCGATGAGATCGATAGTGGGCTGGTTGCGATCGACGGTCTTCCATTCGCCGCCGTCAATGCGCCAGTCAAAGGGAGAACGGGCGTTTTCATAGCCAATGCGGCCCCAGAACTCATGCCTGCCGGCTTCTTTTACGTTGAACTGGTAGCCATGGCGAAGGCCTTCTTCCGGCCACTTATCCTTGACATCATTGGGATTCAGCGAAAACCAGAACATCGCGCCGCCCGACTGCCATTGCGGGCGGGCAAGGGGTCCGAGATGGTATCCGCCTTCCTGGGCGGAGACGTTGGCCGAAGTCGGCTTTTCGCCTTCAATCCAGATCGGGTCGGGCTGAGCAAGGGCCCAAGAGGCTCCAAGCATGATGAAAAAAACGGTCATGATGAGACGAATTCGCTGGTGCATAGTTTAAATGTTCTCCTTTTTATGTATCGATCAATATCTTGTTTTAAAAGTATCAAAGGCCAAGCCGACAGCCTAACTTTTGATGCATGAAAGCCATGAATATCCTGCTTCATCGCTATTGTCAAGAGATTATGAAATATATTCTGGTTTTTGGATGCACTCGGATCGCTGAGTGTGAAGTCCCGGCTCGCCCCGCCTTGCCACCCTCCGGAGTCACCTGAAGCATAAGGCCCGCGTATCCGTATCGCTAACCCAGTGCCGGCCAGGGCCAGGCTCCAGGGCCTGCAGCCGTTTCTTGAACTATTTTAGGCGGCGCATCGAGGGCCGGGACTTTTCCCGCAGGCTGGGGAGACTTTGACGGCCTGGACGCCCTGAGCGTCCTTCAGGCCCGGAGCGAGGCTGAGCGCCTGGCACCCGACTTGCGCAAGGGCGACGATCCGGACTATTGAGGCGCCTTTTCTTCTTCGCGCAGGATATGGGATACGAAGGCCCGAATCCGGCCCGGCGTATCCGACTTTTCAAGACCGAATCCCGCGAGCGTTTCCTTGGGCAGCGCCCGGATGAACTGAAGCGATTTTTCGAGACCGTCTTGGCCTGGGCGGAAATATGCAAGGTGGCCGGGATCGAGGGCGTTCGTATCCATGACCTTCGGCGAACCTTGGGCAGTTGGCAGGCAGCGACGGGGGCAAGCCTGCCGATCATTGGCCGGAGCCTGGGCCACCTGGACCAGACCAGCAC
>CAYWYC010000205.1:0-8668 GCA_964462565.1 uncultured Candidatus Sumerlaeota bacterium | reverse complement strand
AATTTAACCCTGTCAAAAAAACACATATAGGTATTGACAAACATATCGACCTGACTTATAGTATTACGAATCCGTAATTAGTGTTACGGCATGGCGCTATTGGAAACCTGAGACAGAATGGAGAAAGATTTATGAAGAAAAACGCCTTTACATTGATTGAACTGCTGATTGTGGTGGCGATTATCGCCATTTTGGCGGCAATTGCCGTCCCCAACTTCCTGGAGGCACAGGTCCGCGCCAAGGTCGGCCGTGTGAAGGCGGATTTGCGCAGCCTCGCGACGGGCCTGGAATCCTACGCCGTGGACAACAACCACTACCCGCCCTATGGACGGATCGACCCGACCGGAACCATGATTGAATATCCGGCGAAGGTGAACAACATCAACGACATGATGTCCTTTTGCGGTCCCGGACTGACCACGCCGGTGGCCTATATTACGAATATGTTTGTCGATCCCTTCCTGAAAGATCCCGATCCGGAAATGCTGAAATATTATGAGTACCTGAACGTGAAGCAGCACGTGGATAATTTTCCCCAACCCTTTCCGCAGCCCTGGATGGCGGAGATTTTGCCCGCCTGGGGCCAGTGGCGGATGGTTGGGGCGGGACCCGATACGGATCGTGGTCTGGATATCAAACAAAATATCGTCTATGACCCGACGAACGGAACAATCAGCGATGGTGACGTGGTGCGCAGCCAGCGCATGAGTGACAGCGTCATGAACGACATGGCTCCATAAGGCAGGCTTATAATGTTTACCAAATCGAAAATCATCCTTTGCGCGTTATTTCTGGCGGCGGTTTTGCTCCTTTTGCCGTCGGTGCTTTTCGCGGACAAGGATAACGCGACAAGCATCATCACCGGTTCTTCCATGCTGGAAAAGGCGATTGATGACCTTTTCGACGGCATCGATAATGCCCCCGAAGTGACGACGCTGATTCCGCCGGGATCCTGTCCGGGGCACTTCGATCTGAGCCCGCGGGTTTTGCCGGCGCTGAAAAAGGCCACCCTTGTCCTGCGGCATGATTATCAGGCCGTCCTGGAAGACAAAATCCGTCGTATCGGCGGCAAGGACATCCCCATCATGACCGTGGACACGCCCGCGTCGCTCCTGATTCCCGATAATTATTTAAAGTTGAAAAAAGATGTTTTGCCGATTCTGGAGAAAAAATATCCCGAAGAGGCGCAAACGCTCAAGCAAAACCTCAAGCACCAGACGGAAGATACCGAGGCCCTGGTAAAGGACTTGCAGGATGCCGCGAAAAACCTGAAAGGCCTTCAGGTGATCGCGTCCTTTCACCAGAAGGCCTTTGCCGAGTGGCTCGGCTGTGAAGTGGTGGATACGATCCGGCGTCCGGAAGATATGTCGGCCCGCGACTTGCAGCGGCTGGTGCAGCAGGATGGCATCGTGGCGATAATCGCGAACCTGCAGGAAGGCACACAGGCCGCCGAGTCTCTGGGCGAAAAGATGGACAAACCCGTCATCGTCTTCAGCAACTTTGCCGACGCCCCCGGCTATGGCGAAAGCTACGAGGACCTTCTGCGTGAAAATCTGAAAAGGCTGAAAAAGGCCATCTCTCTGGAATAGCGGACCCGCACCATGCCCATGGTGGAACTGGAAAACGCCGTCGTTCGGGCCCATGAGGCCCGCATTCTGGGACCGATTTCCCTGGAAATCCGCCGCGGAGAATTTTGGGGTATCGTCGGGCCCAACGGCGCGGGCAAGAGCACCCTTCTGCGCGTGCTGGCCGGTTTGCAGCCGGTATCCGAAGGCAACGTCCGCTTTTTTGACCAAATTCGCGAACTCCGGAGCCGCCCTTCCCGCAGGCAGATCCGCCGCAAAATCGGCATCTTCTTTCAACATCATGATTTCATGCCCGACCTGCCTTTTACGGTGGAGGAAATTGTCTATTTCGGAAGAACCGGCCTGGCGGGGCTGGGTCGCTTTTTCGGGCGAAAAGATCACGACGCCGTGGAAGAGGCCATCCACGCCCTCCAACTGGACCCCCTGCGCCATCGCCTTTATCGCGACCTTTCGGGCGGTGAACGCCAGAAGACCCAGCTGGCACGCCTCCTGGCACAGGGAGCGGACCTTTTTCTGATCGACGAACCGGCAGCCGGCCTGGACCTGGACTGGCAGGAACGCCTGACCCAACTGATCGAATGGCTCTACCTCGAAAAGGGCAAGACTATTGTTGTCGTCACCCATGACGTGGACCTGCTTCCGGCCAGTTGCAAGCAGGTAATCCTGCTCAAGGAAGCCCAGGCCGAAGCCGTTGGTGCACCGGCTGAACTTTTCACCCGCGAAATCCTGTCCGATCTTTATGCCTGCGAGATGGAAGTGGCCCAGCGACGTGGACGCTACCATGCCTACAGCACGGGCCTGGGCGAGGGCGACCGGCGTGACAAGGAGGCGGAGCCATGGACCTGATGCTCTACCTGCCTTCGATTATCGCGGCGCTGCTCAGCGGAGCCACGGCGGGCCTCACGGGCGTGATGGTCAACGGCCTGCGCATGCCCTTTATCACGGTCAGTTCCGCCCACGCGGCCATGGCCGGAGCCGTTTTCGGGCTGGTATTGCAGGAACGCACGGGGATTGCCCTGCCGTCGGATCTGACGGCATTCATCGGAGCCCTGCTGGGCGCGTCGATGCTGGCCTTTATCCTGCGCAAGCGTCGCCAGGATCCCAATGCCGCCCTGGGCGCGATTTTTTCCCTCATGCTCGGACTCAGCTTTCTCGGAATCGGCATGCTCGAAGGACCCAAGAGCGCCGCCCTCAGCCTCCTCTGGGGCGACCCCGTTTTCATCACCCGAGCCCAGATCATCACCATCGCCATCATCTTTTTTCTGCTTCTGGCATTTCTCACGCTCTTCAACAAGGAACTCAAGGTCCTGCTTTTCAGCCGCGAGCTGGCCCACGCGCTCATTCCCGAAACGCTCATTTTCCTGCTGCTGCTTCTGCTCACCTCGGCCGTGATCACGATCAACCTGCAAACCGTTGGCGGGCTTCTGCTGTTCAGCCTGATCGCCAATCCGTCCATCGCCGCCCTGAAGGTCGCCCGGCGCTATCGCAGCGTCCTCGTCTGGAGCGGCTTTTTCGGAGCCCTGAGCGCCGTCGGAGGGTTTTTTGTCGCCTTTTGGCTCGATCTTCCCGCAGGAGCTTGCATTGTCTTGTTTTCATCCGCTATAGTTGGAGTTGTGGAAATATTCAGAAAGAGTGTGAAACATGGCCGAAGCCCGAAATCCACATAATGAAGAAGCATCGATGCGCGTTTTTTTTGACGATTGCGTCGAACGCGGTGTGCTGCTGGAGTTTTCGCCGGAAGAAGAGGCCAAACTGCCCCAAATGTTCAGCGCCTGGAATATTCAGAAGGGCGATCGCCTCTTTGAACCCGGCTGCGGATCAGGACGCCTGACGCGCCTGCTGCCGGAACGGGTGGGCCCGGAAGGTGAAGTGCTGGCCATGGACCTGTCGCCCCGCATGATCACTGAAGCGCAAAAACGCGGCATGCCGGAAAACGTGGAGGCCGTCGTCGGATCGATCTATCATATCCCCCGCGAGGATGACTGGTTTGACAAAATTCTCTGCTTCTGCGCCTTTCCGCATTTTACGGAACCGGCTCCGGCCCTGGCCGAGATGACACGGGTGCTGAAGCCAGGCGGCGACTTTTTTGTCAATCATTTTGTCGGCAGCCACGTGATCAATGACTTCCACCGCAAGGCCGGCAGCGCCGTCGAGCACCATCGCTTGCCCATAGGCCACGAATGGCGAGACCTCCTTGAAAACTGTCGTCTCGAGATGCTCGAGTTTATCGACCGTGACGATCTCTTTCATCTCCACGCCAAACTTCGAAAAGGATAATTGACCAAGCTTATGCCCATAACCGAATTTCTTGTCGTCACAACGACCACCGAAACCGAAGCCGACGCGCAAAAGATCGCGAAGGATGTTGTTGAAAAGCACCTTGCCGCCTGCGCCCAGGTTTTTGGCCCCATCCAGAGCTATTTCTGGTGGGAAGGCCAGGTTCAGCAGGAAGCCGAATGGCGCTGCGACCTGAAGACCCGGATCGAGATTTTTGACGATCTGGTCAAGGCCATCGAAGAAATCCACCCCTATGACGTACCCCAGATCATCTCGAAGCCCATTGCCGCGGCCAGCAAGGAATACCTGGACTGGCTGGAAAAAGAAACCAACCGGTGATTTGGATTCTTTCAGGCACGATGCCCGCAAAGCGCGACCTGTGTGCCAATATTCTTTTTTCTTGAAAAGCCTTTCATAAAATGCCATACATGGGGATACGGAAGAAATGGGGAAGTCCTTTGGCTTCTCAAGGGGCTTGAGGGATTTTGGACTGGGTTTTCAGCCAGCAAGATTGCAAGATTCAAAGGGGAGCAGTCAGTAAAAGAGCCCCGGACATATTCTGCTCGCGGAAGTGACAATCACGATGGAAAATCAAAACGTTTACAGTGTTCTGGGATTGCGTAAAGGCGCCTCGGACGAAGAAATCAAGAATGCCTATGTTGAACTGATCAAAAAGTTCGACCCGGAGAAGCACACGGATCGCTTTATGGTGATCCAGTCTTCCTATGAAAAACTTCGGCACCCCGAGAAACGGGCGCGGGAAGATATTCTGATTTTTAACTTTATCCGGGGGCGTTTTCTTTTCACCGAAGAGGAAAAAACCTCGGAGTCCGATTCTGTTGTGAATCAGCATGTGAGTAAATTGAAGGAGCAGTATGAGAAGAATCCGGGTGACAAGGAAGCGGAAACGGCCTATATCCGCAGCCTGATGCAGCGCAGCTTCAAGAAAGTAAGCAAGCGCCTCTGGGCGGAAGCGGTGGAAGACTGGGAAACGATCCTGGCGATCGAGCCGACGCACCAACGTGCGAAAAACAATATTCTCTATTCCTATATGACGCTGGGATACAGCTACGCCGACCATGGGCTTTACGAAGATGCCCTGGAACTCTGGGAAAAAGCGGCGCAGATGAACCCGGATAACGAGCAACTGATCCACAACCTGGCGATATGCTCCGAAATGGCGGGCAAACGGGAAGAAGCCAAACGCTATTGGTCGGAAGTGCTGCGTCGCTGGCAGGATCGCGTGGATGACGATCCCGACGACATCTATACCCGCAACCTGATTGTGGAAGTCCGCCGGCACCATGGCGGCCAGTCGCTGGACGATTCCGGCGGCGGTCCCGCCTCAATCGAAGAATACCGCGAGATTCTGAAAATCAACCCCGATGACTTTGAGGCCCAATACAAGATTGCCACGGCGCTTTATGAAGAGCAGAACTGGGTCGAGGCCATCGAGGCCTGGAAAAAAATTCTTCAGAAATTCCCGAAAAATATCGAAGCCTTAAACATGCTGGGATGGTCCCAACTGAACGCGGGCCAGATTGAACCCGCCTTTCAGACCTGGGGCCGGAGCCTGGCGATTGATCCGAAGAACCACTCGACTTCGGAAGCCATCATCAAGGCGCGTATGTCCATGGGGCGCGCTTTTCGCAATCGCGGCATGTACACGCAGTCTCTGGTTCACTTCAAGGCTTTGCTTCGATTTGCCCCGCGCAGCGCGGAGGTTTTTATGGAAATCGGCGAGACCTATATGCTGAAAGGGGACAAGCGTTCGGCAGCCCAGGCTTTTACGACGGCGCTGAATCTGGACCCGAAGAACCGTCAGGCCAAGCAGCGTCTTTCTGAGTTGAAATTGCGCGTTTAAGGGAAGGCCGGTATTTACTTTTAAGGTTATCCGCATGTTAACAAAAAAAACTCCGGGCTTTTACAAAAAGATGCTGAAGAAGGAGTTTGTTATTGACGAGCCCCGGGAAATAGTATTCAATCAGGATGTAGAGCATAAATTATCGCAAATTTTTGACGCGCAGCAAAAAAAAGAGGAGGATGAAAAACCCGATCTGCTTAATGATATTTGTGAGGTTTTGCTGGAACGCGAGAAGTTGGAGAATATCGCCGAAAGTCTTCGCAAGCAGAATGAGCAGTCGAAAAATTCCAGTATTGAACCCATGATCCGGTCGGTCTTGCCTCTTTTGGACAGTTTTGACCGGATTATTCGCATGGCGCAGGAGCATCCGCCGTCGGAAGAGGTGCAAAACTGGATCAAGTCTATCGCCAGCATGCAAAGCCGGATGTTGCAGATGTATGAGAAGTATGGCTTGCGGGTGATGGACCCCGTTGGGGAAAAAGTAAACCTGGATCGGCACGAAGTCGTCGAGGTTTTGCATACGGACAGTATTCCCAACGAAACGATCGTGGAAGTACGGCAGAAAGGTTATGCACTCAATAATAAAATCTTACGCGATGCCAAAGTGGTAGTCGCACAAAACGAGAGGGGGTAAAGAGCATGCCTTCCATAATTGGAATTGACCTTGGTACTACCAACAGCGTAGTAGCGGTTATGGACAAAAATGGCCCGATGATTGTTCCCAACAACCTGGGAGAACGTCTCACGCCATCAGTAGTGAGTTTTACAAAATCGGGGGAAATCCTGGTGGGACGCAAAGCACGGCGCGGCGCCATCATGAATGTGGGCCGGACAGTATTTTCCGCGAAGCGTCACATGGGATCGAACCACAAGTACAAAATCGACGACAAGGAATATACGCCCCAGGAAATTTCGGCGATTATCCTGCAGAAGATCAAACAGGACGCGGAAGAGTATTTCGGCGAGGATATTCCCCAGGCTGTCGTGACGGTACCGGCATATTTTACCGACGCCCAGCGCCAGGCTACGAAAGACGCCGGGGAGATCGCCGGTTTTGACGTGCGTCGCATCATCGACGAACCGACGGCCGCCGCCCTGGCCTATGGCCTGGACAAGGCCAAGGACCAGACCCTCCTCGTTTACGACCTTGGTGGTGGTACTTTCGACGTTTCGATTATCGAGATTATTTCGGGAGTCTTCCGCGTGATGGGCATCAACGGAAACACCCATCTCGGTGGTGACGATTTCGATAACCGGATCGTTCAGCATCTGGCCGAAGAATTCAAGAAGGAACACGGCGTGGACCTGACGGAAGATCCCGTGGCCATGCAGCGCCTGAAGGAAGCCGCGGAAGAGGCCAAGATCGATCTTTCCGACTCCCGCGAAACCCAGGTGCTCTGTGAAGCCATTACCATGAGTGACAAGGGCCCCCTCACGCTCGAAATGACCATCACGCGCGACACCTTTGAAGACCTGATCCGCGACCTGATCGAAAGCACGCGTGAGCCCATCGAAAAAGCCCTCAAGGATGCCGGAATCGGCACCAAGGACATCGATACGGTCCTGCTGGTCGGTGGTTCCACACGTATCCCGATGGTGCAGGATTTCGTGAAAAGCAAACTGGACGTTACCCCCCAACGCGACATCTCTCCCGAAGAAGTGGTCGCCATGGGCGCGGCGGTTCAGACCGACGTGCTTTCGCCGCTGGAAGGCGAACTGGAAGGAAGCCTCGGCGCTCATTACCAGAAAGACAAGATGGTCGTCGTCCACATGACGCCCTTTTCCCTGGGTGTCGGTCTGGAAAATGACCAGATGGGCATTATCATCGAGCGCAACTCCACCTATCCGGCGGAGAAAAAGGATATCTTTACGACGACGCGTGACTTTCAGGAAGCCATCAGCTTCCCCGTGTACGAAGGCGAGTCGCCCATTGCTTCGGAAAATACCTTTCTCGACCTGCTGCGTATCGAAGGCGTGACGCCGGCCCCGCGCGGGGTTCCGCGTATCGAGGTGACCTTCCGACTGACGCCTGACCGTATCCTGGAAGCCCGCGCCGAAGACCTGGCGACCGGTCTGGAAAAGGAAATTACGATCCAGGCGACCTCCGCCAAGCTGGATGAAGCCGACAAGGACCGGATGGTCAGCGAAGCCCGCGAACGCGTGACGAACATGCTGCGTACCCGCGTGGCTGACTCCATCGAGGATGAAGTCAAGGAAACGATGAAACGGGCCGAAGGCGTACTGAATGACGCCCCCGATCACCCCATGTCGGACAAACTGCGCACCCAGGTGCAAAACATGAAGGACGCCCTGGAAAATAAGCAGCATGAGGAACTGGAACAGCTGAGCCTGGAAGCCATGCGCACCCTGGCCCAGATTGAATCCGCCAGCGCCTCCTGATTCCAGCACACATAAGCAAAACTCGAACAGCCCCCGACTTACCCCCCGGGGGCTGTTTTTTTGGCCGCCTTCTGCGACAAATACATTCTGGCTGAAAGACTTTCGAGATTCGCTATAACGAATCCGAAAAACGCAGAGACGCATCCGGTAAAGAGTGCGCGACAAGAGCGTTTTTCAGAGCAAATTCAAAATTCCTTTCTGGAGAAAGGATAGAAAAAAACGAGCCCCCATTTGTGTCGTGCATCCATTCCCTTAATCCTTCAAGCAGCAGAGCCGAAAGCCGTAATATCCGCAAAATCTGAGCGATTCGCGGCTAAGAAAATGAACGACGGATGACATGGGATCGGGAGCAGGAGTATTTTTCGTGTATTTCGTTTGTTTCGTGGTTAAAAAATACCGATTGCGATTGCGATTGCGAGTGCGATTGCAATGCAGGCTTTTATTGTGTCTGGCAGAGGAAGAATATCACCACGGAGGCACGGAGGTCTCGGAGGGGTTTGATGATATTTGCAACGCCAGGCTTGATGATGATGCTTGAAAC
>CAYWYC010000204.1:0-8702 GCA_964462565.1 uncultured Candidatus Sumerlaeota bacterium | reverse complement strand
TGGCTATTATCGGACGGGCCCTTGGCCCTAAAGATGAAAAAGTTTTTTTGTTACTCAAAAATACTTTCGATTCGTTGCCTCAAATTAACTCAGCCCCCATTTATGTCGTGCACCCCGGCCTTTGCTTTCGCCAGTTAAGTCTTGCATTTGGGGGGCTTTATAACAAATACTGGTGAGGTTGAGTTTGTTTCTATTTCTTGTATGAAAGTACGCAATCCAAATGGACAATGTGATTGAAGCATTCAAGACTTTTGTTGTTTATACGAATGACATAATCGTGCATCTTTGTCATTTTCTGGCGATTGGGGTTATTATAATAGGTGTTTCGAAGGCGGTGATCATTTATCTGGCGGATATGTTTACCCGGCACAAGGCTTTCGAAGCGATGCAGGAAAGCCGCATGGAAATCGGCCATGCCTTTTCTCTGGCGCTGGGTCTGCTCATCGGGGCGAGCATACTGAAGACCACGCTGGCCCCCAGTTGGAACGACATCGGCCAGCTGGGCGCCATCATCGCCCTGCGAACGGGGCTGAACTATCTGCTGCTGAAAGATATTCGAAAAACCATGCAGGAAAAAAAGACCGAGCAGGAAAACATGAATATCACGATGCAAAGATGAGGCAAACGAGAATGGCCCATGATAATTTCAAAATACGTATCCGGCGCGATGGCACGGTAGAGTTTATCTCCCGCGAACTGGGAGAAGCGCAGTTTCGCCAGATCCGTGAGATGCTGGAGGACGCCCTGGGGCCGGTGCAGGACATCCGGGAAGTGGAGGGCGATGACGCGCCGCCGCCGGGTGTGGGGATTGTGGATGAAGAGGTGCAGGAAGAAATCAGAAAACAAAAATAATACTCTCAATAACGGTGTACTTAACAGTAATTCGTAAACGAATTTTTAAGCGCCAAAGGCGCGCCCCCAGGTCCCACATACATTCAAAAAGAAGAGGGCTGTCAGCCCGACCCAAATTTGAAGTGACCGGAACTTTTCGAGACCGGTTCTAGAAAGATATCCCATGCAGAAATTGCCGAAACGTGAGCCCGACTATAACAATATCATGAAAGTTCTGAAGCGCGAGGCGCCGGATCGCCCCACGCTTTATGAATTTTTTACCAACGTCAACCTGATGCGGCCCTTTATGGAAGCGGAGGGCAGCTGGCTTTCGGACGACGCGCCCTTTGGCGGCCAGCGGAATTATATGAAGGCCTATGCCCGCGGTGGCTACGACTACGCAACTATCCCTGTCTGGGATTATAATCTGCTGGGATTCAAGGCCGGTGAGCGGAAAAAGGAACGGACCATTTCGCTGAACGATGGAGCCGTGATCTCCGATGAAGCCAGCCTGGAAGCCTATGCCTGGCCCGAAGCCGATGAAGCACAATACGAGCAACTCGGCGAGATCGGCCCTTACGTGCCCGAGGGCATGTGCCTGATGGTGGTGGCTCCGGGTGGTATCCTGGAAAACATGATCCGTCTGGCGGGCTATGAAAATCTCTGTATCATGCTGGCCATGGAGCCCCATGTGGTGGAGCGTATGGCCCGGGAAATCGGCGACCGCATGCTGCGCCATTATGAACTGGCCCTGGAGCACGACTTCATCAAACTGGCCGTGCTCAACGACGACTGGGGATTCAAGACGCAGACCATGCTGTCCACGGAAGACATGCGTAAATACGTCTTTCCCCAGCACAAGCGCATTGTCGAGGCCATTCACGCGGCGGGCCGCCCGGCCATCCTTCATTCCTGCGGGCAGATGGTCGAGGTCTGGGACGACATTATCGACGACATCGGTTACGACGGCAAGCATTCCTATGAAGACAACATCATTCCCGTCGAAGAATCATACGACCGATGGGGTGATCGCATTGCCATCCTGGGCGGTATCGACATGGACTTCCTGGCGCGGGAAACTCCTGAGGCCGTTTACAAACGCAGCCGGGCCATGCTCGAACGGGCGCAGAACAAGGGCGGCTACGCGCTGGGCAGCGGCAATTCGATTCCTGATTATATTCCGGCGGAAAACTACTACGCCATGCTTCGGGCGGCGCTGGAGGCCTGAAATGAAGGCCCGTAAAGACATTGGCTTCTGGACGCTTCGAGTGGTGTGCAATTTTCCATCTCTAGCGGTTGCATGTGGGCACTTGGGGCGATAAAATAGTGGGCTGTATTTGGTGGATATTCATGCCGTTTGTACGGCCACATTAGAAGAGTGCCTTTAATATTATGAAATGGAAATTGATTTACCCGAAGTGGCGCAAACTGGAGCGCCAAACCCACTTTGACCTGCCGCCCCACGGCCCGGTCGTTTTTGCCGCCGAAGTTCCTGATGATATCGAACTCGAATTTATTGATGAAAATGTGACGGAACTGGAGCTGGGCGATTCGCCCGACCTGGTCTGCCTGTCCATGATGCTGACGGCCCAGCTGCCGCGCGGATTCGAGATTGCCGATCATTATCGCGAACGCGGCATACCGGTCATGGCCGGCGGCATTTCGACCATGCTCCACAGCGATGAGGTTGGACGCCATGTGTCGAGCGTTTTTCTGGGCGAAGTAGAGGGACGCCTGGGGCAGGTAGTCGAGGATTTGCGCAAGGGCGAACTAAAGCCGGTTTATAATTACCTGCTCGATTTTCCCGACACCAATCTCATCGGCCCGGCGCGGCGTAGCATTCTGGATCGCGAGAAGTATGAATACCGGGGTGTGCGGATGGTGGATTTGGTCCATTGCTCACGGGGCTGCCGCTTTAATTGCTTTCCCTGCTGCACGCCTTATCTTGGCGGACGCCAGTTTCGGCCGCGCCCCATCGAGAGGGTGGTCGAAGAAATTTCTCAGATTGACAACAACCGCCTCTTCATCGTGGATAATTCTCTGGCCCAGGATGATGCCTGGGAGGCGGAACTCTTTCAGGCGTTGGCTCCGCTGAAGAAAAAATGGGTCAGCCATCCGATCCGCGAAAAGGATCATCTGCTGGACCTGGCCTACAAGGCGGGGTGCTGGTATGTCTATCAGGCGGTCTTCGATACGTCCGACATGATTCGCCGGCGCATTCAGCAATACCACGACCACGGCATCGGCGTGGAGGCGACGGTGATCCTGGGGACGGATGATCAGGACGAAGATTCGATCAAGCGGCTGGTGGATTTTCTGATGGAGGTGAAACTGGACCTGGCCGAGTTCACCATCATGACGCCCTTTGCCCATACCCCAATCCGTGAGCAACTCGAAAAGCAGGGGCGGATTTTTGATTACAAACTGGAAAACTATACCTGCGACCGCGTGGTCTTCGAGCCGGCAAAGATGAGTCCGCAGAAGTTGCAGGAAATGTACTACTACGCCTGGGACACCTTTTATGCGGAAATGCCACAGGAAGTGAAGATGGGCCGGCTCTTTCATAATGTGATCAAGCGCGAAATGGAAGACGGAACCTACCAGCGACCGCCGAGGGAGAAGCGCTGACGTTTTTTTGTCAGACTAGTCAGACTTGTCGGACTAGTCTGACAAAACACAATCTGACGAAAGGAGAATGCATAGATGCCAAGCGATAATAAACCCTTTCTTCCTCATGGCGGTTATCGGCATTTGCGCAGTTACAAGATAGCGCAAGTGATTTACGATGCGACGGTGGTCTTTTGCAGGCGCTTCTTCTCTCAGGATCGACGCATGACGGATCAGATGGTGCAGGCGGCACGGAGCGGCGTGCGGAATATCAGCGAAGGAAGCGGTTCCGCGGCCACCTCGCGGAAGTCGGAGATGAAATTGACGAATGTGGCGCGGGCGAGTTTGGCCGATGAGCTGTTGCCGGATTACGAGAGTTTTCTGCTGCATCAGGGCCTGCGCCTCTGGACGAAGGATTCACGCGAGGCAATGGCTATGCGAAAGCGGCTTGCCAAAGACTCCCACGATCATCTGCCAACTACTTCAAATGGCAAACCCAGACTAAGCGGCCTGCTTGGCCTTGCAGACTTCGTTGCAAAAGCCGAACCCGAAATAGCGGCCAACGCCATGATCTGCGCCATCCACCAGGCCGCATACCTGCTCAGAAAACAACTCGAAGCCCAAGGCAAAGAATTTCTAAAAGAAGGAGGCTTCACCGAGAGCCTGTACAAGAATCGAATTGACACCCGCAAAAAGCAAAGACCGTCGGACTGAAAAAAGTCAGACTAGTCTGACTCGTCCGACTAGTCCGACAAAAACAGAGGCAACGAAAAAAAGCATGGCAAAAATATTTCTCATCTCCGGCAATCTTACGCGTGAGCCTTATCCGGTCTATCCCATCGGAATGGCCATGGTAGCCGGTGCTTTGCGGGAAGCGGGGCATTCGGTTGTCGAGCATGATTTTCTAGTCGAAGGCGCCTCTGCCGAAGCATGTGCCCGGGCCGCCGCAAAGGCCGCGCCCGACTATATCGGGATCTCCATCCGCAACATCGACAACACCGATTCCGTTTCTCTCGATTCTTATCTGGAGCCTTACCGCCAGCTGACTGCGGCATTACGAAAGGCAACGAACGTCCCCATCATTCTGGGCGGCGCGGGCTATTCGCTCTTTGCCGATGCATTGCTCGAAGAGCTCGGCGCGGACTATGGCGTTGCCGGAGAAGGTGAAAAAATGGTGCTCGACCTGATCAAAGCCCTGGAAGCCGGAAAAGCACCAGCCCATCGTGTCCTCCGCTCAAACCAGCCCCTGAATGCAGGCGATATTCATGCCCATAACCGGAACGCCGTTCTGACCGACTATTACCTGCGCGAAGGTGGCATGCTCAACATCCAGACCAAGCGCGGCTGTCCGCACCGATGCGCCTACTGCACCTATCCCCTGATCGAAGGTCCCACCTACCGCCATCGCTCCCCCACTGCCGTGGCAGACGAGTTCGAAGCCCTGCGCGATCAATACAAGGCCGACTATATTGCCATCACCGATTCTGTCTTCAACGACGCGCAGAACCGCTATCTGGAAATTGCCGAAGAACTGGCCCGCCGCGAAAACCCCATCCCCTGGATGTGCTTCATGCGGCCCCAGGCATTCAAAATCAGTGAGGTCGAACTGCTCTATCGCGCCGGACTCCGGTCTGTCGAATGGGGCACGGACTGCTCGACCGACGCAACGCTGCAAGGCATGCAAAAGGATTTCACCTGGGAAGAAGTCGTCCACAGCAATCGCCTCTTTGCCGGATCGGGCATTGCCAATGGTCACTTCATCATCTTCGGCGGACCCGACGAAACCCCCGATACCGTCTCCCGCGGCCTTGAAAACATCGCGGCCCTCGATCACTGTGTGGTCTTTGCCTTTTGCGGAGTCCGCATCCTGCCGGGCACGGCCATCCACCGCCGCTCCATCGAAGAAGGCCTGATCGAAGCCGACCGGAAGCTGCTGGACGCGGCTTTCTATTTTTCACCACAGGTCGAACGCGAATCGGTGCATCGGGCCATTCTTGAATCGTTCGAAGGGCGCATGGATCGCGTCTATCCCCCCGGTCAGGATCTGGCAAAGATTCAGGCCTTTCACCGCATGGGATATCGCGGCCCCGTCTGGGATATGCTGCTGGCCGGAAACCGCCGACGCAAAGAAAACGCATCATGAACGATAAACGCAAAATTCTCTTCATCCACCCCCTGGGCGTCAACTGGATGCCCGGTCAGAAAGACATGTCGCGCATCGCGAACATCATGCCGCCCATCGGCCTGTGCAGTCTCGCGGCCTGGCTTGAAAAGCACGGCCACCATGCCGACATCCACGACTGCTACGCCTTCCCGGGACAGGACCAGAAGATTGACGCCTATCTGCGCACGGAACAGCCGGACTATGTCGGCTTCAGCGTGACCACGTCGAGTTTTCTCGATGCCATTCGCATTGCCGAAAAAATCCGCGAGGCCTATCCCAGGATTCGCTTCATCTTCGGCGGAGTGCATATTTCGGCCCTGGGCGAAAGCCTCATGCGTGACTATCCCGTCATCGATTACGGCGTTGTGGGCGAAGGCGAAGAAGCCCTCCTGGCCATCCTCGATCACGACGGGAAAAATCTCGACGACGTCCCCGGCGTTCTCTACCGCGAAGGTCCCGACGGCCCGGTTCATTTTACCGGCATTCGCAAGTCCAGACTCGAACTCGACTCGCTGCCATTTCCCGATTACGGCAAACTCGAAGGTTATCCCGACGCCTACAAACTCCCGATCTTCAATTACCCCAAAGGCCCCGGAACCACCGCCATTTCCAGCCGTGGATGCCCCTACCAATGCTCCTATTGCGACCGCTCCGTTTTTCGGCGGTCCTTCCGTTTCAATTCGGCCGAATATATGGTGGACCTGGCCCGGCACCTTCACGAACGCTACGGCATTCGCCACATCAATTATTATGACGACCTTTTCACTTTCAACCGCGACCGCGTCGAGGCCTTTTGCAAGGGTATGATGGATTCCGGCCTGAAGATGACATTCAATTGCGCCGCACGCGCTGAACATATCGACCGTGAACTGCTGGTCTTGATGAAGCAGGCCGGCTGCTGGATGATGAGCCTGGGCATCGAAACGGGCGATCCTGAACTCCTGTCCCAGCACCGCTCCCATTCCGACCTGGACATGATGCGCGAACGGGTCGGCTGGATCAAGGAGGCGGGCATTCGCGCCAAAGGCCTCTTCATGCTGGGCCTGCCCGGCGAGACCGAAGCCAGCATCGACCGCAGCATGGAATACATCCTCAGCCTGCCCCTCGATGAATTCAACCTGGCAAAGTTCACACCTTTCCCCGGCTCGCCCCTTTACGCGACGGTCAAGCAAAGTGGCGACTTCGACGAAAACTGGGAACTCATGAACTGCCTGAATTTTGTGTACGTGCCCGAGGGCCTCACGCGTGAAAGACTCGAAGAACGCTACCACGAAATGTACCGCAATTACTTCAAGCGTCCGCGCATCCTGCTGGGCTATGTGGCGATGCTGTGGAAGTCGCCGGAGAGTTGGCTGCGCTTCCTGGGCAATTTCAAGGACTTCATGAGCATCCGCAAGGACTTTGAAAAATAGCCGGTAAGTATCGCCACCATCCTGGTGGCAGTGGAGGATGGAGAGTGGATGAAAAAGAGCACGTCGGGATTGGTAATACTATCAGAAGCCACTGTGCCGGCAAGATGCCGGCGGTACGTTAAGCGGTTCAGGATTAACCGATTGCATCATCCGCCCCGGGCCGTATTTCAGTTTTGTTCTGATCTTTTCGATACGTTTTAGAGCAGCCAGCCGAAGGAGTCAGAGGCGTATGCCTGCCATATCTGCCAAGCATCTTCATCTATTGGGAATTGCCGCAATCTGCTTCGGTTTCCTTGCCGGAGCGATTTTGCCTATGCGAACTGCCCTTGCCGATGAAATCTTTCTCAAAGGCCGCAAGCACCCGATCAAGGGGGAAGTCGTAGGACGCAAGGGCAAGGATGTATTGATTCGGCCTTACAGCGGCAGCGCCGTGCTGGCAATCCCCGCGACCAAAGTCGAACGCTTAGAAAGCGAAGCGCGCGGCGATGAAGCCATGCAGGCCGTGAACGGCTATGCAAGCGCGGGCCACTACCTGAAGGCGATTAAACTGCTGCGGCATGAAATAACGGCCCGGCCCGATGACAAGGAACTGCCGAAGAAACTGCTCGAAGTTTCGGAACAGTATTGTGATTCCAACATTTCCAGCGCCGACGCATTCCTGGAGCAGGATCAGTTTGAAAAAGCGATAGCCTTGGTGAAGCCGGTCCTCGATAACGTCCCTGAGGGCCCTGCCCGTGACAGGGCGAATCAGTGGCTCGCAGACGCCTACCACGCGCGGGCCAAAGAGTTGGACAATTTTATCGAATACGACGCCGCCGAAGACGTGCTGGCCGATGGCATGGCTGCCGGGGTGCAGGATCCGCGGATGCATATCCAACTGGCGCGCATTCACTTGAAGCGTGGCCGCTACGGCCTGGCGGGGAATGAATTTCAGATAGCGCTGATCATGGACCCGCAGAATGCTCCGGCCCAAAAGGGACTGGCCGATGCTCGGCGCATGATCCGCAACGCGGGCATTGGACAAGTGGACACGCGGGAAGAAGCCGAACGCCTCCTGGCAAAGGCGCGACGCCTCCAGAAAGAAAGCGATGCCGCCTCCTATACCCAGGAAGGCTTCCCCGACGTTACCACTCCCCTGTCAGCGTCAGAACGTCGCCGGGTGGCCGCGCAAATTGCCCGAGACCATGCCAAGTACGATTCCATCGTTGCCCTAGCATCCCGCAAACACGGTGTCGAGGTCGCCTGGATCAAGGCCATTATCAACGCCGAATCCACATTCCGCCCCCGTGCCCGGTCCGAGGCCGGAGCCATGGGCCTGATGCAACTGATGGATTTCACCGCCCGCGAGCTTGGCATGACGAATGCATACGACCCGCGCCAGAACATCATCGGTGGAACGCTCTATTTCAGCAAGCAGATGGAGCGCTTCAACAATAATCCCTACCTGGCCCTGGCGGCATACAACGCCGGAGCCGGCGCTGTCGCAAAATGGGGAACCATCCCGCCCTACAGCGAAACCCAGGCCTACGTCCAAAAATGCGCCGATTTTTACCGCTACTTCAAATTCCAGTAGCGGGGTGTAGAGCACTGCCTTCACAGAGATTACCAAACTCCTGTCGAAACTCCGGAAAATCCCTGAAAAAGAATGCCCACATTTCTTAAGACAACTCTTCTTGTTTTCCGATAAG
>CAYWYC010000203.1:0-8877 GCA_964462565.1 uncultured Candidatus Sumerlaeota bacterium | reverse complement strand
TGGGGTATGCCTTACGCAAAAGCCAAGACAGATATCAGTATGAAGGATCAAGGTCCTGTGACGGGTGCACGACATAAATAGGGGGCTACTCGAGGTTTTTTTGATAAACAGGTATCCTGAATGCCTCAAAAAGAATCGCGGTTCTCTTCTGAGCGCCACAGGCGCGCTCCATAATAGGCTTGGGCTTTTAACCCCAGGCCGAAAATAAACAAGGAGGGCTCGGACGGGCCCTTGGCCCTGAAGATGAAAAAGTATTTGCATTACTCAGAAAACTCTTCGGTTCGTTGCTTCAGATTAACTCAGCCCCCATTTATATCGTGCACCCTGCTGTACCTTTCCGTGCAGTATTGCTTGTCTTCTCCGGGGCCTTTCGGTTAAGATAAAATTATTCTTTTGGCTTACGCGTATGTCGAAATACGAAAATAGAAAGCAACAGGCATGAGATCTCTGAATGGCGAAACAGCCGGTGAAATCGGACTGGATATCGAAAAACTCCGGCAGAATCTGAAAACCGTTATCCGGGGGAAAGCGGAAACCATTGACCTCGTCATACTCGCCCTTATCTCAGGCGGTTCCGTGCTTATGGAGGACGTTCCCGGCGTCGGCAAGACCACCCTGGCCAAGGCGCTGGCCAAATCCGTGGAACTCCAATTCCAGCGCGTCCAGTTTACTCCCGACCTCCTCCCCAGCGACATACTGGGCGGCTCCATATACAAACCTTCGGACGGCGCATTTGAGTTTCGTGAGGGCCCCGTATTCTGCAACATTCTGCTGGCAGACGAGATTAACCGCGCATCGCCCAGAACCCAGTCCGCCTTGCTGGAAGCCATGAGCGAAGGTCAGGCCACGATCGAAGGCAGCAGTTACGCTTTGCCCCGGCCCTTTCTGGTGATCGCCACGGAAAATCCCGTCGAATTTCACGGAACCTATCCACTTCCCGAAGCCCAACTGGATCGCTTTCTCATGCATCTCGACATCGGATATCCCGACAGCGAGACAGAGGTGGACATCCTGTTTTCCCAGGCTACATCTCACCCCCTGGAAGGCATATCAAGCGTCATGACCCGCGAGACAATCCTCTCCATCCAGGAGCAGGTGCGGCTCGTCCGGGTCGATGAAAAAGTCGCCCGCTATATCGTGGATCTTGTCGAAGAAACCCGTCGCAGCGAATTCCTCAAGATCGGAGCCAGCCCTCGTGGATCGCTCATGCTCTTTCGCGCGGGCCAGGCCAGGGGACTCATGGAAGGCCGCCACTACGTTCTGCCCGACGACGTGCAGTACCTCGCTCCCTATGTGCTGGCCCATCGCCTCGTGCTCACATCCAAGGCCAAATACAGCGGCGCCAACAAGGAATCCATTATCCGCGAAATCCTCGAAAAAGTGAAGGCTCCGGTCTGATTGCATTATGGATGACAAGAGACGAACCTCTCTTTTTCCGCAGTGGAGAACCAGCCGGTTCTTTCGCTGGTTCTGGTACACCAAACTTACCAGCCAGGGCCGCTATGTCTTTCCCGTCTGCCTCTTGGCGGTTATGCTTTCAGGCGCATCCCTGGCCGTGCCGGTCTTTCAGATAGCCGCTCTCATATCCGCCTTTTTTCTGATCGACCTGGTCATGGGGTGGCTCCTGCGTCCCCGGGTCCGGATCGAGGGGCGCTTTCCGCGAAAAGCCGTGGCCGGCCAGCCAGTTCATGGAAGCTACATTCTGCACAATCAGCGCTGGCTGCCCTTGTTCCAGGCGGGGCTTGGCTTCTTCAAACTGGACAGGGCCCTCCGGGAAAGTCCGGAGCAGGAATATGCACCCCTTCTCCGTTCCCGACAATCCGCCAAGGTAATCGTCCAGCTCGAACCCCTCCGGCGTGGAATATATGGCCTTCCGCCCCTGCGGCCTTACAGCGTTTTCCCATTCAATCTGATAAGATCCACCGGAAAAGCCGTCGGCAAAAGGGAAACCCTCCTCGTCCTACCCCACTTTCATCCCATCGAGGGCGTCGATGTACCCCTGGGATCGCGCTACCAGCCCGGAGGTATCGCCCTGACTTCCCATATCGGCGAGTCGCCCGAATATATCGGCAATCGCGAATACCGACCCGGCGATGCCGTCCGCCATATCGACCACCGCGCGTGGGGACGCCTGGCCAAGCCCGTTGTCCGTGAATACATGGAAGAATACTATTGCCGCATAGCCCTTGTCATGGACACCTACGTGCAAGCCGGAAAAAAACTGCCTCCCCACGGTTTCGAAAACATGGAAGCCGCCATCAGCATCTCGGCTTCCATCGCCGACGCCATTTCCCGCGGCGAATACATCATCGATATCTTTGCCGCCGGACCCGAACTCTACGTCTTTCGCACGGGACGCCACACTGCCCACCTGGACAACGTGCTCGAAATCCTGGCATGTGTGGAGCCTTGTCGTGAAAATCCCTTTGAAGAAATCGCCCCGGCCCTCTCCCGCGAACTCGGCAATATTTCCGCCATGATTTGCGTTCTCCTCGACTGGGACCGAAGCCGCCTGAAGCTGGCCCAAAGCGCGATCGAAGCCGGTTGTTCTGTCAAGATCATCGTCGTCAGCGATCACATGGACGAATCCGCTCTCGCAGAAGCCCAGGCCCTGGCCGATTCCGTCGTCCTGCTCAGCCCCGATGCCATCCGAAAAGGAGGCCTGGGCGTAATATGAGAGTCCTGCGAAAAGTACTCGACTATGATATCAGGCCCCGGCTCATCCTGCTGGTCCTGATCGGAATCGAAGCCGCGACCATCGCCTTTTTCTCCCGCACTCCCTGGTTTGCCGCAAGCATGTGCGCCCTGGCCCTCATCGGCCTTCCCGGAAAAATCCAGTTCAATCCCCCTTCCAGAATCCGACGCTACCTGCTCTACACCCTGGCCATTATCCTCGTCGTAAAAGTCATGGCCATATCTGATCGCCTCTTTACCCAGGGGCGATACAGCTTTGATTTTCGATATTCCTATGCCATCGCCCAGTTCGCCCTGGTGGTTCAGGTGGCCTATTTTTACCTCAAGCATCCCGCCGGACGCTTTCCCAAATGGGTCATACCCCTGGGGGTTATTGCCATGGTCTATGCCGGGAACCGCATGGTAAATCTCACCCCCGGAAAATACGTCATTTCCGACCGCACCATCTACGGTGTCTTTTCCGTCTTATTTTGCATTTTTGCCGGCATCTATCTCATGCTTACCATCCAGAGCCAGAAGCTTCCGAAAAAGGCCAATCTCTTTTATTGGAACTTTTCCTTCCTGGCGCTCGCCGGGGCCCTCCTGATCGGTTTTGGCGTGGCCATCGCTTTTATCAATGTGGAACAGGACCTGAAAGATTTCGCCAGCCAGGTGCTCTACGGCACCCGCTTCAGCAGGTCCCAGGCCGGATTCTCCGGAAGAGCCTGGCTTGGAAGTGTCAATCGATGGAAAAACTACAACGACAAAAAAGTGGCCATCCGTGTTTTTTCAAGACAAAAACCGGGCTACATGCGCATACGTGCCTATAACCAGTACGGACTCCGCCGCTACGGGGGGTGGAGCGAATCCCTCGACCAGCAGGAAATTCTTGGCGATGAAATTTTTCCCGACTTCATCGACCTGGATCAGAAGAAGAAGCTTTTTTATACCGGTAAGCCTGAAAATAAAGGCCAAAACCTGAATCAGCTCGAACAGGACTATATCCATTACACCATCCAGCCCCTCATCAAACTGGACGATTCGACCCCGCTCGTGATGGACACAAAATGGATTGCCCTGAACAGCCCCGTCATCAGTATAAACGACAGCGGCATTATCTATCTGCCCAAAGAGGCCCAGGACAAAGAAAGCGAAATCTGGGCCTTGAGATTCCAGAGGCGCGAAAGCCTCACCTCCGCCACCCGCGCCACTTTGCTCGTCTTGCCCCGACACCTTCCCGAGCAGATCGATGATATTGCGCAAACGGTTTTTGCCGGGGCCGAAACGCCCCTGGATAAAATGCGCGCCGCCGAAAAATATTTCCACGAAAACTATGAATATTCCCTCGACGCCAGCTACAGCCGCGAACATGGCTATCGCGATCCCGTCAGCTGGTTCCTCATCGAAAAGCCGGCGGCCCATTGCGAATATTTCGCCTCGGCCACGGCCATACTCCTGCGCACCCAGGGCATCCCCACCCGCTACATCACCGGATTCGTCGCCGCCGAATACAACCCCCTGGGCGGCTATTGGATCGCCCGCAACAAAGACGCCCACGCCTGGGTCGAGGCCTATGATACCCAGAAGCAAAGATGGGTCATCGTCGAATCCACTCCGTCCAGCGGCGTACCCGGTGCGGGCCAGCCGGTCCCGCCGGCGGGCATCGGGAAAATCTGGGACGGCATCAAAGTCATCGCTCTGCGCATGAAAACCATCCTGATCGACCAGGGCATCCTCGCGCTCCTCAAGTACATGGGCAAGGCTCTTCGCGCCATACCGGCTGTTCTTCCCGGCTTCGGATTTATACTCGTCTTCCCGCTCTTTGCATTGGTCATTCTTCTTTTTCTGGTCCGCAAGAAGCAAAAACAACGCGCCCTGCAGGCTTCCGGAAATGGCGAGATAAACCGGCTCCGTCAGACCTTTCAATTCATCGATCGCCAAATGAGCAGGGCAGGTATCGCCCGTCATCCCTCCGAGACTCCCCACCGCTTTGCCGCGCGCGTTGAGGTACTTGAAGACTCCGATCTTAATCCCGAAAAAAGAAAATCCATCGCCCGGTGGTATCGGGATTACGCCCGGGTCATATACAGCGGAGAATGCCCGGCCGAAACCATCCAGGATCTCCTGGACCGGGCTTATTCCACCATAAAAAATAAATGAAAAACCAGGCGCCAATCGCGATAATAATTAAGGCAATGCTGCCGGTGGTACGTATCGCCACCATCCTGGTGGCAGTGGAGGATGGAGGGTGGATGAAAAAAGAGAACGTCGAGACTGGTAATTTGGTCGAGAAGCCATTCTGCCGGCAGGATGCCGGCGGTACGTTAAGCTCTTTGCCGATTCGAAAATATATCAGGAATTATTAGACATGATTGACAAGATTGACAGGATTTCAGGAGGCTCTTAAATCTTGTCAATCTTGTTAATCATGTCTGATTCATTGGCTCGATCGCGATTGCGATTACGATTGCGATTGCGCGTGCGATTATTTAACCACGAACGACACGAAAAAAAGGTCCCAAACAATAATATCCGCGCCATCCGCGCTATCCGCGGTTGATCTTCAAGGAAACGCGGATGACGCCGATGCCGCTGATAATGAATTCAGTCCTGATTGACTTTTGCCGCACGAAGGCCTATAGTTGCTATTAAGTACTGAAAATGCGTCAGATAACATTATTCTTTTTCCGAATGGAGGATTCCCATGAATCGCGAACATGTTAGAAAAACCTTAATCTCTATAATGGCATTAATGATTATTCTCATCGTCGCGCCCGCCTTTGCCAAAGAAGCGGATCTGCATTTTACCATGGAAAACAGCAACGTCGAGATGCGCGTCGATGGCGAAATGGCCGGATCCGACCTCGGCTCCATCGGACCCGAAACCGTACCCATCAACAATGGCGAGTTCGAGGCCAAGGTCGATATCGTGGCCGGAACGATCCAGTCCGTCCAACTCACGAGTTTGTCCTATACCTTTGACGAGCAAAGCTGGCCCTTTGAATACAGTAGAGAGGTAAGCGGATTCGACGTTACCTTTTCGGGAGACTTCATCGTCAACATGAGTGTCGAAGCCACCACGGCCACCGCAAGCGCCTCGGTTCAAGACGGCAAGGCCAGCCTGACCATACCCGCCCGACTCTTCGGAACCATCACCGTCGATTATAATCTCCTCATCACCAAGGAAGTCTTCGGTTCCGATGTAACCGTTCTCGATACGGATGGATCAAGAGATTATCCCGTTGACAAAACCGACGCCGTCACCACCGAAGTCGATATCAGCCCCACCACCAATGTTACGAATGGCGACGTTATCCGCATATCCTATCCCGTCGATCTTGAGAAGACGGTCGAATTTGAAGTGGATGGCGCATCGGAACTCGCGGATGTAATAACCCTGACCTTCTACTTCGATGGCAATATTCAGGGCGACGCCGAAGTGCAGAATCTGGATGCGGACATCGTGCGCAATATTTACGTGAACGCCACCGTGCCGAACTCCTCGAACATCACCGTTTACGATTATGGCCGTGCCAAGGCTCTGGCCCAGCAGAACGATATCGCCGCCAACGATTTTGTCGATATCGGTTTCGGCCTGCCCCTTTACGAAGGATGGATCGGCCTGACGGTTTATGATAATTCTGTCGGCGCGATCAATGATTCGCTCTATTTCTATCGCCAAAGCTGGGTCGGCAAGCTGAACGAGACGGCCCCGCAGACCGCCATCGTCAAGGCGACCCCGCAGCAGGAAACCAACCGCGCCTTGAACGACGTTGACATCACCATTTCCGCCCAGGGCTCCGGGACCATCTATGTAGCCGTTTGGGATTATCTCACCAATACATGGATATCCGAATTCGAAACCGAAGCCCCGGACATTGTTTATACGAGCACCTTCAATATCAGCGCCGCCGCCCAGCACTGGCAGGCCTTTTGCGTGTATGACTACTACACCGGCCGCTGGTCCGAAGGCATGTTCGTCGCCCGGTTTACGACGATGGACTAGGCGCTTGAAATCTTGACATGGCTGAGAAAGAAATTATAGACATCGTACGGCGATATCTTAATGTGTTGAAAGAGCAAGGGATTGATGCCGCTCAGGCTGTACTTTTTGGCTCCTTTGCAAATGGTACCGCCAATGAATGGAGCGATATCGACCTGGTGGTAATCGCTCCCCAGTTTGATGGTACTCCGGACCGGAAGCTTGTTTTCGATATGTGGGAAGCAAGAGGCAGAGTGGACCATCGAATCGAGCCCATTCCCTGTGGCAAGCAGGAGTGGGGAAATGGCGACAGTGGACGACCGATTATTGAAATTGCAAGGGAAGAAGGTGTCCTGATCGCATGAGTTAAACCTGAATCTCTCTTACGATAGCCGAACCTCCCACAATCCCCGCACGGAATTCAGCAGGAAAAGGCGGGTGCATTGGGGGAGGTTTTCTTTTTGGATGATGGCTTCGGTGATCTTGCCGTTTTCGAGCATTTCCTGTCGCGCCGTGCCTGCCAGGAGTCCGCATTCCACGGGTGGCGTCAGCAACTGGCCATCCTTTTCCACCACCAGGTTGGCAATGCAGGATTCCGTCAGTTCATCGCGCTCATTATGGAGCAGCACATCGTTGCATTCCGGTGCGGCGGCTTTGGCGGCTTCGTAAGTCTGGCGGTGCGTAGTTTTGTGATAGAGAAAAACATCTCGGCTGTCCACGGCTTCCTTAGCCAGGCAAAGGGTCCATTGTTTCGTCCCAGCCCCGGCCAGTTCCGTCGGCTCAATCCGAATAGTTCCATGGTGCCCCACCAGCAGGCGCACGCGATAACGTTCCCCGCAAAAATCCTGCGCCGCCTTCTCTAGCGCCGCGCGAACCGCATCCGCGTCCATCGCCCATCCGAAATATTCTGCCGAATCCGTCATTCGTTTCAGATGCCGATCCAGCAGGTAGTATCCTTCTTCCTTCGTCCAGAGCAGCGTCTCCAGCAGCGAAAAATCCGGAAGTCCACCGCCCAGCACCAGGGCCTTGGTCCGGCATTCCGCCTGCTCAAGCGCCGCATCCGAATCCCACACAATCCCCCCGCCCACGCCGTATTCCATTTCACCCCGCGCCTTGTCCTCCAGCACCGTGCGAATCGCCACATTGAACTGCATGCGCCGTCCCGGCATCACAAAGCCCACGGACCCCGTATAAATATGCCGCGGACTCGACTCCAGTTCGGCGATGATCTCCATCGTCCGCACCTTGGGCGCGCCGGTGATCGACGCCGCCGGAAAAAGCGCCCCCATTATCTCACCCATCGAAGCCCCGCTCTCGCACTCCACCGTACTCACCATCTGCCAGAGCGTCGGGTAGCGTTCCGTATCAAAAAGCGACGCCACCCGCACACTGCCCTTTCGCGCGATGCGTCCCATGTCGTTGCGCACCATGTCCACGATCATCACATTCTCGGCGCGATTTTTTTCGCAGGCGGCCAATTCGCGCGCCCGTAGCCGATCCTGCTCCGGCCAAAGTCCCCGCGCGGCCGTCCCCTTCATGGGCTTGCTGACAAGGTGTTCTCCGTCCAGGCTGAAAAAAAGCTCCGGCGATGCCGAGCATATCGCCCATTCATCGGTCTCGATAAAAGCCCCATAACGGCACTGCTGACGTTCAATCAGCGCGCGCCAGAGGGCATAGGGATTGCCGCCGTCTTTGCCGTGCAGCCGATAGGAAAAGTTCACCTGATAGGTATCGCCCGCCGCGATATATTCCCGCACGCGCCCGATCTTGTCGGCATACTCGGCATCGTTCAGATCCGCTTGCCAATCCATTGATCCAGGCTCCCCTTCGGCTTCATCCAGTTCACAGTGCTCCGCCTCTTCATAAATCCCGAACCACACCAGCGGAAAATTACGCCGTCCCGGACGCACCTTGAGCGCCGCATCGCAGGCCGGGGCCGCTTCATAAGAAACAAAGCCCACCGCATAAAGCCCGCCTTCCACCAGCCTCTCCACCTCGCGAAAAAGCTCCATCACCTCCGAAACCGCACGCGCCTCCAGCACCAGCCGCAAGCCCGAAAAGCGCAGCCAGCGCCCCGTCGTCGCATCATGGATAATCGCCCTGATTTCCCCCATACGTCTCTACCTACCTCCCACCCCGTACCGCCGGCATCCTGCCGACCCAATAGTACCACCGGCATCTTGCCGGCAAAAAAGTACCGCTGGCATCCTGCCGGCAAAAAA
>CAYWYC010000202.1:0-8908 GCA_964462565.1 uncultured Candidatus Sumerlaeota bacterium | reverse complement strand
AAAATCCGGTGGAGGATTTCCTGACACTTAGATGCTATCCAGGCTCGCCTCTTCCCTTTGGATGATTTCCCAGGCCTTTTTCAGATAAAAGCGATAGTTATCGAGGGGGGTGCCGTTGGGGATGCGATGGTCGAGAGCGATCATGCAGCCGCGGCTATGGACCATGGGCGGGATTTTGTATTCGAGTTCGGCAACAATTTCCTCACGGCTGCGGCGGATTATGTGTTTGTCGATACCCCCGTAGAATGCCAGGCTTTCGCCATATTCTTCACGGGTTTTAACGATGTCCATATTGGAGGCGGGTTCCATGGGATGCATGCAATTGACGCCGGCATCGAGAAATGCCGGAATCACGGCATTCATGTCACCATCGCTGTCCTGGTCAAAGAGACGGGCTCCTTTTTCGTGCACGTAATCCCAGACTTTTCGGTAATAGGGCTGGATAAATTCCTTGATCTGCTGGGGGCCGAAAAGGGATCCGGATTTGCCGGCCATGTCTTCATGAACGGTCAGGATATCGATCTGCACCTGACCGGCAACGCGGCGCATGACTTCGAGGGCCGTGTCTCCGATTGTCTGCAGAATATCATGGATCAGATCGGGCTGCTCAAAACATGCCATGCACACCATTTCTTCACCCATCAGCTGGCGAGGCTCGTCAAATCCGCCGGGGATGGCGATGGTGAGGGCGTGGCCGTCTTCACGGGCCTGCCTGGCCTTTTGTACCCAGTCGGCTCCAAAGCGCTCTTCGCTGAATTGGTATTTAGGCTTGACTTTGATCCAGTCGTCCATTGTCCGGACAGGATAATTTTCGGGCAAGGGCAAGGAGGCAAAACCTTTTTCGAGGCGAAGTTTGCGTCCAAGATCGTCCTGATAGCGGATAATGGTTTCCGTTTCTTCGATGACTTCCTGGCTGCGTCCCAGGCGTCCGCAATGGGCGGCTATGCCCACCAGTTTGGGCGCGCGATAGGTAAACGCGCTGAAATCCAGTTCCGATTCGGTGGCTCCCTGGGCTTCCCATTCTTCCTTAAGACCAATAATGGGCCCAAATATTTCGGTGAAGGGAATGCGGCTTCCGCCCTTGAAGGTCATCCAATCCAGATATTCGTCGCGGTCCATCGACGGCTTGCGTTGGATTCCCAGGTCGGAATGCCGGCTCCACTTTAATCGGGGTTGCATATTTTGTCTTTCCGGGTGGCGGTAGGTATCATGGGCCGTCTTTGATCAATTGCCGGACCAGTTCATCCACATCAACCATGGACATGCGCGTGGCCGTATCGGATACAGCGTAGGGCAGGATGAGTTTGCCGTTATGAATCATCGATCCACAGGAATATACCACGTTCGGGACATAACCTTCGCGATCGTCTTCGGATGGTTCAAGCAGGGGATGCTTGAGCCTTCCGCGAATTTTGAAGGGGTCGTCCAGGTCCAGCAGCATGGCGCCTATGCAGTAGCGACGCATGGGGCCGACGCCGTGGGTAATCAGAAGCCATCCTTCGTCAGTTTCCAGGGGCGAACCGCAATTTCCCATAATCCGGAGTTCCCAGGGGAACTTGGGTTCGGCAAGGAGGGTGGCCGATTCCCAGAAATGGACATAATCGGAAAACATGAGAAAGAGATTATGGCCGTCGATTCGGGAACACATGGCGTAATGGCCGTTGATCTTGCGTGGGAATAGCGCCATGCCCTTGTTCTGGACGCACGCACCGTTGAGGGTGTGCATGTTGATGGTTCGGAAATCACGGGTTTCCATGAGCATGGCGAGAATATTGTAGCCGTCGAATGCCGTATAGGTTCCGTAGTAAATCTGCTCGCCGTCGTCTTCGGTAAAATGGACGAGGCGCATGTCTTCGATCCCACGTTGTTCATTGTCACTTCTGGGGAAGAGGATGAGATCCGATATCGTATCATGTTTATCTAGTTGGAGTTCATAGTTGGCCCGGGCAAGCCAGACCATGCTTCGGGTGGTCGGGTCCATTTGGGGCAATTCTTCCCCCTGCGATTTCACCTCGGCAATCGCGTTTTCGAGTTCGTCGAGGGTAAACTCGTCAGGCAGGAGATCCAGTATTTTCCATGCGGTAGAAATATTGACACCCATTTCCTCGAGTTTCCGGCTGAAAAGGCTTTTCAGGTAATGGTGGTCCGGCTTGATCCGGGTGCGCGTGGCAAAGGAATCGGGTGGATCGAGCGCGATAGCCCCGGCCTTTGTGACAAGTCCGGTCTGGAAAACGGTGGACGATATATGGCCTTCGCCAACGGCCCGCAGGCTCATAATAAAACGTTTGCCGCCGGGGGGAACATCCGATTGGTCGGGATGGGGCACAATAGAGGGATTGAAGAGAGCGGCCGCTTCCACGGAATATTCCATGGTGAAATAAGCACCGATGAGCAATTTTCGCTCGTGGCTGTCGTCCTGGTGGCGCTGGGTGATATGACAGGCCATTTCATAATGTTCAAGGAGCTGACTTTCCATCTTCTCATGGCGCTGGGAAAATCCCTCATAGACCAGGCTGAGCGCTTCGGTAACCAATTCATCGGACAGGCTATCCACACGGGCCACAATGCTGCTGACATTGGCCGTGGCGCTTACGTTAAACGGCAAGGTGACCACGCGACGAATGTCACGATCGAGTTTGATGGGCAATTGCTTGACCCGAATGGGGGATGAGGTACTTTTTCCAGTTAAAATAACCATAATGACCCTTATGCCGGGCCGCTGTAATATGCGGCGCCAAAGTTCTAGTTCCCATTGTGGGGATCAGGAATATATTGTCAAGTGACAGATGTGTTAGCCAGAGATGTTTTCAGGACCATTCAATAATTCCATCTCGATATCGGCCCACTTCCTGAGAGTCACTTGAGTCTATCCAGCATTTCCTGGATCGAAAATTCGACCACTCCAACCGAGGTATCGGCGGCTCCATAATAAACGAGCGCACGATCCCCGCGTGGTACGATCCCCGTCGGGAAAACAACATCCACGACAAATCCGTCCTTTTCAAAGGCCGCATCGGGCTGCATGATAGGTTCCGGGCTTCGCTTGAGTATCTTGGCCGGATTCTCATAATCCAACAAGAGCAAACCGGCGGCATAAGGCCCGACTCCCTCCTGGCCGGGGAGTTTCTTGTTGCCATGATAAATCTCCAGCCAGCCATCGTCCACCAGAATCGGCGGGCAACCCGCTCCGATTCGTCCGGAATCCCATTCCGAGGAGCCGCCCAGCAATACTTCATGCTGTCCCCAATGAACCAGGTCATCAGACCAGGCCACCCACATTTCGGGCTTGGTGAATGGTGTGGCCGCATTGGGCCGGTGCAATGCCGCATAGCCTCTATTCAGCTTTTCGGAAAAAAGCACAACATCTTTATTTTCAGGATAAAATATGATCCCGTGGCGTTGGAAATTTTGGAAGTCGCGGGTGGAGGCGAGGGCTGTTGAGGCTCCATGTTTGGAAACGGCCACGTATGTCACGTAATAGGTATCTCCGATTTTGGTGATACGGGGATCTTCCACACCATAGCTTTCGTATAGGGATGTGGGGAGGAAACGTCCGCAATCCTCGGCTTTGACACTGAGACCGTCGGAACTGCGGAATATGCGCAAATGGGAGAGGAAGGTCAGGCGATTGAGTCCTGTCTTGCGGACCTGCACCATGCGCGGATCAATCAGGTCGATATCTTCCTCGGCCATCCAGTCGATGCTGACTTCGCCGTCTTCCGTCCAACGCGGCAGGGCATGATAGCCGGGACGTGTTTCGGCAACTCTTTCGGCCACCCGGGCCATGATCAGCACTTCTCCGTCATGCTCGATGACTCCGGGATTAAAAACACTGATGACCTTGAGATCGTCACGAGTGGGAGCCAGGTCTTCGGGCGTAAGGAGGCATTTTTCATTATATCGTTTAATCATGATCTATTCTCTCGATTTGCTTCATTCCGTCGGCAAGTCTCCGCGCTTTGGCCGCTGTCTTTACCGCATCCAGTCCATTTTGCTCAGTAATAATCCGCTGGCGGGAATTATCCCGAATGTAGAGGGCCTGATCCTCGATCATGTCCAGAAGCATGCGGCTGTAAAGAGACTCCTTGTCCAGGCCCACGTCCCAGTGAATGTGCCCTCGTAAATCCACCTCATATAGCTTGTGATAACTCCTCCTGTTTCGAGCAACACCTTCAAGGGTCTCAAGCGTTTTCAGTGTGCAGTCCGGCAAAATGGATTCTATCTTTTGCACGTTGTCCCTGGAGATAAGGGTGTCGATCTGCAGGCTTGTCGGCACCCATTCGTAAAGGCGTATCTCTCCCCTTTCAAAGACCAGCCGGAATTCCTGGCGATCCATGCGTTCCGCCTGGTGAAAGCCATGGTAAAAATGCACCAGTCCGCGGGGCTTATAATGCATCGTGCAGTAAACATGGGTCTCGCCGGGACCTTCGGGCCGGCCAATGCTCTGCGCGGACAAAAGGTGGCCTTCGCCAAACCAGCCTTCGAACATGTCGAAGAAATGGACTCCGTGCTCCACAAAGATGCCGCCGCTCTTTTCGGGATCCCAAAACCAATGGTTGGGCCCGAGTTCTTCGTCCTGGGCCAGGTTTTCAAAATGCCCGAAAAGAAATTCGCCCAGTACATTGGAATCGATCAGTTCCTTTACCTTGTGATAGAGGGGATTATATCGCTGCATGAGGTTCGTCACCATGAGACGATCTTTTTCTTCGGCAAGATCGATCAGCTCGCGGCTTTGCTTGTATTTAATGGTGAGGGGCTTTTCGCAGATCACATGCTTCCCGGCCTTGAGCGCGGCGCTTGCCTGCTCATAATGCAAAAAAGGCGGGGTGGCGATATAGAGCAAATCAAAGCCCGCGGTCTTGAGCATCTGGTCCAGGGATTCGAAATTCGGCAGATCGCATATTTCGCGGGACTTAGCCGCCGCATCGGGGTTCGGCTCTGCAGTCGCTACCAGTTCTATCTGATCGCATTTCATAAATGCCTGCATGGCAAAACGCGAAAAGGCTCCACAACCGACGATGGCTGCGCGAATTTTAGAGATCATGCTTTTCCTTTCCAATAAAAGGGGTGAACTCCCGACTGTCAGGAGCCGCTGCTTTCCGTGTTGGGGGCGCTGCTGTCATGGCCGCCCAGGAGATCATGAACGGTAATCAGCGAAATCAGCCAGGCCAGGGTCGATTCCGCGCCTTCGTTCTGGTTGGCTCCCTCGGGACTCAGGCCGTCACGGGAACCGCCAGTCTTGAAGTCGTAGAGGGTGGTGCCGATATCGTTCTTGCCGAGAAACCAGTTCAGGCAGCGGCGGATTTCATCCCCCCAATGCTGGTCGCCCGTGGCCCGGTAAGCTTCGGCGCAGGCATCGACGAGCGCCAGGATTTCGACCGGCTGCTGATCGAAGTGGGCCTTTTCCTTGCCGCGCACATACCAGCCGTTGCAGCCGATCAGGCTGATGTTGCCTTCCTCGTTCGTCTGAACCTTGAGCAGCCACTTGAGGCTCTTCAGGCCCATTTCCAGCATTTCCTCGTCGGGCAGCCATTGTCCGCTCAGGATGAGCGCATGGGACAGTTTGCCGTTGTCGTAGGTCACCTCGTCCTCGCACCAGGGCCAGTGGTCGCCGGCATTTTGCTTGAACATGTCGAAGAGTTTGTAGGCCAGTTCTTCACGAACGCGCCGGATATGTGTGTCACCGCCAAAGCGCCGCAGGTATTCGTGCAGGCCGATAAGCGTAAAGGCCATGGAGCGGGGGTATTGAAACTGCTCGGCTACGGCCAGGGCTTCGTTAAAAAGTCGCGTGACAAAGCCGAGACTGCCTTCGTTCGGAGCCAGGGCCACCGTTTCCCCCAGTGCCCATAAGGCACGCGCGTGGCTGTCGTCGCTGCCATACTCTTCCAGCCAATCCCGGTTGAATGCCATAAAGTTGCGGAATCGGCCGTTTTTTTCATTAAAGGCGTCATGCATAAAAGCCAGATAGGTGGAAATCATCGGCAGAACGGATTCATCCTTGCGAAGGTTGTAATAGCGCAGGGCGGCGATCAGCGCGCGGGCATTGTCATCGGTGCAGTAGCCGTGGGTGCGATCCGGAATCGTGTAAATCGCGTGCTGGTAGATGCTTGTGTCGTCCGTCATGTTGCGAAGATGGCCCAGGTCGATTTCGGGAATCGAGTCGGACAGAGCAACTTCCACGGGAGCAAAGCGAATCGGACGCGGTTCATGACGACGCTCCTCGACAATTTCCGAAGCCACTTCCAGATAGCGCCGGGCTACTTCCTTCCAGATCATGGAACGGCAATGCAGGTAGGCCTTCTTGCGCATGGCGTTGCGCTCGATGGGATTGTCGAGAAGTTCCAGAGCCTGGTCGGCCAGAACATCCGAATTATTGAAAGGAAAGATTTTACCGCGCCCATCTGCAAGCATTTCCTCAGCGTACCAGTAGGGGGTCGAAACCACCGCCTTGCCGGCTCCAAGCGCATAGGCCAGTGTGCCCGAAGTAATCTGGGCTTCGTTCAAATAAGGAGTTACATAAATATCTGCCGCGCCAATATAACCAACCAACTCCTCCAGGCTCACAAAACGGTTCTGGAACATAACATGATCGCGGAGGCCGAGCTGATTCACCATCTGAACGAGGGACGTCCGGTAGGCATCGCCCTGTGTCCGCAAAACCTGCGGATGGGTCGCACCCAAAATCACATACATCACGTCGGGATGTTTCTCGATGATGCGGGGCATGGCCTTGAGCATCACCTCGATGCCCTTGCCTTCGCTGAGAAGGCCAAAGGTCAGCAGGGTGGTCCGGCCTTCCAGGCCAAACTGATCCTTGTAAAAACTGGTATCCACAAAGGGAACATCGGGAATGCCGTGAGGGATGAAGACGATCTTCTCTGGGGGTACATCATATATGTTTTCCAGAAACTCCTGCCCCATTTCACTCATCACCACGAGGCGGTCGGAGAGTTCGGCCATTTCTTTGACGATGCGTTTCTGCTGCTTGGTCGGCTCCTTGAGCACCGTATGAAGGGTCGTGATGATCGGCATGCGCAGGCGTCGCATCAGGCTCAGCACCATGGCCCCGTCGGGACCGCCGTAAATTCCAAACTCATGCTGCACGATGGTTACGTTTACCTGGTTGATATTCAGGAGGTCCGCCGCAGTGCGATAGTCGCTCTGCAAATGGGCCCGCACCTGAAAATGCACATCGTTGGGATAGTGCAGGTGCATGGTTTCGTCGTCCATGGCAATCACCAGGGCGCTCGGCTCCCCCAGCTCATTCGCCAGGGAATCGTGCAAATCCTTCGTAAAGGTAGCGATTCCACACTGGCGCGGTACATAGGTCCCGAAAAGGGATACGTTTTTAACTCGAAATCTGTCTATAGTTCTTGCGCTCACAGCTGCTTCGCCTTTCTATCTTTCAGTTTTTGGACGGCTTTTTTCACGTCCTGGGCGCGATCTTTGGGCATAACCAGGATGCCGTCTTCCGATACGATTACGGCAATATTGTCCAATCCGACCACAGCCACGGCCATCTTCTCGGCGCCGGGTTCGTTATAGACAATGCAATTTTTCGAATCGATCAGCACCGGGTCACCCTCGATCACGTTGCCCTCGCCGTCGGAAGGACGCGTGCGATCCATGGCATCCCACGCGCCAATGTCGTCCCACTCAAAAACCGCGCGGGTCACCACCACATGGGTGGCCTTTTCCATGAGGGCGTAGTCGATGGATATGTCGTCGAGACTTTCGAAAATCCGCGCAGCCTCGGGACGGTCGCCCCGGGCCAGAGCCTGCCCCATTTCCCGCGTGGCTTCCGCGTGGGCCGGGCTGGCCTTACCCATTTCGTGCAGAAAAGCCCCCACCTTCCAGAAAAACATCCCGCTGTTCCACATAAAGCGGTCCGACTGGACAAATTCGTTGGCCCTGTCCTGATCGGGCTTTTCCAGAAATTGCTTCACGGGCCACGTGGCGATACCTTCTTCGCTCTCGGCTATCGGCGAGGCTCCTTCGGGCGTTTCGATATAGCCATAGCCCGTTTCGGCGCGCGTCGGCTTGATGCCGATGACTCCTATTGTATCCTGCTTCGCCGCCACATCCACCGCCGCGGCGACTGTGGAACGGAAGTTCTCTTCGTCGGGAATAAGATGGTCGGCAGTGAGCACGGCCATGACGATATCTTCCGCCCCCTTGCCGTACATGCCAACAAGGTGCGCCGCCACCCAACTCAGGCAGCCGGCCGTATTGCGCTTGGCCGGTTCTGCCAGCACATTTTCATCAGGGACCCCGGCTCCGCCTTTGCGGATGGGATCCTGCAAGTGCTCCGATGTGGCAATATAGGTACGCTCCGGAGGGATCAGAGGTGCGATGCGCTCCACTGTCTCTTCGAGTAGATTCATGTCCGCCCGGGTCAACTTCAATAACTGCTTGGGTCGCAATTGGCGGGACAAAGGCCAAAAGCGCTCCCCCGAACCTCCCGCCATAATGACGCATATCTTCTGCGGTACCTTCGATTCCGACATCTTGCCTGCTCCTCTCTCCTGAATTCATGGCTGTTTGGTATCCAAAACCAGCATAAACCCAAATAAATAACCATTCCAGTCGCTGCAATATAATGGGATTTTGGCGCCATTAATGCAATTCATTTTTCTCGTCAAAGGCCCCTGGAACACCATATTCGGTACCATCCCCAAGGCATCCATCCGTATTATCACCGAGATAAATACGAGATTGCCTGAACAAATCGAATATCTCCGATTTCATCGCCGCTTTTTGCTGTATGCACAGCTTGTCATACCTATTTCTAAGCAGGCGCCTTGATCCTTCATGCAGCAGAGCCGAAAGGTGTAATATCCGCAAAATCTGAGCGATTCGCGGCTAAGAAAATGAACGACGAATGACATGGATGACATGGGATCGGGAG
>CAYWYC010000201.1:0-8959 GCA_964462565.1 uncultured Candidatus Sumerlaeota bacterium | reverse complement strand
ATAATATCCGCGCCATCCGCGGTTGATTGAAAGGAAACGCCGAGACGCTCATGGATCGCAAAATATATCACACGCCTTTAGCCTCATGCCGTCAATACCGATGGTTCCGGCCTTATGAGGACTTTATCTGAAACCCACTTTTATGGCGTGCACCAAGGCCATCGCGCCAATCCGGCAAAAATCAGTTGCTCCTGTCAGGTTGAAGGGATATGGTGTGGGAGTATTTGGTGTTTGATCAATATGCATGTTTCCCCCTTATATAAGGGGGCTGGATTTTTGCAATGGCTTCTTCCGATAATGCTTCTCATGGACATGACCCGAATCTGGAACGTATGGTGACGCCCGATCCTTTCGCCGAAGAGCGTCCCGTCGAGAACAAACTGCGTCCCCATCATATCAAGGACTTCACCGGGCAGACGCGGCTGATCGAGCAGTTGATGCTTTCGATCGAGGCGGCCCGGCAGCGGGGCGAGGCACTGGACCATGTGCTGCTCTACGGCCCGCCGGGTCTTGGAAAAACGACGCTGGCCCATATCATTGCCCAAGAGATGGGCGTGAATATCCATACCACCTCCGGCCCCGTGCTGGAGCGGCGCGGCGATCTGGCGGGGATTCTCACGAACCTGGAAGAAGGCGATGTCCTCTTTATTGATGAAATCCATCGTATGCACCGGGTGGTGGAGGAATGCCTCTATCCGGCGATGGAGGATTATATCATCGACATTATCGTGGACCAGGGCGCCCATGGGCGTTCGATCCAGATTCCCCTGCCGCCCTTTACACTGGTGGGAGCCACCACGCGAACAGGTATGCTGACTTCGCCCCTGCGGGATCGTTTTCCCATAACCCATCGCCTGCTTTTTTACGATATAGAGGAAATGAGCACGATCCTGCAGCGTTCGGCCAAGATTCTGGAGGTGCAGATCGATGAAGGCGGCGCGCGGGAACTGGCCCTGCGATCGCGTCAGACTCCGCGCATCGGCAACCGACTGCTGGCCCGCGCGCGGGACTATGCGCAGGTACGGGCCGATGGCGTGATTACGGCGGAAGTGGCGCGGGCGGCCATGGATATGCAACAGGTGGACCCGCTGGGGCTGGACGATATCGACCGCCACCTGCTGGAAACGCTGATTGACAAATTCGACGGCGGACCCGTCGGGCTGAAATCGTTGTCCGTCGCCATCAGCGAGGATGCCGATACGGTGGAGGAGGTCTTCGAGCCTTATCTGATCCAGATCGGCTTTCTGAATCGCACGCCCCAGGGCCGCATGGCAACACGCCGGGCCTATGAGCACCTGGGAAAGCGATGGATGGAGCATCCAACACAACCGGACTTATTTTCTGATTGATGTTTGCCCGAACACACCTTAATGTTTTATTGTAAATCAATACTGTTTACAATGAATGCGATGAATTATGGCCAAAGACCTTCAAAAAATTCCTGAGAATGAATTCCTCGATGCCCTCGACGAGGCCACCATGCACCGTGCCGATGTGCTGGTCCGGATCGGAGCCGAAGCCCGCGAAGCCAGCAGCAGCCTGGACGACTTTGATCAGCAAAAAGGCTTCATCAGCATGCTTGCCTTTGGCGATGGCGAACTGGACCGCCTGATGGATCCCGATACCGTTGTGGAAGCGGAATTTACGGTCAGTAATCACAGTTATTATTTCAAGTCGAAATGCGTGGACCACCGGCGTGGAATTCGCTATCACCACCTGGCATTCCCGGAAAAATATTACCTCATCCAGCGGCGCGAGTTTTTTCGTATTGCCCCGCCAAAGGGAACGCGCGTGGGCCTTCATGTCAAGCCCGAAGGCGAAGATAATTTTGAGCAGGTGCTGCTGGTAAACATGAGTCTGGGCGGCCTGCTTTTCCATGCCGTAAGCCCGCATTGGTCCAGCGGCGACCTGAAGCAACCCTTTATGATACGTTTGCGCTTTTGGACCGGCGAAGTATTCACTCTTGTCGGCCAGGTGCGACGCGTGACCACGGCTCCCGGCCAACCCCGCGATCTCCTTATCGGTGTCCAGTTTATTGATCTCCACCCCAGCGAAGAACAGACACTCAATCATATTATCATGGCCTGGCAGCGCGAACATCAGCGAGAGGAACGCGATGTCTGAGCCGCTTTCCGCCGACCATCTGCGCAGCCGGGCAATCCGGCAATCGCTCATCGTTCTGGTCTGCGCCTTCTTCGCCATATTGCCATTGCGCGTTTTTGGCCCGGCCCTGGTGGATGACGCCTATATCACCTTTCGCTATGCCGAAAACCTGGCCGCCGGAAAAGGTTTTGTCTTTAACGAAGCCGACGGGCCGATCCTGGGCACGAGTACGCCACTCTTCACGCTGCTGCTGGCAGGCGCGCGTCGGCTGGGCTTTTCCTGTCCCGCCATGGCCCTGTGGCTTTCCGTTCTTGGAGCCTTTATGGCCCTCTTTTTGGGGAACCTGATTTTTCAAAATATATCCCTATCCAATAAGAAAGAAAGCTTGCCGCCCTTCGGTGCAATCCTCTGGATTCCCGTTCTGGCCTTTTTGCCGCAGTGGGTCATGGTGCAGATTTCCGGAATGGAAACCATGCTCTATACGGGCTTCTGCATCGGGGCGCTATGGGCCACGCTGGATCGGCGCTACTGGCTCGCGGGCATCCTGGCCGGTCTGGCCACGCTGACGCGCTATGACGGCTGGGCGCTGAGTCTGCTTATCTTTGCCTGGATTGGCGGGGAAATGCTCCTGGACAAAGACCGCCGCCAGGAATGGAAACGGGCTTTGCTTGCGCCCGGATGCATGGTCCTGCTCCAGTTGCCCTGGATCCTTTACGCCCTGGTCACCTTTGGCTCCTACGCGCCCCATTCCGTGGCCGCCAAGCAGGTCATCCACGCGCGCGGTTTCGACGAAAATGCCCTGACCATCCTGCAATACTTTTTCGGAACGCTTTCCGACATGCCCGGCGTGCATCTGCATCGCTGGCTGCTGGTGTTTTTTCTGGCAGGGCTTGTTTTTATGATCCTGCGGAAAAGCCGAGGCCTCTTGCTGCTGCTGTGGATGGGGGGCATGCTGTTTGGCTTTGCCATATCGGGCATCATGCTCTTTCGCTGGTATCTGGCGCCGGCACTGGCGGTTTTCGGGTGGATCAGCGCTTATGGAATCTGGGGCGTTTGCGAGCTGCTGGCGAAAAAGATCGGGGCTGCCGATAAGCAAAGCAAAACAACAGCTTCCTACCAGGCAACCTTTGCGGCAATTATCATTATCGGCTTCACCATCTCCCACGGCCTTTATATTTTCCGCGGGGCCGATAGCTGGCCCAAGGCGCTCGTGGCCAATGAACTCAGCTATCTCAGCGTGGCCCAATGGGTTCGGCAAAACGGCCAGCCCGGACAGAACATCCTCACCGGCGAAGTGGGGGCCCTTTCCTGGGCCCTGCTGGAATACCGGATTCTGGACAGCAGCGGGATCAATACCGATTCCATATACCAATACCGCAAAGCCGATATGGAGTCATATACGGGTACACACTCCGATGATTATCCCGAAAACGGCACGCAAAAATGGGTCATTGATACGCTGGAAAATTATCAGCCCGAGTGGATTATTTCCATTCCCCATTTTCTTCACCTGAAAGAATTACAACGAAGCGGCCGCTTTCCCTACGTCCAGGTCCACCAGGATCAGGTCTATCCGGGACAGCCGGTTCCCGTCTTTCATCGCCGCTGATCTCCTCGAACAGCCATAATAAAAAGCGTATGCCAAGTAATAATAAGGCTTGACAAGAGCGTTTTTAATTCGCATAATGCGGCCACAATACTGGCTTGTTGACTTTTCAAACACAAGACCTATTTTGTGATTCAAATTCAAAAAACATTAATGTTAAAAAATATTTGCTCAAGTATTCACTGGGGGTGGGGAGGCCTGTGCCCATCACCTTGTCTCAAGTCAACATGAGCCAATCCCTGTGCAATGTAATCATGATCTTATGATCATATCTGAAAGCGAGGTGGCAAAATGCCAACCATAGAAACCAATCTGACCAACAATCGGCATCTGATTAACTGGATCGATGAAATGGTCGCCCTCTGTCTGCCCGACGAAGTCGTCTGGATAGACGGTTCCGACGCGCAACGCGACCAATTGCGCGCCGAAGCCTGCAAGACAGGCGAAATCTTTGAACTCGACCAGGAAAAATTGCCCGGTTGCTACTACCACCGCACCGACCCCCTGGACGTGGCGCGCGTGGAAGACAAGACTTTTATCTGCACCCGTCGCGAGCAGGACGCCGGAGCCACTAACAATTGGAAGGCCCCGGAAGAGGCCTATCTGGAAGCCGCCAACTATTTTCGCGGAGCCATGCAGGGCCGCACCATGTATGTGGTGCCCTTTTCCATGGGACCCGTGGGCTCTCCCTTCAGCAAGATCGGCGTGGAACTGACCGACAGCATTTATGTCGTGCTGAACATGCTGATCATGACGCGCGCCGGACAGGATGTTCTGAATACGCTGGGCCGCAGCGATGACTTTACCCGCTGTCTCCACGCCAAGGCCGATCGCGATCCGGAAAAACGCCGCATCATGCATTTTCCCGAAGACAACACGATCTGGTCCGTCAACTCGGGCTACGGCGGAAACGTGCTCTTGGGCAAGAAGTGCCTGGCCCTGCGTATCGCCAGCTATCTGGCCAGGGAAGAAGGTTGGCTCGCCGAACACATGCTTATTCTGGGCATCGAACGGCCCAATGGCTATGTGGATTATGTGGCCGCCGCCTTTCCCAGCGCCTGCGGAAAAACCAACCTGGCCATGCTTATTCCGCCGGAAGGACTCAAAAGCAAGGGCTACCGCATCTGGACCGTGGGCGATGACATTGCCTGGATTCGGCCCGATACGGACGGCCGCCTCTGGGCCATCAACCCGGAAGCCGGATTTTTCGGCGTGGCCCCCGGTACCAATACCAAAAGCAACCCCAATGCCGTCCAGACCGTCCAGGAAGGTACGATCTTCACGAACGTGGTCCTGGGCGACGACGGAACCGTGTGGTGGGAAGATGGCGACGGCGAAGCCCCGCAACCGGCCCAGGATTGGCTGGGGCGTCCGTGGAAGCCGGGCATGAAGGACGAAAACGGCAAGGAAATCCCCGGCGCCCATCCCAACAGCCGCTTCACCGCGCCGCTCCAGAATTGCCCCTCCGCCACGCACCGCACCGAACATCACCACGGGGTTCCCATCAGCGCCTTCATCTTCGGCGGTCGCCGTGAAAAACTGGCCCCCCTCGTTTACGAAGCCTTCAGCTGGAACCACGGCGTATTCGTCGGCGCGGGAATGGCCTCGGAACGTACCGCCGCCCAATACGGCAAACAGGGCGAAATCCGGCGCGACCCCTTTGCCATGCTGCCCTTCTGCGGATACAACATGGCCGACTATTTCAAACACTGGATCAGAATGGGCCGCGAAGTGAAGCATCCCCCCAAGGTTTTCCACGTCAACTGGTTCCGCAAGGGCGACGACGGCAAGTTCCTGTGGCCCGGATTCGGCGAAAACCTGCGTGTGCTGGAATGGATCCTGGCGCGCGCCAACGGCGAAGGCAAGGCCCAGGAATCGCCCATCGGCTACCTGCCCACCAAGGACGCCTTTGACATGACCGATCTCGATATTTCTGATGCCGACATGGGAGAGTTGTTCAAGGTGGACCTGGAAGACTGGCTGATGGAGGCTGACGGAATTGGCAAGTTTTTCGACAAACTCGGACCGCGCGTCCCCTGGGAAGTCCGCAACGAACTCGAAGCGCTGAAACGCCGCCTGAAAGAAAGCAAATAGCATCAGCCCAATAGCCTGAAAAAAGCAGCCGCCCGAAGCAAAACAAATCTTCGGGCGGTTTTTTTGTGCGCCGTTGCCACAAGTTTGGTATTGAGAATGTATCTCCAGACGGGCTTACGAATTCAGTTGCTTCAGGAAGGCACCAGGCACTAGGCATCAGGAGGTCAGAAAAAAAGCATCCAGCCCGGCTCGTAGTAAGCCACGTAAGTGGCGTGACCATCTTCAAGCGAAACCATTCACGATTGCACGTGCGATTGATAAAAGTCTTTTAAAAATGGGCGTCAGGAGGCTTTGCGGCTCTGCAGGCCGGGAAAAACCTGGGCGGACTGTATATGATGCACCCATTCTTCCCAGGTGCGGCCGAAGCGGTATTCGTAGATAGAGGGCGTTGCGTACCGGGCATAGCCCTCTTGTTCAAACTTGATTTGCTGGAACACCTGATATCCGAGCCCCAAAAAGCGGGTCAAAAAATAACCCAGCGAATGGGAATAATGAAAACGCGCCCCGCAGCTGCAAACTGGCTCGCTGACGCGTGTGCCACAAAACTGGCAATACTGGATGGCTAAATTGGGGGGAATCTGGGATTTCGCTGTGTTCATGTGCATTGCTCCTTGGTCCATCATCTTGCGCCCTACAAGAGTCTTATCGGAATCATCCTTTGTTAAATCGAGCTTTTCAGGGCTTTTTTTTCAATAATTGTTTCGATTGCCTGAATTCAAAGCACTTGACTTTACTCCTCCAAGTCCGTATTTTTCTCTTTGAGAGAGTTTTTCGAGAATCATTCTTTGTTCCTCCCCATCAGGGGACGGAACCTGATTGCAATGGATGGTCCGCGGCCCATGAAAAAAATCAAAAATCTTATCCATTTTCTGACTCGTGACCTGTGGAACTTCCGTCTGTCCGATCTCGACCCGAAGCGGTCTTTCTGGTTTCGCGTAATCCGTATTATTATCCTTTCCTTTCGGGAGTTCGATCGCGACGGATGCATCCTGCGCGCGTCGGCTCTGACCTTTTATACGCTTCTGTCGATTGTGCCGATTTTTGCCATGCTCTTTGGGGTAGCGAAAGGCTTTGGCCTGGAACAGAAGTTGGAAACGGCTATCCGCGAAAAAACCAAGGGGCTTGAAATTGCCGTGAAGGAAGAGGATCTGGGGAAAAGCGAGATCGAAACCGGCGAAATGGATTCCGATAAGCAAGAAGATTCCCAGGCCCCCCAAACGGAAGACGATACCACTTCCGTCAGCCTGACCGCAGAAAATAAGCCCGGTGCGGAAACCCTCAAAATGGGCGGAGAAAGCATCAATGTGGTGGATCAGATTATCAAGTTTGCCAATAATCTGCTACAGAATGTGAGCGGTGGGGTCGTTGCGGGTATTGGTGTGATGATATTGTTCTGGACGCTCATTAAGGTCCTGGGAAATATAGAGAAGTCCTTCAATGCCATCTGGGGGGTGAAAAAAAGCCGAAGTCTGGGGCGAAAATTCAGCGATTATGTGGCCTTTACGATCCTCTGCCCCTTCCTGCTTTTGATCGCGAGCAGTATGACCGTCTTGATCACGAGCAAGGTGGAAGGCTTTGTGGAACGGCTGGAGTTGTGGGGTTGGCTGGGCAGCCTGGTTTTTGCCGCCATGCGCATCCTGCCCCTGAGTCTGCTCTGGGGCATGTTCACTTTCACCTATCTTTTTATGCCCAATACAAAAGTACGTCTGTCTTCGGGCATTATCGGGGGAATAGCGGCGGGGGTGCTCTTTCAACTGGTTCAGATCATCTATTTGCGCTCCCAGATCGGCGTAACCCGCTACAGCGCGATCTATGGCAGTTTTGCGGCCTTGCCTTTCTTTCTGGTCTGGCTCCAGGCCAGCTGGTTTATCGTCTTGTACGGGGGAGAACTGGCCTTTGCTTATCAGAATGTGGATACTTACGAGTTTGAGCCGGGTTGCCAGAATGTACGTCCTGCTTTCCGGCGGCTTGTGGCCCTGGCCGTTGCCCATTATTGTGTAAAAAGATTCGAAGAACTCAAGCCTCCCCCCACGGCCGACGATATATCCAAACAGATGGAAACCCCGGTGCGGCTGGTGAATGCCGTGCTTTATGATCTGGTGAAGGCGCATATTCTTTCGGAAACCCATCGGGACGAAAGCGACGAAACGGCATACCAGCCGGGCCGTGAAACCTGCGACTTGACGATAGATAAGGTGATGCACCTGCTGGATACAACGGGCTCCGAGGACATCCCGATTGCTTCGTCCGCGGCCATCGACCAGATATCCAAGGCTCTGGACGAGTTTCGAAAACTGCGAGAAGAATCCTCTCACAACGCCCTGCTCAAAGATCTCTAGGCAGCACATTCCCATAAAGCGGACAGATTATGGCAAAAAATGGAAAAAACAGCGGGCTGATTGTTCTGATTATTTTTATCATCCTGGCCCTGGCGGGCGGATGGCTCAGCCGATGGAAATACCAGGGCACCCAATTACGCGAAAACCGCTTTACCGGCGAAAGACAAATGCGTGTCGAATACGACGACGGCTCCCACGAATGGGTCCCCGATTATCGCGCCCGGCCCTGATCCCCTGCTTCGAATCTTTACTCAATAAAAACAATCCCGCCCCTGGCAAAGGCGGGATTGTTTTCGAGAAAGGAGACGAAACATCTTCTATGTTGGAGCAAACACTGCTGGATAATGCTTCTTGGGGTTGCTGACTGGGGCGTCGGACGCGGTACCATCCAGAATCACACTTCTGCCGTCTCTCTTTCCTGATTCTCCCCAGTACCAGGAAGGGGCATAATGTGAAGGCATCGCTGGAAATCTCCCCGATACCGCGCCCGTCTTAAAAAATCATCCTCCCGAATGATCAACGCCACTTACTCTATGTAGTAAGTCGTGTCCCCCCTGAAGACCCGGATCCCAATCGAACCCCAGGGCCGGGCCGCAATTACTGCAAGAAAGAAGTTGCTTGGCAATCGTCCCGGCATAGCCGGCTTCTTTCTGAACAAGAACAAGCGAGAAGTACCTCCGCCGAGTCCGGCTCGGACGCTCTCTTCCCGCCAGGCTCCATATACGCAAGGGGTGTGCCAAAAGCGACAAATTTGCTTAAGTGCTTCTTTATCAGCGCCTTATAATTTTCAGGCTGAAATAGAAGGCCATCGCTATCC
>CAYWYC010000200.1:0-9115 GCA_964462565.1 uncultured Candidatus Sumerlaeota bacterium | reverse complement strand
AAACGAAGAGAAGGCCGTCCTTGAGAAGGGCGGCCTTCCGAAACATAAATTTGAAGTTGAGCAGAATAAGGCCTGCCTTGTCCCGCTCGAAACGCATTCGCCGGGACAAGGCTCGGGCCTGAATTATTCTTCTTCCTCCTGCTTGGACTCGGCGATGATCTTCTGCTGCACGTCGTGGGGGACGGGGTCGTAGTGGGAAAATTCCATCTCGAAACTTCCCCGGCCGCCACTCATGGAGCGCAGGTTTTGGGCGTAGGTACCCATTTCGGACTCGGGAATCTGGGCGCGAACGATCACCTTCTTGCCCTTGGTTTCCTGGCCCTGAATCTTGCCGCGGCGCTGGCTGACGTCACCCATGACGTCGCCCATGTTAGCCTCGGGTACGGTGGTGACTACGTTCATGATCGGCTCCAGAATGATGGGGCCGGCTTCGAGCGCTGTCTGGCGGAAGCACATGGACGAGGCGATCTGGAAGGCCATATCGGAGGAGTCCACGGGGTGATGCTTACCATCGTAGCAATCGACAAGCACGCCCACCACACGGTTTCCGGCGAGGATGCCCTTTTCCATGGCCTGCTGCGCGCCCTTGTCCACGGCGGACTGAAAGTTGGTCGGAATGGCGCCGCCAAAGACGGACCATTTGAATTCATAGTCTTCCTCTTCCGAGGGAGAAACGCGCATGAACACTTCGGCGAACTGACCGCGACCGCCAGACTGCTTTTTGTGACGGTATTTGCCATCGGCCAGTTTGGTCACCGTTTCGCGGTAACGAATGCGGGGCTGTTCCAGGTCCACTTCCACCTTGGTCTTGGCCTTCAGGCGGCTGATGGCGATGTCGATATGCTGCTCGCCCATACCGGAGAGCACGGACTGCTGGGTCTCGGGGTCGCGCTCGAAATGCAGCGTCGGATCCTGTTCCATCAGAGAGTGCATACCCACGCCGATCTTGTCTTCGTCCTGGGAGGACTTGGCGCGGACCGCCTTCTTCGAGGAGCGCTGGGGATAGTGGGTCGGCTCGTATTCGATCTTGTTTTTGGGATCGGCCAGGGTGTCGTTGGTGGATGTGCTGGTAAGCTTGGCCACAACGCCAATATCGCCGGCATTGATATGGGCCACTTCTTCCTGCTTCTTGCCAACCACGGTCAGGATATGCGAAACCTTCTCACCGGCATCCTTGGTATTATTGTGCAAGGGCATGGCGGCGGTCATCTGGCCGGTCATGACCTTGAAGAAAGTCAGGCGACCGGCGAAGTCATCGGAAACAGTGCGAAAGACAAAGGCACTGAAAGGACCGTCGGGATCAACCTTCTGCATCTTGTCTTCTTCACCCTTTAGTTTGAGACCGGCATCTTCCAGGGGTGTGGGGAAAGAATTGGCGAGGAAATCCATGAGAGGCTTCACACCGATGCCCTGGCTGGCCGCGCCGCAAAAGACGGGGATAAAGGTGCGTTCCATGAAGGCCTTCTTCAGACCCGTAGCCACTTCCTCGTCGCTCAGGGTGCCTTCTTCGAAATATTTTTCCATGAGGGCTTCGTCACCCTCGGCGGCGGCTTCAATGATGCTTTCGCGCAGGGCTTCGGCCTGTTCCTTGACGTCGGCGGGCATGTCCATGTTAGTGGTTTTGCCGTCCGATTCATCATAGGCCTTGCCGGCGATAATGTCAGCCACGCCCTTCAGGTCGGCTTCGAGGCCGATGGGCAGGGTGAGGGCCACGGCGTTCTTGCCGAAAGTCTCGGTCAGCGCGTCAAGCGTTTCCTGAAACTTGGCGTTTTCCTTGTCCAGTTTATTGATAAAAACCGCCGCAGGCAGTTCCATATCATCGGCCCACTCGTAGGCCAGTTCCGTACCCACCTGGATGCCCGAGGTGGCGTCCACAAAGATAATGCCACCTTCGGCCACATGGGCGCAGCCCAGAATTTCACCGACGAAGTCCCGGCTGCCGGGGCAGTCCAGAACATTGACCTTGATCGTCTTGGTCTCCACGGGCAGGAGCGACGCGTTGATCGACATCTGACGCTTCACTTCTTCCGGATCATAGTCCGAAGTCAGGTTGCCGTCTTCGGTCTTTCCCATGCGTTCGATATTTTTGTTGGCAAAAAGCATGGCCTCGCCAAGGGTCGATTTGCCGGTACCGGAATGGCCCATAAAGATCACATTCCGAACGTTTTCTGCGGTATATTCTTTCACAATTCCCTCCCATAAAAGGTAAGATATCTTTGCGGCGCCTGGGCAGATGCCAATTTGCCTGGGGACAAAGCCTCAGGGCGGCCCGCGCCGGTATTGATCGCCCTAGCGGCGTCCGCGACGGGGGCGGTTTGCCTGGGTTCCACCAGCAGGGCCTTCGGCCGGTCCTTCTGCAGGAGCAGCCATGGCCGGAGAGCCAGCCTGCGCCTCACTGTCCATGGTCGCGCCCTTGCGTTCCAGATGCGCCATCAGGCGGCCCTGGTTGCGTTCGTTCCACCAGTAAATGAGCGGCGTAGCCAGGAAGTCCGACGAATAGGTACCAATGAGACCACCGATAATCAGCGTCAGGGCAAAAGGCTGCAAGCTGTGACCGCCGAAGAAGAACATGATCAGCATTACGCCCACCGTCGTACCCGTCGTAATAATCGTTCGACTCAGGGTGTTGTTCATGGCGCTGTTACAAATTTCCTTGAACGTCTTGCCGTACATGCTGTTGCTGTTTTCACGCACCCGGTCGAAGATCACAATGGTATCGTTCACCGAGAAACCCAACAAGATCAGCAAGGCCGATACAATGTCGAGGCTGATCTGCACCTGCAGCAGCGTGATCAGGCCCAGGGTAATTGTCAGGTCGTGGACCAGGGCGATAACGGCCGCCACGCCGAAAACAAATTCGAAGCGGAACCACAGGTAGAGCAGGATACAGAAAGACGCCGAGATCACCACAATCAGGGCGATCTGCTGGAACTCCTGACCCACTTCCCGGCTGACGCTGGTTGTTCCAAGGATGTTCACGTTTTCAGCACCGTATTCTTCGACGATAAGGTCGCGCACGAGCTGTTTGGTATATTCCACATCGCTGGAGGCATCGGAGCCTTCGGGCCTTTCCTGTTCGGCCAGACGCACCAGGTAGTCGTTTTGGCTACCGGTTACCTTCTGGACCTTGGCCTGTCCACCGGGGAGAATTTGCATCAATCGTTCGGTTTCGTTTTCCGTGGAATTTGCCAGGCGAACATCACTCATGACGCCACCCTCAAAGTCCACCGCCATCTGGGGGCCACGATTCACGCCAAGATATGCGATGCTGCCGATAATCATGATCGCCGACAGGGTGAAGGAAGCCTTGCGGATGCCGATAAAGTTGAAATGGGTGTTCCTGAAAAAGGCCAGTTTGCCCAGGCTGAGTTTGCCGCGCCAACGAAACCACAAGGCGCAAAGCGAATAGGTAACGGTCAGGCCCGTGAAAAGGTTGGCCAGAAGACCGAATGCCATGGTCAGGGCAAAGCCCTGAACGGAACCTTCACCAAACTGCAAGAGCACGAAGGCCGCGAGCAGGGTGGTCAGGTTTGAGTCGAAAATAACGGAAAAGGCCCGTCCAAAACCGCCGCGGATGGCAGCGCCCAATTCACGACCATTGCGCATTTCCTCACGGATACGTTCATAAATCAGCACATTGGCGTCCACGGCCATGCCCAGGGTCAGGATAATACCACCGATACCGGACAGGGTCAGGGTGGCGTTGAAAAGGTCGAGGCAGGCAAGAATGACGAGCACGTTCAGGATCAGGGCGATAATGGCGATGAAACCGGCCGTGCCATAGTAGATAATCATGAAAACGGCGATAACCGCCGCGCCCAGGGCCAGGGCCTTGAGACTTTCGGTGATTGATTCTTCGCCGAGGGTCGGACCAACGGCGCGGCTCTGGTCGGGCATCAGGTCGGCAGGCAGGGCGCCGGCCTTCAACACCAACGCCAGGTCGCGGGCTTCTTCGGGGTTGAAATTACCCTCGATAACGGCCTGGCCGTTGGGAATCACCGATTGCACCACAGGGGCCGAATAAATCTTGTTGTCCAGCGCGATAGCCACGCGCTTTTGCAGATATTCCTGCGTCACCTGCTTGAATTCACGGGCGCCGGCGTGGTTAAAAGTAATGCCGACCGAAATCGGATTGGTCAAAGAGGCCGGATTCTGCTGCACATAGGCATTGTTCAGGTTCGTACCCGTCATCACGGGATCACTCTTGACGATATACATGATCTTTTCGGTGCGGGGGGTGGTTTCATCGCGTATAACGCGTTCGCCTTCCATGGCTTTGTAGCCGGTGGGAAGCTTCGCGCCTTCCTTGAGCACCCAGTCTTCCACCATATCGCCATGAGGACCTTCTACTTCTCGCATTTCGAATAGCTGCTGCACCTTCGTTTCGTTTTCATCATGCAGGGCGTAGAACTCCAGCTGGGCGGGCTTGATAATCTGATCGATCACATATTCCGGATCGCGCTCGCCGGGAACCTGTACGCGAATCCCGTTAACGCCTTCCGCCCCGGACTGCAAAGAAACGGAGGGCTGGGTCACGCCAAATTCGTCCACGCGGTCGCGGATAATCTTTTCAGCGGTTTCAATGGAATCGCGCACTTCCGAGCGAAAGACGTCATCGCGCATGCGCAGGGTGGCTTCACCTGAGGCGAAAAACTGCTGCTCGTTGATCGGCTGAAACCAGGAGCGCGAGCTGCCGAACCAATCGCTCAGAACGTTCGAAGCCTGGCGGGCGTCGGCTTTATCGTCCACCTTCAGGATCAACGCGTTGCGAGCGTCATTCATGGTCAATCGCGCGCCGATCCGGTTCTGGCGAAGCACCGAATTCAATTGCTCACGCAGCGAAGCCAGTTTTTTGGTCTTCATTTTCTCCATATCCACACGGATAAGGGCATCGACGCCACCAATCAGGTCCAGACCCAGTTTGATCGCTTCGCGCTGGAGCTTGGCCTTGCTGTCGTCATATTCCTCAATCGCCTCATTATAAGCTTCGGCATTCAGCTGGCCGTCGCTTGTATAATCCGCCTGGGTTGGCATGGCCTTGGTAAAGACATAGGTCACATAGCGCGCCGTGGGAAAAATAAAAAACAGGCATAAAACCGTAACGGCTATAATGAAATAATACCGCCAATTGCTCTCGCGTTGCATCGTTCATCCTTTCAAGGCCCGGCTGTTCTTTTTGTCGGGCAATCCCTTTATAGTTCGAAGGAACCGCTTTCGGACGGTTCCGAGGGACTATTCTCCCTGAATGTTACACCTTTGTTAGTAATGCGTTATTTCTTTGAGCCGCCGCCCAATTGGCCCTTTTCTTCTTCGTCGGCCTTGGCGGCTTCCTTCTTGGCTTCCTGCTGGCTCTGGGCCTTCGGGTTCACCGTCTGGATCGCGGCCTTGCTGAATTTCATCTGGCACTTGGGCGCCACTTCCACAGTAATAATGTTCTGATTGGTGTCAATATCCGCGATTTTGCCGTGAATCCCCCCAATCGAGATCACCTTGTCACCCTTTTTCAGGGCGTCCAGTTGCTTGCGGCGTTCTTCTTTTTCTTTTTTCTGGGGACGCAGTACGATAAACCACAGGGCAAAAGCCATGACAGCCAACATAAAGAACAACTGTTGGGGGCCTCCGGAATTGCCGGAATCATCGGGTGCCGGTTTTGCCTGGGCCGCCGTCGCCATAAAACCCGCGAATCGGGTGCTTATTGTTGCTAAATCGAGCATAGTTATTCCATATCCTTTCCCGCAAAGAGCGGGCGATTTAGCGGGTTGATTATGCAAGTCTTATAGGGACAGCAATCGAGCCCAAACCACCACAATCTGAGCATGCTACCGCGGAATAAAGACGTCCCATCCCGCCAAAAAGACGCCAAGACAGACTTGCAAAATTATCAATCCTGCATCAACATGTCAAATGAAAAGCGAGGATTTTTATGGCAACAAGATTAGATTAAGGAGGATTACTCCATGGCGGCCTTTTTTTCGTAATCCCGCAATTGGGCGATTTCACGGGGAAGGTGCTCTTCCCAGGGGCAATAGTGGATCCATTCTCCGCTGATAAAGCCCTGATATTCGGCGGCTTGGAGCAGCTCGATGGCTTGGAGGTGGTCGATTTCGCCTTCGCCTATCGGCGTGTAACGGACACCGGGACGATCTGCATGGGAAACGCCATCATGCACGTGAAGATGCCGAATCCAGGGACGAAGCAGCGTGAAAGATTCCTCGATCGTGGCAAAACCCTTGCGCACGGGATGCATGATGTCCCAGTTGACGGCGATATTGGGATGGCCGACGCGCCGCATGATCTCGGCCACGCGTCTGGGATCGCACCAGTCGTCATGGGTTTCCAGGCAGACGGTAACGGCGCGCGATGCCGCATGGGTCGCCAGGCTTTGCAGGGAGAGGGTGATCAGTTCCAGACATTGCTCCTGATTGAGTTTTTCGGGAATGGCCCCGCCGAAAACCCGCACACAAAGAGCCCCGATGTCTGAGGTCAGGTCAATGGCCCGCTTGGCGTCGTCGATCATTTCGGAATTGTTCTCAGGGTCGGAAAACGTGCAGGACGTGGCCACGCAGCAAATGGCGACTTCATTGAGCATGGCCTTTTCGCGGACTTCCAGCCGGAAGCGGGGAGAGGCGTCAAATTCAATCTGGTGCGCATGGTTGGCCTGGATGCGCGGCTCAATGCCCGAATACCCATAGCGCCGGGCAATTTCGATCATCTCATCCAGGCTGGCCCGGGGTGTGGAAAAGGACATGAAGGCATAGCGCATGCAGGCAATTCCGATCTTTGTCGCAAAATCGCTCCAATAATATGATGCCCTTACCGGGACAGCAGGCCGTCGCCTGGAGATCAGCTGCGGCGACGTCCCAGCTGAACAAAAACCACGATCGCCACGACAAGCCCCACGAAAACCGCTACCGCAAAGGGCCAGTTCATGCCGCTTGCCGCGTCATCCAAGCCATCCTGATCGGCATCAGCCAAAGGCGTTGACCTGACGGCCGGAGGCGTCGCCGTGGCGGCCGGAGCAAGAGGAGTGGTTTCGGGACGCAATTCGGTCTCGGCTTCGGGTGTGGGGGCAGCGTTGTTCCCCTGATCGGCCTGGGCCATTTCGCGCTTGGCTTCTTCCTCACGGAATATGCGGGTCATTTTCACGAATTCCTGCTTTTTCACACCGGGAGATACTTCTTCCAGTAGATTCCAGAGTTCCTGCTGGTCCAGCTGGTCAAACTGCTGGCGGGCTTCCTGGGGCAGGTGAAAGGGATGCGTCCGCAGCGCGCGAATTTTGTCATCGTTGGAAAGCCGATTGTTGCCAAGGATGCGCTCGGCGGTCTTACGGGACAGCGTGTATTCGTGAATCTCACCGTTCTCGTCTTCCAGGATAATCTGCACATAGGGATTCAGCGACGGATCCTGCTTGACCAGGGCGTTGACCCCCTCGCTTTCCGAGCCGACCAGAACCTGCTCCTCGAATGCGTCGTCGTAAGTCGTCGATTTATCGGGAAAATGATTTTCCATGGTGTTTTCGTACATGCTCGTGACCATCTTGGGATAGTCCGACATGAATTTCAGACGATTGGCGTCATCGAGCCGCTCATTGCGCATGTGGATGCGAAACATGTTTTCCGAGATGATAAAAGGTTCCATGTCGCTGTCGCCGCTTGGATAAACGACGTAGGTCCCGGGATGTTCCGTCGAACGTTCATAGACAAAATTATCGGTCTGTCCCTGATCGGGGAGTTCGGCATCATCGCCGGGTCCTCCGCCGGGAACGCCCCCGATGGGCGGCGGCGGGGGGGGCGCCTGGGCCGGAACCGGAATACTTGCCATGGATAGCAAAAGGGCTGTAATCAAGATGATAAATGTCTTGGTAAAATGATTGTTCATATAAAATTCCTTGCTGAAGGTTTATGTAAACTGCTTCTGGAATTATCGGTTTCGGCTTGTGCATACACAAGGTCCGGAGCCAACATTCCCAATTATCATTATAATAGCACATCCCGAAAAAAGGCAAGTTTTTGTTCAAACTATGTAACTATGATGCGGGCTGAATATCAAAAAGCAGGCAGAAGGGCCTTTATGCGGCTTTTCTGGAGAGTGCGCGGGCGATTTTATCGCCAAAGCGGGCCAACCAGGGCCAGGCGAAGAAAAATTGCGCGATGATCCAACCCAGGCCGCCGCCCATGAGGATGTCTTCGGGATAATGCTGCCGATAACGCACGCGCGCCAGGCCGCACCCCGCCGCCCAGAGCAGCCAGAGCCAGTTGAGACGCGGATACAGGGCGCACAAAAAAGCCGCCAGCACAAAGGCCGCGATCGTGTGGCCCGATGGAAAAGAAGCGAAGCGATTGTCGAAGGGAAAATGCCGCGTGAAAGTCAACCACTGGTCTCCGACCTCGACAATAATGGGAGCCCCCGGGTGCTCTTCCAGGTATTTTTCCATCCAACGTTTTTCTTTATCTTCCAGCAAAATGGAATACTGGGGCCGTGCGCGGCGGATGCTGTGCTTGAGGACCTGGTTGAATCCTCCGGCAAAAAGAATCGCGACCAGGAAGACGATGATGGCGGGCCGTCGTGGCCTGTCGAAAACCCAGATGATGATGCAGATGGATATGATGACGCTGCCCACGGCCAGTTGCTTGGCGCTGGACCAGAAGTCATCGAGGGGCAGCCAGTCGGAGCGCAGTGTGGCATAAACGGCGCGCCAGACGCTTTCAGAAAAGGGAATCAGCGCAAGGGCCAGGCCGCAGGCGCACAGTGCGATTATCACCCCGCGCCACGGGACTGACCGCGGGAAATCGGCGGCGAATGGGCTATGTTTAATGTTTTTTCTTTCGGCCATAGAAAGTTTTCCTTGGTTCATTGGCTGAATTTATTATTGATTGTCCAATATCAAGACGTGAGTCGCGTAAGATTCCTGCATGCGGAAAGGGCATCGACTTACGTCGCTCACTACAAGCCGGGCTTAGCACCTTGGTCTCCGGCTTCTTTCACAAAAACAAAGAAACCTTTTGGGTGCTCTTTGTATGTTGTTTATTTGCAATGTTATATACCAGCATAAATATACAGATAATTTTTGCAGGCATGGGAACTCTCGTTTGTAGTAAGGCCCGTAAGGGCCGTC
>CAYWYC010000199.1:0-9129 GCA_964462565.1 uncultured Candidatus Sumerlaeota bacterium | reverse complement strand
AACTTACAAAGAGCACCCAAAAAGTTTCTTTGTTTTGTGAAAGAAGCCAAAGACTTAGGGGCTAATATATTTGCTCATCAAGACATTTTCCGCTTGCCACCAGGATGGTGGCGATACGGTTTGGGCGCCTGTGGCTTTCTCACTTGGCGCAGTTGATTTCCGGGCAGATTTCAGGTATCTTATTGGCTAGAAAATGAAGCACCTGCGGGGCTTTTACAGGAGTACTATTTTGCCCGACCGTTTTGAAATTGTCTCGGAATACCAGCCCAGCGGCGACCAGCCCCGGGCCATCGGCGAAATTGTGCGCGGCTTTCAGCATGGACGCGAGCGGCAGGTGCTCATGGGAGTCACCGGATCGGGCAAGACCTTTACCATGGCCCACGTGATCCAGCAACTCAACCGACCCACGCTGGTATTGTCCCACAACAAGACCCTGGCCGCCCAACTCTATCGTGAGTTCAAGGACCTTTTTCCGAACAACGCCGTCGAGTATTTTGTCAGCTATTACGACTATTACCAGCCCGAGGCTTATATCCCACGCACCGACCTTTATATTGAGAAAGACGCCGACATCAACGAAGAACTCGACCGCGTCCGCCTGTCCACCATGCGCTCGCTGCAGGAGCGCTCCGACGTGATCGTGGTGGCGAGTGTGTCCTGCATCTATGGCATCGGCTCGCCCGAGGAATATCACAACATGATGATTCCACTGGAGCTGGGCAAGGAGATCGAGCGGAACGATTTTCTGCGGCAGCTGGTGGACATCCAGTACAAGCGCAATGACATTGACTTTGCGCGCGGGGCCTTTCGGGTGCGGGGCGATACGGTGGATGTCTATCGCGGCCATGATGAGAAGAAGGCTTTGCGGGTGGAATTTTTTGGCGACGAGATCGAGGGCCTCTGCGAGATCGATCCGCTGACGGGCGCGCGGCTGCGTCCCCTGAGCAAGGCGACGATTTTTCCGGCGGCGCCATACGTGGTCCCGGCGGATCAGATGGAGCGCGCCGTGAAGGCCATCAAGAGCGAACTGGCGGACCGTCTGGATCAGCTGCGCAACGAGGACAAACTGGTGGAAGCCCAGCGCCTGGAACAGCGGACGCGCTTTGACATCGAGATGCTCCAGGAACTTGGCCATTGCTCGGGCATCGAGAATTACTCGCGTCACATGGAAGGCCGCCGCGCCGGAGAGCCGCCCTATACGCTGCTCGATTATTTTCCGCAAGACTGGCTCATGTTTATCGACGAGAGCCATGTGACCCTGCCCCAGGTGCGCGCCATGTATAACGGTGACCGCTCGCGCAAGGAAACGCTGATCGACCATGGCTTCCGGCTGCCTTCAGCGTTGGACAACCGGCCCCTGAAATACGACGAATTCAACAAGCGCCTCAAACATGTGCTCTACGTTTCCGCCACGCCCCAGGAATATGAGATCGAGCAAAGCCATGGCGTGGTGATCGAGCAGATTGTCCGGCCCACGGGCCTGCTGGAGCCGGTGATCATGGTGCGTCCCGCCACGGAACAGGTGGAGGATCTGCTGGGCGAAGTGCGTACCCGTGTCGAGAAAAAGCAGCGGGTCCTGATCACGACGCTTACGAAGAAAATGGCCGAAGACCTGACCGAATATTACACGGAACTGGACCTGAAGGTGCGCTATCTGCATTCCGACATTGATACCATCGAACGCACGGAAATCATCCGCGACCTGCGGTCCGGAGTGTTCGACGTGCTGGTGGGGGTGAACCTTTTGCGTGAGGGATTGGACCTGCCGGAGGTGTCGCTGGTGGGGGTGCTGGACGCGGACAAGGAAGGCTTCCTGCGCAACAAGACATCGCTGACCCAGATTTGCGGACGCGCCGCACGGCATGTGGAGGGGACGGTAATCCTTTATGCCGACCGCCAGACGGAGAGTATTCGCGCCGTGGTGGAAGAGGTGGAACGTCGGCGGCAGCGGCAGGAGGAATATAACGCGGAGCATGGCATCACGCCCAGGGGCATCCAGAAAAATATCGGCCAGATTCTGGATACGGTTTACGAGAAGGACTATGCCGACCTGCCCATGGTGGCGGATTCGGCGAGCGACCATTACGGCTCGCGCAAGGAGATGGAAAAGCGCGTGGCTGAATTGAAGGACGCGATGATGAAGGCGGCCCGCGACCTGGATTTTGAAAAGGCGGCGGAATTACGCGATGAAATGCAGGAGATGGAAAAACTGCTGATTGCCCAATAGGTACCGCATGGGGAGGGTTTGGCCGGTGCGGCATTGGAATAGAAATGACCAGACAAGATACTAACGCCTCCTCTCGGGGCTTCTGGCAGCGTGCGACGGCATGGATAAAAACCTTGCCACTTTCAGCGGGATTTGCTAACAGTTCTCTAGTTATGAACGCAGAGGAAAAGCAACAAGATCCCCTCCTGATGCTGCAAGGCATCCCGCGTCTCGGAATCATGGCTTTCGAGGGGCGTTTTCCTATATTATTGGCCCAGGCGGCGGCGCAACTGGGCATTCCCGTTACGGCCTTTGGCGTCAAGGGTATGACACCCGACGAACTGGCGGATTATGTGGATCGCCTGCACTGGCTCCAATTGGGACAGTTTAATAAATTTATCGACAAATTGCATGAGGAAGGTATCAAGCACGTGATTATGGGCGGTCGCGTGCAGCACAATTCGATCTGGCGGTATCGCGGTTTTGACCGGCGCAGCCTGAAACTGCTGGGCAAGCTGGTGAACCGCAAGGCCGATACGGTGCTGAACGCGGTGGTCGATGAGTTGGCGCGCGAGAATATCACGGTGCTCGATTCGACCTTGCTCTTGCGAGAATGCATGCCCGCGAAGGGCGTGCTGACCGTGGGGTGCGAACCGACGCGCGAGCAGTATAAGGATATCGAATTCGGCCTGCCCCTGGCCCATCAGATTGCCGGGATGGACATTGGGCAGACCATTATCGTCAAGGATCTGGCTGTTGTTGCCGTGGAAGGACTGGAAGGAACGGACGAAGCCATCCGCCGGGCCGGCCGCATTGCCAACGGAGGCATTGTCGTGATCAAGGTTCCCAAGCCGCGTCAGGATTATCGTTTCGACTTTCCCGTTATCGGTCCCGGCACGATCAGGAGCATTGCCAAGGCCGGTGGGGGAGCCCTGGCGATAATCGCGGAACACGCCCTTTTCTTTGATCAGCAGGAAGCCTTGGAACTGGCGCTCGAAAATCAGATTCCCGTCGTGGCGCTGTCGCCTTCCCTACTGCCCGAGCCGAAACGTCTCAAGAACCACGCCTAAACCTTCGGCCTTGCCAGTGCCGTAATGCGACTGCCCTGCTTCCATTTTGCCAGGAGACGTCCGCCGCCGCGTTCGAGCCGGCGCATCCATTTTTTCCGCCGCGAGGCCCATATCTTGTCCCCGATCTTTTTCGCGCCCATTCCTTCCGCCAGGTAAGCCATGGATCGCAGCATCTCGCGCATGGTGGCCGGATGGATCATCCACTCGACTTCGAATTCCGCCGTTTCGAGAAAGCGGGTCAGGCTCGTGCGGGTAAACTGCGTGAAATGGCGTGGCGCGTCGAGATAGGCATAAGCCCCGCCCGTAAGCGCCGAAATGAGGCCGTCCGTATTGGGCACGCCTATGAGGAGGCAGCCGTCGGACCGGATCAGGCGGCGGATCTCGCGCAAGGTTTCCAGCGGATCGGGCACATGCTCGAGCACCTGCCACATGGCCATAGCGTCGTATGTGTCGGCGGGAAACATGCCTGGCTGAAAGAGGCCCTGCCGTACATCAAGCCCCCGCTTTTCCCGGGCATATTCAGCGGCGGCTTCGTCCATCTCCAAACCCTCCACCTGCCAGCCGAGTTCGCGAACCCGTTCCAGGTAGAGCCCATGGGAGCAGCCGATTTCCAGCAGGCGACCGCCTTCTTCGCGAAAGGGCGGCGGCGGTGAAAGCGACATGTCAAAATCCGGGGTGAAGGGTTTCGCGGGATGGGGGTCGCCCTTCTTTGCGTAAGCGCCATAGCCGAGCATGTCTTCCATAAAGGCGCGGTCCAGGGGGCTGAGCAAGTCAGGATCGGCAAATCGAAAGCGCCTTTCGGCTTTTTCGTTGATCTGGTAGGGGATATAACGGTCGGGATAATGCAGGTGCAGGCTGTCGAGCGTGGGCCGCGGGTTCAGGTAGCGCGTTCCGCAGGACCGGCAGGCGACAATGGTCCAGGCCGGCTCGGGACGATGCAGCAGGCGGTCGGGAGACTTGCGCCAGGGGCGGCAGTCGCACGATTCGCAAAGGGGGCAGGGGACTTTTTCTGTCGGGTATTTTTCCATGCTTGCCGGGGCTTATCCTTTTCGGATTTCTTCAATGGCCTGAACCAGGCTTTTCGCGCATACAGGAATCGCGTGCTTTTCCTCGGCGCGGCGGCGCGCTTCCCGGCCCAGTTTTTCGCGCCTGTCTGGCTGCGTCATGAGCGCGGCAAGGGCATCATGCCACGCGACGGCATCGGGCGCAAGCATTCCGCTTTGGGCGTCCTCCATCAGGTCGCGATTCACACCGACGGGGCTGGCGACCGATGGGATTCCGGAGGCCATATACTGAAGGACCTTGTACGCGCCCTTGCCACGGGTCCAGGTATTGTCGGGCAGGGGGTTGATGCCGATGGCCATGCGCTGGAGCTGCACGGGTTCCGTCTCGATCGACCATTCGACATATTCCGCGCGGGGCGGATTTTTCCAGCCGATATGTTTTTCCTGCGCGCCCAGGACCAGAAATTTCCAATCGGGATGCTCATCCAGAATGGCGTGGATGGGATCTTCGATCTCGCGCAGGTAGGGAGCAGTCGAAGGGCTTCCGACCCAGCCGATACATTTTTCGCGGCTCTTGGGATTGGGACGGTAGAGGCTTGTGTTGACGGGCCCCAGATAGGCGACGTATTTTTTGCGGGGGTATTTTTCCTTGAGCCAATCGAGCAAGGAGGGGGTCAGGCTGCACAAATCGGCGCGCTTGACGAAGCGCAGAAACCACTGCTGCCGCGCCATCCATTCGGGATCGCCTGCGCCGGAAGCCTGCGCCTTGAAAAGCGACTGTCCATCGGCATCCACGGGATGATCGAAGAGAGCATCGTCAAAGTCATAGACGAGGGGCCGATGCGTGTTCAGGATAATGCGAAGGGGCCTCCTGTGCTTGATCAGACGCTGGGCAAAGACGACGTTGGCCCATTCCTGCAAGGCGCGTAAATTTCGCAGGAAGCGCCACCGCCGCCACCAGCGCCCGAGACTGCCACCCTCGCCGGGATAGTCGTCCAGGCAGAGATGCCGGACTTCCACGCCGCAGGCCCGAAGCGGTTCCACCAGTTGCCACCCCCGCACGCGGCTGCTGGCCTTTTTCCTGCCGCGCTGCATGATCATCAGCATCCGCATGGCAAAATATCCTTCCCTAAAAAGGGCCGGCAAAAGAATTGGCATCGAAATTCGCTTGACATAATGGGGGCTTTGTGGTGGAATTTTCGCCTGCCTGCGAGCCTAAGGCCCAGGCAAGGTGGCGCTGAAGTAGCTCAGTTGGTAGAGCAGCGCATTCGTAATGCGCAGGTCAGGGGTTCGAGTCCCCTCTTCAGCTCCAGTCTAATCAACCTTCTACGCAATCCATGAACCGGGCTGATCCCCGGTTCTTTTCATTTTACGCCCAGGCCACGCGCGGACGCAGCACGCCGTCTTTTTCCATTTCCGCCGAGACAAATTTTTGAATCAACTCGGACCGCTTTTCCGCGTAGTCGGGATCGTCCCACAGGTTTTTATACTGGTCGGGATCGGCTTCCATGTCATAGAGTTCGCCATAGTCGCGGTCGTGGTAGAGGGCGAGTTTCCATTTGCCGTGGACAAAGGTCTTCTGCATGAAGGGCCCTTCCGTGGGGCGATATTCGCACATGGCCCAGTCGCGGGCCTGGGCGGCGCTGTTTTTCCAGGCATCCAGTTGGTTCACACCCTGCATGAGCGCCGGCGGCTCCATACCCATGGCCGTCATGGCCGTCTGGGCGATATCCACGAGACTCTGAAAGGCCTCGCTGCGGCTGCCGGGGGTCTGGCAATCAGGATGGCGCACCAGAAAAGGAATACGCTGGGCATCGTCAAAGGTCGGCAGTCCCTTCCACCAGATGCCGTGATTGCCGAGGTAGTCGCCGTGGTCTGTGGTGAAGACGATAATCGTGGAATCGAGAAGTTTCTGGTCTTCCAGGTATTTGATGATGCGACCGATATGGTGATCCATGAGGCTGACCATGCCGAAATATACCGCCGCCAGCTGGCGGGTCGCTTCCGGCGTCATGATTTTGAGGCCCTTGAAGCAGTACCAGTTTTTCTCGCCGTCCAGTTCTTCGTCGTAGAGTTTGCCCTCGCCTTCGTAGGCGCCCTTGTAGAATGGCGGCTTGCCTTCGTATTCGCCTTCCTGGTAGGCATATTCCGGCATGTCGGCGGGATCGTACATGTCGCACCATGGCTCGGGCGCCACGCAGGGATTGTGGGGGTCCTGAAAGCTGGACCAGATGAAAAAGGGCCGGCCGCTTTCGCGTCCCTTGTCAATGGCGGTGATGGTCTCGTCGGCCGTCCAGCGGGAGTTATGATATTCCTCAGGCAGATCCCATTTTCCCCAGTCCGTATAAGCGCCGGTGCCGAAATATTTTGAAGATTCGACGCCCTGCTTGCGGAGCCAGGCGCCATAATGCATGGAGGGCGAATTTTCGTGGTTGCTGTGGTCGATGGCAAGCTGGACATAATCGAAGCCGAAATAGGGCCCGGTCCACTGGTCGAAATAATCGAGGTCGAAAATTTTCGGCGGAGCCTCAAAACTATCGGGATCGCCGATAGGCTCATTGCAGCAGGCCTGGAAGTGGGCCTTGCCGATAAGCGAGGTGAAAAAGCCGGCCCGGCTCATGGCCTGGGGAGCCGTGGGATATTCAAAGGGCAGGTTCGTGCCGATAGTATAGCAGCCATGACGCGACGGATATTGGCCGGTGAGAACGGAAACACGCGCGGGCGTGCACACGGGGTTGCAGGTATAGGCCTTGTTGAAGAGGATGCCTTCGTCGGCCAGGCGGTCCAGGGCCGGAGTCTTCAGCACCGAATTTTCCTTGCCCAAGGCGTCCCAGCGGTGCTGGTCGCTCGTAATCAGCAATACATTCATCGGTTTTTCAGGAGTCATGGCGTCACCTCGACGGGGGAATTTCAATACGAAGAGAAATATATCGCAGACCACAAAAAGGTGCAAGACCTATACAGCACTCTGGCCTGATTGGGTGCGTCTCTCGATTCGTTATATGGAAACGCCGGGCCGCGGCGGCGCGGAACATTTGGGATGGAGAAATTTTTCCGATTATGCGGCTAAAGATCGCAATCGCACGCGCAATCGTAATCGAATTTGATTATTCCATGCGAAAAGTTAAGATGCGCCCCGCCCGATCATTTGTGACTCAGTTTGATTGAGGATTACTGAGAACCCGATATAAAAAAACGGAGAAGACCGTTCTGGCCTTCTCCGTTTGAGATGCTTTCAAGCCGAAAAATATTACAGATGATTATCCATCAGCTGCTGGACGCGCTCGGGTTCATAATCGGGGTATGTCTGCCGCAGTTTTTCGAGCGTTTCGCGTGCCTCGTCGAGTTTGCGCATCTGGATTTCACAAATGCCCTTCGAATGATAGACCTGCGGTATCTTGTCGCTGGCAGGGTATTCTTCCAGGATCATCGAAAAAGTCTCCCGGGCCTTCTCAAAATCACTCTGCTGGTAATATATCCTTCCGAGGCGTAGAGCGGCATCGGGCGCTGCTACGGAGTCGGGATATTCGCGGAGATACTGCTCGTACATCTGGATGGCCGTGTCATAATTTCCGAGGGCGTATTGCTCCTGGGCATTGCGCAAAAGCTTGTCGGCTTCGCTGGATTCCTCTGTGCCGGATTCGTCGGTCTCGTCCATCGAATCGGGCGCCGGTTTTCCACCGATGCTGGCGATCTGGCGTTCCAGGTCGGATCGCATGGCGGTCAGGGTGGTTTCCTGGGATTCCAGCCGTTGCTCGATCTGGGCCAGCGCGTATTCATTCTTTTTGTCCGCGGCTTTCTGCTGGTCTTTAATCTCTTCGATATCCAACTTGATCTGGCTGATCTTCACATAGATATCGTTCAGCTCCGGCGGGGATTGCACACATGCGCCCGTGAGCACAAGGGCGGATAAAAGAAAGATTCCCGCGAGTTTTCTTGTCAGGCTATACATGCTTTCCTCCATTTCGTTTCGTCTCTGGGTCCAGGCGCGGGAGACAGCGCTTCCCCTCGCCTCGTTTATAAACAGATCCGCGTTTCTTCCGTATCAGTAGATCAGGAACTGGGCGCGCCGATTCTTGGCCCAGGCTTCTTCCGTGTGACCGGGATCCACGGGGCGTTCTTCCCCGTAAGAAATAGTGGTAACACGGCTCGGATCCACTCCGAGACGGGCCAGGTATTCGCGAACGCGACTGGCGCGTTTGCTGCCCAGGTTCACGTTATATTCACTGGAACCGCGTTCGTCGCAGTGCCCCTCGATCTGGATTCGGATATCAGGATGGGCCTTGATCCATTTGGCGTTCTGCTCCAGTTTTTCCATGGCCTGGGGCAGGAGCTGGTAGCTGTCGTAGGGGAAATAGACCGTCTGTAATTCCGAGACAACATTATCTTCGGACACGTCAACGGGACGGATTTCGCGCAGGTTTCCGTCGAAGAGGCTGGCCGAGTCGCCTTCCGGCGGCAATTCCGAAGTGTCGCCCTCCGGCGGCAGCGGTGAAACATCAGCCGGCGGCGGCAGGATAATATCCGGCGGCGGATAATCGGCGTCGGACGTGCTTTTTTTCTTCTGCCAGAACCATTTGCCATTGGCGCAGCCGGTGGTCATGGAAATCAGCAGGGCAAGGATAAATGCATACATCAACAGAGGGGAAAGGAACTTGAACTTCTTCATGAGGGGCCTCCCAGCGATAGTCTAAGGTGCGGGAACAGGAAAACATGGAGTCCCGTTGGATCAGCGTGGATTCGAGCCGGAGTTTTATTATTCCAAAACGGCTTCTGATTCAATCATACCACATTAAACGATTTAAGAGACTAGGGGCCTTTATGTCAATAAGAAACTGAAGCGGCGGGC
>CAYWYC010000198.1:0-9160 GCA_964462565.1 uncultured Candidatus Sumerlaeota bacterium | reverse complement strand
ATATCAAAAACCTTTCTCAATAAATCCCTTGCCTTTCCCATCCTTGCCCGATAGACTACTTTCTCATACGAAGTAATATGTGTCCGGGCCGTCCTGGTTCAGGTACATGTACTTATATTTTTCTCATGGAAGGGAATAATCGAACTATGTCCACTAAAGACAATCTTCAGGATGCTTTTGCCGGCGAAAGCCAGGCCAACCGTAAATATCTTGCCTTTGCCGCCAAGGCTGAAAAAGACGGCAAGCCCAACGTGGCGAAGCTGTTTCGCGCTGCTGCCGAGGCTGAGACGGTGCATGCCCATGCTCACTTGCGTGTGATGGGTGGCATCAATACCACGGAAGACAATCTGCAGGAAGCCATCGAAGGCGAAGGCCATGAATTCAAGAATATGTACCCGGGCTTTGTGGAAGAAGCCAAGAAGGAAGAAAACAAGGCGGCCCTCATGACCTTCGAAAACGCCCTGGCCGTTGAAGAAATTCACCATGGCCTTTATTCCATGGCACTGGAAGCCGTCAAGGCCGGAAACGATCTGCCTGACCAGAAGATCTTTGTCTGCCCCGTATGCGGCAATACCGTTTACGGCGAAGCCCCCGACATTTGCCCCATTTGTAATGTCAAGGGCGATAAGTTCATGGAAATTTCCTGATCGTCCTATCTCATAAGCATCATCAGTTGAACCGGAACGGACCTTCGCGTCTGTTCCGGTTCCTATCTTGTTTCAAAGGATATGATTATGACCAGTGAATCTACCAAAGCCTGGCGTTGCAGCGTCTGCGGTTATGTGCATCGCGGCGACGAACCGCCCGAAGAATGCCCGGTTTGCGGTGCGCCGAAGGAAGACTTCGAAGCCTACGAAGAGCAACCTGTTAAGCCCGAGGAGAAGGGCGAAACCAAACAATGGCGCTGCATGGTCTGTAATTATATCCATGACGGTTCCGAGCCGCCGGAGGAATGTCCCCGTTGCGGAGCGAGCAAGGACCAGTTTGAACCTCTGGAGGAATCGGAAGAGGAAGGCGAAGAGGGCGAAGCGGCGAAGACTGTCGTCATCGTGGGCGGTGGCATTGCCGGGCTTGCCGCGGCCGAAGCCGTGCGCACCATGTCCGATGACGCAAAGATCATCCTGATCCAGCGCGAAGACAAGCCGCCCTATTATCGCCTGAACCTGACCCGCTATCTGGCGGGGGACGTGAAGGAAAAGAATCTTCCCATCCATCCCGAGGATTGGTACGCGGAAAAAAATATCGACCTGCGCCTGAACACGGCAATCCGCGAGATCGATGCCGAGGGCTATCAGGTCAAGACGGCCGATGGCGACTCCATCGAATACGAACGCCTGATCCTGACCACTGGGGCCCATCCTTTTGTGCCGCCCATACCGGGCGCTCAGAAAAAGGGCGTCTATACCATCCGCACCAAGGACGATTGCGACGCGATCCTGGGCCTTCCGCCCAAAGACAAGCAGTGCGTCGTTATCGGCGGTGGTATTTTGGGACTGGAAACCGCCGGGGCACTAGCCGACCAGGGAGCCGAGGTAACGCTCTTGGAAAGCTATGGCTGGCTGCTGCCGCGTCAGCTCAATGAAAAGGCCGGAAAACTCCTGGCCGATCATGCCGCTTCCCGGGGCATCAATATCATTTCTCCCAGCAAGGTGGAAGAGATTGTCGGCGATGAGGCGGCCCATGGCGTCAAGATCAAGGACCAGGACGAACTCATCGACGCCGAAATCGTCATCATCACCACCGGCGTGCGCACGAACAGCTTTCTCGCGCGTCAGGCCGGACTAAAGGTGGAGAAGGGCGTCGTCGTCAACGACCTGCTGCAGACATCGAACTCCGATATCTATGCCGCCGGTGACGTTTGCGAGCACCAGGGCGTGTTGTATGGTATCTGGGCTCCGGCCCAGTATCAGGGCGACATTGCCGGCCGCAACGCCGCGGGGGCAAATATCGAGTTTGGTGGAGTGCCGCGCTCGAACACACTCAAGGTCCTGGGCAAGGATATGTTCAGCGTGGGCGAAGTCCAGGCATCGGACGGCAGCTATACGGAAATCGAAGAGGAGAAGGACGGCGTCTATCACCGCTTCCTCTTTCAGGACGGCCAGATGCGCGGAGCCATTTTCCTGGGCGATTCGCACCTGTCCAACAAGGCCAAGGAAGCCGTGGAGACGCAGGAAGACTTCTCCGGGCTTCTCGATAAAGATCCTGATGTCGGCGATATTCTTGATTATCTGGAAGACTTTTCGTGATGCTGGCTATTTTGTCATAACCGGATTGACCGATATAAATCCGCCGCACAATACCTTGGTATCATCCATGTCATAAACCACGGCGGACTGGCCCGGCGTAATGGCGCGGAGTGCTTCGTCAAAAACGATGCGCATGCTTGCTGCGTCGGCGGCCGGATATATCGTCGCGGGCAATGCCGGACTGCGATAGCGCACCTTGACCCGTCCGCGAAAAGCTTCCGAAGTCGGCTCCATCGAACTCCAAACCACTTCATCCGCTTCCAGTTCCGAAGCCAGCAGGTCTTCCTTGCTCCCCACGATTACGGCCTCGCGTTCCACATCCAGCGCCACCACATACAAAGGCTCCGGCGCACTGAGGCCGATGCCGCGGCGTTGGCCGATAGTGAAGTGATGAATGCCCGGATGCCGGCCCAATTCCTTGCCGTCCATATCCAGAATCGGCCCGGCTTGCGGCAGTTCCCTGGCATCAGATCGCTCTTCCAGAAAGCGGCGATAGTCATTATCGGGAATAAAACAAATTTCCTGGCTTTCCGATTTTTCGTGAAGATCCAGCCCGGCATCGGCTACGTATTTTCGAATATCGCCCTTATGCATTTTGGCGAGGGGAGTATGGAAGCGGGCCAACTGGTCCTGGCTCAGGCGATGCAGGTAGTAGGACTGATCCTTGTCGGGATCCAAACCTTTGCGGAGTTCCCATCGGTCGGTCATTTCATTGCGGGCGATCTCGGCATAATGCCCCGTGGCCAATCCGTCGTAACCCTTCTCCATCGCCCATTCCAGAAGGCGCCCCAACTTGATGCGGGGGTTGCAGATCACGCAAGGGTTCGGTGTGCGCCCGCGCAGGTATTCGCAGATAAAGGTTTCAATGACACGGCTTTGAAATTCCGGAGTCAGATCGACAAGATGAAAGGGAATACCCAGGCTCTTGGCAACGCTTTCCGCATCTTCCTCTGCCTGCAAAGCGGGATCATCTTCGGTTTTCGGCCAGAGTCGCAGGTGCACCGCTTCGACCGTCCATCCCTTTTCGTCCAGAAGCATAGCCGCCGCCGCGCTGTCCACACCACCGCTCAAGGCAACCGCTATTCGGCCGGACATTATTGCTCTTCTCCCCGCTCGAGGGAAATCTGGGCATAGGCTTCCGCCAGTTCCGTCGGATCGAAAAGGGGCCAGCAGATATTGATCAGCTGATTAAAGCGATTCCCGCGAAGCCCGCGAATTTCACGCATGACGCGAAATTTCCGAAAGAGAAAAAGATTCTCGATGGAACGGTCCAGCACCTCTTTCGCAACGGCAACGGCTTCGTTCAGTTGTCCATCCTGGCTCAGCAGTTCTGAAAGCGTCATGCTCAATTCATCATAAAAAATGTAGTCGGGATATCGCTCAAGCGCCTTCCGGTGCATCTCGATGGCCGTTTTTCGCTGAGAGACATCTTCGGAAGCAAGAAACCAGTAAAAGGAAGCGATGGCGTCGGCCGCGTAAGGCGCGTAAACGGTATCGCCATATTCCTGCACGACTTTTCGAAATACATGGATCGACGCGTACGAGGCAATCTGCCGATTCAAGTCCCGAAAGCAGATGGGTGTCTTTTTCAGCAGTTCAAAGGCTTCCCGGTTTCGGCCGTCCGGTTCCACCACCGTGATTTCTTCGGAAATGTCCGTCACCACCTTGCGTTCGCGCAGTGGATTCGGCAGATAGGTATTCAGGGCGTAGATTTCCTGATTGAGTTGAAAACGATATGGCCCGGGCTGCGCCAAGGCCAAGCCCTGTTCGTCATCCTTGTCATAGAGAACCGTATAGTGAGACTGGATCGCCTGGCCATAGCCAAGCATATATTCTTTCTCCGTGAGTGGTGCAGCGCCTTCGTAAAAAGCGCGATAAATATCTCCGGGCCGGCCTTTTTTGATGATGCGCAAAATCGTACTCTCCGCCTTCAGGTCCAGGTTGGTGGAAAGAAGAACGCGCGGCCCCAGCCAGTTGCGCATCTTGACTTTCATTACGACCGGCTCACCCAGCACATATTCCCGTTTCACCGGTTCCGCGCTCAAGGCGATTCGCACCATCGATTTTTTATCGTCCTGGGCGTATCCCAGGCGTCCAAGGAGCAAAGTGCAAAGTGCCAGAATAAAAGGCAGTTGGTTAATCCGTATTTGATATTGTTTCATAGTTAAATCCCAGTTTCAGGTTGACCCATTGATTTTCTTCAAGATTTGTCGGAGTTATCTGGCAGGAAACATATTGCCGGCCCGTTACTTCCAGGTTTCCCGTCTGATCCAGGTAGGTTTCAATTTTCTGGTAAAACCAGGTCTGCTGGTTTCGCATCGCTTCCAGTTCGATGGACATTTCCGGATTAACGATCTCTTCGCCAAAGAGCGGCTGGATGGTAATCTTCAGCGACAGCAAAGGATCCTCACCGATCCATAACTCCAAAGGCTTGCTGACTTGGGTCCGAAAATTCGTGGTCAGATTGCTGGACTGACGCTCCGTCTTGTCGTCCATCGTTTTTTCCGAATGCCGCAGGTCCATCGGTATAATGTGAACCGCGTTTCCCTGGCGGAAAAATCCATATCCCTTTGGCTGAAGCATTTCCAGCAGAATACCGGCCAGCGGTTTTCCGCTGAGATTTCCCGCGGGCAGGACCATTTCGCTCATTTCCTCGGGATAAACCAGTTCCAGTTCCCAGTTCTCAATCAGGATTCTCTCCAGACGGGGAAGCGGCATGTCGGGAAAATGAAAAACGGGAATCGAATGCTCCATCAAATTCATGTCTTCCGGCACAAGTGCACCGGGTACAATCGCGCCCACGTCATCGCCGGAAAGTTCGCCACTGTCCAGTTTTCCCTTCATGCTGATATTACCCAGGTTCAGGTTCGCCCAATATAGCGCGCACCATCCCACCAGCAGCAGCGTGATAAAAACGGCGCCGGCCTTTTTCTCGCGATGGTGATACTCAGGCTTCATTGGCAAGCAACTCCTCGGAGAAGATTCCTGATTCCACTATTATACAGGCAGATCGTAGCTCTGCTGATAGTATTTTTCCAGGGCCTTCGTTTTCTTTTTCGACAGGCCCATCCGCGCGACTTCCAACTGGTCCAGGGCGTGGCGGACGCGGCGACAGACCATGTCCTTGCCCAGGATTTCCATGCTGTCAAAGAGCGGAGGCGCCTGTTTGGCTCCTGTGATTGCCAGGAAAAAAGGCGCAACCAGATCCCGGGTTTTCAGGGCTTCCTTTTCGGAAATGGCCTTGAAGACGTTATGCAGATTTTCCACCTTCCATTCCCGCACCTTTTCCATTTCCCAGAGCACCACTTGGAGCAGGCATGACGTAATCATGCCCGGTTCGGCGTCTGCTCCCAAACCAAAAACTTCGCCGCCTTCGGGCAGCTTGTACTTGTTGGGGACGAGTTCGGCGGCGTCATATTCCACCATGTCGGTGAAAAAGAAAGCCGTCCGCGGAATGATGTCCGACAGTTTTTCGATGCGTGGCTGCACCAGCGGGAGAATCTTCAGCCAGCTTTCGTCGTTCACCATCCATTCCCGCATGCGGTTCAGAATTTCGCTGGCCGACTGTTTTTCGCGCAGGTAGCGCCCGTTGAGCCAGTAGAGTTTTGTGGCGTCAAAAATCGGCCCGCCCAGGCTGATGCGCTTCACGTCAAAACTCTCTACCATTTCTTCGAGCGAGAACATTTCTTCGCCGCTGGGCAGCGTGTAGCCCATGAGACCGAGATAGTTCACCAGCGCCTCGGGCAAAACTCCGGCCTGGCGATAATAGAAAATACTCGTCGGATTTTTGCGTTTGGACAACTTCGACTTGTCCGGATTCCGCAAAAGCGGCAGGTGGCACAGTTCCGGCGCTTCCCAGCCGAAATATTCATAGAGCAGAAGGTGCTTCGGCGCGGAGTTGATCCATTCCTCGCCCCGCAGAATGTGGCTGATCTTCATGAGATGATCGTCCACCACGTTCGCCAGGTGGTAGGTGGGAAAGCCGTCGGACTTCAGGAGCACCTGGTCGTCCACATTATCCCAACCGATGCGCACCTCGCCGCGTAGCATGTCCTGAAAGACGCATTCCCCCGAGTCGGGTACGCGCATACGAATCACATAAGGCTCATTGGCGTCGAGTTTCGCCTGGATTTCATCATCACCCAGGCGGCTGCAATGGCCGTCATAGCCCAGGGCTTCCTTGTTTTTCATCTGTTCCTTGCGCAGCTCGGCCAGGCGCTCCGGCGTGCAGAAACAGCGATAGGCGCGCCCTTTTTCAAGGAGAATATTCACGTGCTCGCGGTAGATTTCTGTCCGTTCGCTTTGGCGATAAGGCCCATAAGGACCGCCCACGTCGGGGCCTTCGTCATAGGGAATCCCCAGCCACTTGATCGAATCCAGAATCGCCTGTTCCGATTCGGATGTGGATCGCGTCTGGTCGGTATCTTCAATACGCAGGACACATTTGCCGCCCCGGCTCTTGGCAAAGGCATAATCGAACAAGAGCTGGTAGGCTGTGCCGATATGGGGATCGCCCGTCGGCGAAGGGGCAATGCGTGTGCGTACTTCCTTTGGTTCAGTCATCTTTGCTCCCGTCTAAGGATTGAATATCCAGCCATCTTTCTTCCGTGACGATGGCATGCATAGGTCTATCATAATCATTTGAAGGCAGTTTGTCCACCAGTTGCATTTCATAAGTCAGGGCCAGGCGAAAAACTCCGGGCCAGGCTTCGAAAAAACGATCATACATCCCCGCGCCAAAACCGATGCGTGTGCCACTCCGGTCAAAGCCGATTCCAGGCGTCAGCACCAATTCAAAAGGGGCTTTCGGCGGAGAGAATCCTGGAAGCGCGTCCAGCGACGCCAGAGGCTGCATCAGGCCGGGAAAAGGCCCCGTTTCCAGTTCCTTCGCGATGTTTTCCACTTCCACGACTTCAAAGGACTTGACCCCGGCGGCGCACCGTGGCAAAAAAAGCCGCTTGCCTTCCTCGATCGCCCGGTCCAGGATCGCGCTCGTTTCCACTTCTCCAGGCATGGAAACATAGGCCATCACGCCTGATGCTTCGTGCCAGCGTTCCGACTGCACCAGCCGCTCGAAAATCCGCCTATCCCGTTTCCGGCGATCCTGTTCATCCATGCCGCGCCTCGCATCCAACAGACGCTTTCGCCACTCACTCTTGGACAGGAAAGAAGGGTTCATCGAAGGCCTTCCAGCAGAATGGGTTTATGCCTTTTTCAGCATTTTCTTGGTCTTGGTGCTCAGGCGCATGCTGCAAAAGTCCTTGCCGCACATGGTGCAGAAATCGACTGTTTCATCAGCGGACGGCTTTTTACGGGCGTGGCGCATCTCGCGGGCCTTGTCGGGGTCGATGGCCAGGTCGAATTGGTCGTCCCAACGGAAGTCGCGCCGCGCTTCGCTCAGCAGGTCGTCGCGTTCGCGCGCGCCGGGGATGCCCTTGGCAATGTTGGCGGCATGGGCGGCGATCTTGTGGGCGATCACGCCCTGCTTCACGTCTTCCTTGTCCGGCAGGCCCAGGTGTTCACGCGGGGTTACATAGCAAAGCATCGAGGCGCCCAGCCAGGCAATCATGGCTCCGCCGATAGCCGAGGTGATGTGATCGTAGCCCGGCGCGATGTCCGTGACAATCGGCCCCAGCGTATAAAAGGGCGCACCGTTGCAGGTCTGGCGCTGACGGCGGATATTTTCCTCGATCAGGTTCATCGGGACATGGCCGGGACCTTCGATCATGGTCTGCACGTCCTGTTCCCAGGCCTTCTTCGTTAATTCTCCCAGCACCTCGAGTTCGGCAAACTGGGCTTCGTCGTTGGCGTCGGCCTGACATCCGGGACGCAAGCCGTCACCCAAGGAAAAGGCCACGTCATAGCGTTTCATTATTTTGCAGATTTCGGAAAAGCCCGTGTAGAGGAAGTTTTCCTGCTCGTGGATGGTCATCCAGTTGGCCATGATGGCGCCGCCGCGGGAAACAATACCCGTATGCCGGGAGCATGCCTTGGGGACCACGTCACGCAATACGCCGCAGTGGATCGTCATATAATCCACGCCCTGCTTCGCCTGGTCTTCGATCACCTGGAGCATCAGGTCCAGGTTCAGATCTTCGATTTTTCCATTCACCCGCGCCAGGCCCTCATAGAGCGGAACCGTGCCGACGGGTACGGTTGATGCACGCAGGATGGCCTCGCGCGTTTTGCCGATATCCTGCCCCGTGGAAAGGTCCATGACCGTATCACTGCCCCACTGCACGGCCCAGTCGAGTTTCTCGATTTCTTCTTCCACCGAAGACCCTTCGGGCGAATTGCCGATATTGGCATTGATCTTCACGCTGAAGGCACTGCCGATAATGATCGGATCGTTTTCGGGGTGCATCACGTTTGCGGGGATAATGGCCCGTCCGGAAGCCACCTCGTCACGCACAAAGGCGGGCGTGCGTTGCTCTTTTTCGGCCACGCGCCGCATCTCCCAGGTAATCTGGCCGCGCCGGGCCAGGTGCATTTGCGAAATATTCCGCTTCGACTCGTCCCCTGCTTCGGCCAGTCGTTTTTCTGTCTCATTTTGTCGTTCTTGCTGAAATTCCATCCAAATCTACCTTGTCTCAGAAATTACCACCAAACCATGTCGAAATTTGTCTTATCAGCGGCAAAGCGCTAGCCGCCGCCGAAGTCAAACCTCGAACCCTCCTATTATGCCTGCAGAAATCAAATTTTCCATGGAAATCTGGAAAAGAATCAAAATTCGTGAATTCAACTCGTAAGTGCAATCGGGTTTTGGCCTTTGACCCTTATGCCTCGATTGAAGGCTTGAACCGGATTTGAATAAGCAGAATGCCCTTGCGCCTATCCGGCCTTTTAAGGAATCTGCCTGAACCCCACGATTATGTCGTACTCCCGTCGCCTTCCTTAATCCTTCAAGCAGCAGA
>CAYWYC010000197.1:0-9201 GCA_964462565.1 uncultured Candidatus Sumerlaeota bacterium | reverse complement strand
TTTGCATGATCAAGAAGCCTGGGCTTTCACCCCAAGCTGGAATGAGGCCGGGCCTTCAGCCTTTAAATCAAGAAATCTCAGGAGCCGCTTGCGGGGGGTTGCATGACATCAATGTATTCTGACAAATATTGCAGGGTAATATCCACGGCATCCCGGCTGAAGGGAAATTCCGGCTGCTCGCTGCTTTTCAGAAATGCATCGAGTCGTTTCGGAAGGTTCTTGCGAGCCATTTTGGCGCCGAATCGTCGGGCCAGGTAAGCATTGATCTGCTGCTCCATCTGGCCGGGTTCGGGTACCAGAAAGAGCGGCTTGCGCAGGTAGAGACATTCGCCGATCAGCTGGTTGCCGGCGGTACCGATCACCTTTTCAGCGCGGGCCAGGTCCCGGGCAAATTCGTCGGCCGATGTGGCGCAAAAGGTCATGTTGCCTTGCGCTTCTTTTTCCCCCAGGCCATAGACCTTGGCCTTGACGCCTGTTTTCTGAACCACGTCGATCACATGATCCGCCACGGAAGGACGCAGATAGCACAGAACAAAATCCTGCTGTTCTTCGCTACGCGCGTATTCCTGGATCTCAGGCCGGATCAGGGGCCCCACCATGTGGACCTTTTTCTTTTTGCGGATATATGCTTCGGGAACGAATTTTGAAATCAGACAGGCTCTTTTTCCCGGAACCATGAGAAAGCAGGTAATCCCGATGAGAAAGGTAAAGGGCCATTGGTGGAGCGGCAGCTCTGCCAAACGGACAAAAGCGAAGAAGTGCTGGTTATCCAGCGAGATCAAGGGCTTTTTCAGCCGACGCGCCACACGCCAGGCCAAAGGCTCATAATCGCAAAGAAAAAAGTCCGGGTCGAAGTCGATCTTCTTGAACTCCTGGATCACGTTCTTCACTTCTTCACGCAAATCCCACAGAAAGCCGATCACCTTGGTGATGGTTCCCATGATGCTGACTTTTTTCATCTTGCCGCGTTTTGAATAGGCAAAATGCAGCGAGGGAATACGAATAATGGTGATGCGGGAATCGTCGTCAAAGCATTCGCTCAGGAAATCAAAGCCATCATCACCCGCCAGAAAAACCACCCGATGCCCCTGTTCCATCAGGGCATTTGCTATGGACCTGGCGCGGGTCGCATGCCCACGCCCCTCGCCAGCCAACGCATACGCAATCTGAGCCATGTTTTCTTCCAATCCTCTGTTTGTCCGAAAATTCGATTCCCACGGGGGACACCATTTATTCCCCATGGGCTGAAAATCAGCATCTTATATATGCACGGCCCCAAACCTTTTGTCAAAAGGAAAGGACTCGATTTTGCCTGCAGAAAGATGGGCATCGCCCGGTGATGGTTTTTAAGAAAGAAACTATCCTTTAGAGGAAGGTGAAGCGTCTCAATTATATACCCGCGATATCCGGTTGCCGTTCTGGTCGAGAAAATGAATCCGGTGTTCGGCCAATAGCGTCGATAATTGCCGGCAGAAAGGCGGGCAGCAGAAAACCCGGCCCTTTTGCAATTTCCGTCCGCCAAACCAGCCGTCCGACTTGCCTTCGATCTCCACCGGGGTTTCGCCGCGATAGGTCTTGACCAGGCTGCGCACCAAGGCCACGGTCTTACGGTCCTCGCCACCCAGTGAAATATGGATCGATGCAATATGAGCGGCTACCTTGCGGATATCCTCCAGCGAATAAAAACGGTTCGCCACCAGGAAGCATTCGGCCCCCTTGTGTTTTTTCACGGTTCCTTCGATCAGTACGGGGAAGGGGCTTTCCTGAATCGTCTGATAAGAGGCCACCGCCTTGCCGCCCGCTTTCACCACAATGCCCTCCAGGTCCAGCACGATCTCCGACTCATTGTCGATCAGTGGTCCTTCCTTTTCCGCGTGATCCACAAAGCCCACCACATAGACCGGCTTGCCCTGCATGCGCGGGTGAATTTGAAAAGGGCTGATCGCGTGCATGGCCGCCATGAGTTCCCGATAGGGTTCCATGATGTCATGGGAAATCGAATAGCCCAGCGCATCTTGTTCATAGCGCAGAATTTCCTGGGAAGTGGGATCGGGCATTTCGTCTTCATCGCGCTTCGATTCGGCTGAATCGTCCTCGAACATGGAAGGATCGAAAAGCTGCAACTGCTGGTAGCCCACCGTTTCCATCTTGCGGGCGGGTCGCGCGTTTTTCAGGGCCCGTTCGTATCGCATGAGCAGGAGTTTGCGATTCGGTTCCAGGATATCAAAGGCTCCGGCCTTGATCAGGTTGATCACCTGCGTCTGATTGCAGCTCTGGCTGTCGATTCGGTGGCAAAAATCTTCCAGGCCCGTAAACTGGCTGCCCACGCGCACCTGCTCAATCTCCCGGTAGCTGCTTTCGCCCATTTCCTGCACCGCCATAAGACCGGTGCGGATGCCGCCGCGTTCGATGGAAAAATGATATTTGCTGAAATTGATATCGGGGCCGAATATGGGGATATTCATCTTTCGCGCTTCCCGCAGCAATATCTGAAAACGCGGACGCTGGCCGCCGGTAAATCTTTGCGACTGGACGGAATGATTGAGCGCCGAAGCCATAAAGGCGATATGCTCGTGGGCCTTGAGCCAGGCGCAGCGATAGCCCAGGATGCTGTCGGCCAGCGAATCGATGGGGCGGTAGTTGCTCCGTGTAAAGCGACGTTGCCGGGCTTCGGCGTGCACTTCGCAAAGCGCGTAAATATCCTTGGGCCTGCGCGCGCGAAGCAGAGACTTGGTCGTGATGCCATAGAGGCTCGGGATGCCATTGGTCAATCCGCGCCCGAGCACCTCGTAAGTCACGGGATCGTTTTCCGGAATTTCGGCGAGCGAAAAATCATGCTGTCCGCTTTCTTCACATACGCAATCCTGGGCAAACTGCATGATATTCATCTGGCCCATCGAGACAAACTGGATGCGCGGCATCTGCAGGCGGTCCAGCATGTGCATATCGGCCTGGGTCACCTTTTGGCCGTTGGGCAAAACCATCAGCGGCACCGTGGACATCAGCGAATCACCGCAAAGCACATAGTGCCCGCGATGGATTTCAAAGCCCTTGACCGAGGGATGGAGCGTATAGGTCACTTCGGCGATGGTCTCGTATTCATTGAAGGAGCGATTGCGCGGGATTTCGGAATAGCGGCTCCATTCCACATGGCCGTTGGGAACGGTGTCCTCGTTCTCCTCGTCGTCGCAATGCTGCATGAAACTTTCCGGCGAAATCGCGGCCAGAGCCACCTCTTCATTTTCTTCCGGCTCCTCTTCTTCCACAAGGGTCCATCGCTTGCCGGAAAATTCCTTGATGTTCGCCGGAGCCAATCCGGCCCATCGGCAGAGCCGCTTGAAAAGATCGGCCCGTTTCCAGTCCGCGCGACGTCCCACCGGCATAATCGCGTTTTCGCCATACTTGTCCTTGAGGTAGGCAATGGTTTTTTCCATGCCCGAACTGGATACTTCCAGTTGGAAGAGGGGATACTGGCCGCCTTCTTCCCGCGGAGAAAGATATTCCAGCTCATAGGCCAACGGATCGGTCTCCACAATCCCCAGCACATAGGCAATCACCGAATGCAGCCAGGCTCCACGCCCAACCCCGTGGGCCAGGTTTTCCCGACGCAGAAAAGCCATGATATCCGCCAGCAGCAGATACTGTTCGGAAAGGTCCACGCCGGGACTGTCGATGCCGCGGATGTCGCCGTATTCCTTGTTCAGCCGATCCTTGATCTCGGGGTCGAGCCCGCCGTATTTCACGCTGGCTCCCTGAATCGCGCGATCCCACAGTACGGAATGGGCGTCCTGGCCGCGGTCAAATTCGGGTACGGGAATCTGCACGCGTCGGCTGGGAAAACGGAACTGGCACTTCTCGGCAATCTTCAGGCTTTGCTCCATGAGTTCCGGTGTATAGCCAAAGCGCCGCTGCATTTCCTGGGGAGTTGTCATGTGGCGCGTGGGCATGTCGCTGTCGGGCAGGGGCCAGCGCGGGCTCAGCAGTTTGGGCGACTGCACCTGCGCGCAATAGGCAAGAATGTCGCGTGGTTCCAGAAAATGCACGTTTTGCGTCGCCACCGCTGGAACCCCCAGGAAGCGGCTCAACTCAAGCACATAATCCATGATCTTGCGCGTGCGCGGGTGCGGATACTCCATGATTTCGAAGTACAGGTTGCCTTCGCCGACAGCCGAAGCCAGGCGGTTCAGAAAATCCTTGGTCGCCGCCGCGTTGCCTTCGCGCAGGTTGTGATAAAGTTCACCCCGCGGCGAACCCGTCATGACCACCAGCCCGTCGAGACATCGCAGAAGTTCCTGAAAGCGCACATGCGGCGGAAGGCCCTGGTTGGTATGGCTGTGGGCGCTGCTGATCAGCGTCACCAGGTTGCGGTAGCCTGCTTCGTTTCGCACCAGCAGCGTCAGGCGATGGGTGCGGCCCTGGTAGGCTCCGTGCTGCGAAGGCAAGACGTCCAGCTCGCATCCGATGATAGGCTGAATGTCATACTTGTCCGCCGCCGTCACCAGTTCGTTCAATCCGGCGATGCTGTTGTTGTCGGTCAGGGCAATGGCCGGCATTTCCAGTTCGGCGGCTTTTTTCACCAGTTCCTCAACGGCTGGAACACCACGTCCCAGGCTGTAATGACTGTGCGTATGAAGATGGACAAAATTCATGGACCAAACCTGTTCCGGCTTTGCGCCTGTTCAGGAGTCAGGAATTGACACGTATATGCTCAATATCAAAGCGCTTCCACCAGGCCAGAATCGCCGCCAGGGACTTTTCACCCGTATTCTGCGCCGAAAGGCTCGTGACGGTTTCGGGGCTGTTTTCCTCGTCCAGCATGGCTTCTATCGTATCGACGATTGCCTGCCGATCCATCGGGCAGATACGCCGGGGAGTCTCTTGTTTCTCGGCCAGTTTCTGGATGGACTGCGTTTGTGAGTAGGCGCCGACAATCAGCAGCGGCCGCTTGAGCAAAAGCGCTTCACGCGCGACCCCGATGGAGTCGGTCACCACCAGCCGCGCCCGGGATAGTTCCCGCACAAAGGCGGGATGGGGAAGGGGGCTGATGTCGCGGATATTTTTATCGCGGGGGATAAGCGCCGCCAATGCATCGCAGATAAAAGATTGCAGCGAATGCATGACGACGAAGGAAGTATCGGGTTTCTCCTTCGCCAGCTCCCCCCAGGCCTGGCAAAAGGGACGCAAGGCATTGGCATGGTGCTCGCGCCGGCGCATAAAGGCAACCACGCGGGGCGATTCCGGCTCCACCTTGCGCACGGTTGGATCCGGCTCCATGTCCCGCGCGCGCTCCAGGCTCTCGGCAAGCACATCGTCTGACGGATTGCCAATCGCCGCGATACAGGCATGACGCGGCAGGTATTCGCTGGGGGAAGCGTCTTGACGAATGGTATCCATCGTTTCAAAGGCATCGCCCCGGAAGCGGGACAGGCCCAGGTCGCTTGTATCGCCGGCCAGCATCTCCTGCAGACCATCGGCAATCGCGTCATCGGCACAGAGGTGCAGGCTGGCCATCTGGCTGATGGTCGTCCGGTGCATCCAGTCGGGAAAGGGACGATGCCCCTCGACGGGAAAATCACCGGCGCCCACGTGGATCACGGGAACCTGCTTGAAATAGGCCGACACGATCACGGCCCAACTCGTGGCGCTGCATCCCGCCACAAGCACCGCCGACGGCGCATGATGCCGGATAGCGCGCTCCATCTCCTCAAGCAATACACTGTCCAACCGGGCATCGGCCAGGTGGGGCTTTTTCGTCTCCAGGGCCGCGTCCGCCTCCAGGTCCAGGTATTGCAGCGCCTGGTCCAGTTCCGTCGCTTCCTGGCCGGAACTAAGCAGCCGCGTCTCAAAGGGAAGACTATGTCGGGGAAAAGATCGAATATGCCGAAGCAACGGAGCGCAGGCATACGCTTCGGCACGGGAACCAATGACAATAAGCAGAACGGGAACGGGCATTATCCTGACAACTCTACGGGAGCAATATCGTACAAGCGTGAATACGGTGCGAACCCGATTTTCACATCCCATATACTCACTCAAAATCCCGTCGGATGCAAGTCCTTTTATGAATAAGAAAAGGGGCATGCTGTTGGGCGCATCTCAGACTTTTGCATGAAATAGTCAATATTGAATATCACGTCGGCCAAGGAGATTGGAAACGGAATTTGGAGTGCGTCGGCTTGCCGACGCCTTTTCTGCGCGAAAGAAAGGCGACGGGACCAAGGTCCCTAAAACCAAAGCGATGGCAAGCCATCGCAATCCCAAAGCAGAAGCAAACTTCATAGCTGAGCGACCTGGTGGTTCTCATTCATTGGGAAACCCGATTGCGATTGAGATCTATAGGCGCAAAATCAGGACTATATCTCCCTACCAAATGTTTCGCGCCGCCGCGATCCGGAGTTTACACACAACGAATTCGCAAAAATTGGAGACGCACCCCATGCTGTTCACTCCGCCCCTTTTTCTTTGCATTGCGCCATGTATTTCGCTAGAATCTGTATTGATATGGATGCGAAAGAATATTTCAGATGCGAAAACCGGAGTGCATCGAGGAAGGATTGCCAGTATGCCGCGAGTGCTTGTGATTGACGATTCGGAAAATATTCGGAGTTGTCTGGGCATGACGTTGCAATTCAAAAATTGCGAGGTGCGGGAAGCACCCGACGGCGTGAAGGGCCTGGCTGCCATCGAGGCGGAAGATTTTGACCTGGTATTCTGCGATCTGGCCATGCCGGGTCTCAATGGCGAGGAACTCATCCGTCGCGTGCGAAAAGACCTGGAAAAGCACGACCTGCCCATCATTATTCTTTCCGCCGAAGACCGACAAGCCAAAGACGCCGCCATGGCCGCTGGAGCCAATGACTGTATTGACAAACCTTTTCGCCCCGACGCCGTCCTCGAAGCCCTGGAAAAATATACCGCTTCCTGATCGCGTGTCCGGGCCGCACTGCAAAGGAGAAATGCCTTGGAAGATATTCTCTGGTGGCCTCATTTTACGATGGGTTTGCTTTTGTGTGTGGCCGGCTGGACTCTTTACTGGCTCAGCGTCAACCTGGCCGGGGCCATTTTTGGCGGATGTCTGGGAGGCGGGCTCGCCTATATCGTTGCCATCTACACCATCCAAAACCCAACCCACAGCTTATACGTCGCATTAATAGGAGCCCTCATCGGCGTTCTTATCGGCATCTTTTTTATCCGAAAACTGCACCGCCTCTTTTTCTTTCTGGTGGGTGCTGTCATTGGTTTTATCGTGGGATGGCTCTGCCTGGAATATACCGTCGAAAACCCCAATATTGCCGCCTGGCTGGACCAGAGAAACCTGAACTTCTCAGCGGTGGGTTATCGTATTCTGGCCGGAACCCTGGTGGCTTTTATCGGGGGTATCCTCATGGTCAAGGGAGCCAGGTGGATGGTGGCTTTTATCACGGCCTGTGCCGGTAGCGTCCTTCTGGCCCTGGCCTTCCCGGATCCCCTCGCATTGGCATCCATACCCATCGTGGCGGTTATTTCTTTCTTTTTCCAGATCGGAATGCTCCGCAGAACAAGCCCGCCGAAAAAGAAAATTGAAATCGAAGAAGAATGAAAATCTCGCCGGATCGCAAGCCAGAGGTCATTCCTCATCCTTGTTTTTCCGCACAGATCGCGCCGCGGCCATAAGCACATCAGGGTCAATGCGGGTTTTGTAATCGGGGTTCACGTATTTGAAGACAATTTTGCCCTCTTGATCAATCAGAAATGCCGCCGGGACAGGAAGCACATGGTGGTCTTTGCCCGATGCCGCTTCCAGGTCGATGTTATATTGGGACTTGTAAGTTTTAACGAGTTCAGGTTTTACCTGAAAGGCCAAACCAAAGGCAATCGCCGCCTCGGCGTCGCTGTCGGAAAGCAAGGTATAGGGCTGTTCGCCCATGTGTTCTTCCATTTCCTGCAACTTTTCCGGACGGTCCATGCTCAGCGCCAAAACCTGGAAGTCCAAATCATGCAAATCTTCCACATGCGGGGCCAGTTCCATCAGGTGGCGGGTGCAAAAGGGGCACCAGCCTCCACGATAAAAGATGAGCACGGTTGGCTGCTTCTTGTAGGCTTTGCCCAAGTCGTATTTTTTGCCGTTTTTATCCCTAACCGTAATAGAGGGCGCTTCCTGGCCAAGCAATACCGGATCGATATCGTTTGGACTTGCGGCTACACCTTCCGTCAGGACTTGGCTCACGCTTGTCATGGTTTCATCCTTTGTTGCCTGGTCTTTTTCTTCATCGGCAGCACGCGAGGACAAAGTGAGACCCGCGATAAAGAAAAAGTAAATTATTAGCGTTCTTCTGCGCATGATTGTTCCTTTGCAATGAATTTACAGAAACTATCCTGCTACATATTAAAATGCTACCAGATGCAAAACCTGGCAGCAATTGGGGGCATTACCCTTTTTTGAAGGCAAAAATACCGTATTTTTGGGTAACTCGATGAAGGGAGTTTTTAATGGTCTTCAGAGGAGCGGACTTTTTTCAGAAAATCCCGGTCTTCCCGGCTTAACTTCGCTTTTTTGATCAGATCCGGCCGGACGCGCAGCGTGTTTTTCAGCGCCTCTTCGCGTCGCCACCGGGTCAGATTCGCGTGGTGGCCGCTCAGCAGCACCGGCGGCACGGCCATGCCTTCGAAGACTTCGGGACGCGTATAGTGGGGATGATCAAAGATGCCATCCATGTGGGAGTCATGACAGGCAGAATCGTCGTTTCCAAGAACGCCGGGAATAAGCCGCACCACCGCGTCGGTCACGATTCCGGCGGCCAGTTCTCCGCCTGTGAGCACATAGTCGCCGATGGAAATTTCGCGGTCGAAAAGCTGTTCCCGCGCGCGGTAATCCACATCCTCATAGCGCCCGCAAACCAGAATCAGGTGCTCCGCTTCTTCGGCCAGTTGGCAGGCGGTTTTCTGGTCAAAAAGGCTGCCCTGGGGCGTCAGATAGATAACCTGGGTCTGCGGATAAGTCGCGTCTTCCGGCTTCAGATCCCGAATCGCCCGGAACAGAGGCTCGCATTTCAGCACCATGCCCGCTCCGCCGCCATAGGGCGCATCGTCCACCACCCGGTGCTTGTCCAGGGCATAGTCGCGCCATTGGACCAGATTCAGGTCCAGATAGCCCGCCTCGCGCGCCCGGCCCAGGATGCTGTGTTCCAGGAGGCCGTCGAACATTTCGGGAAAGAGGGTGAG
>CAYWYC010000196.1:0-9251 GCA_964462565.1 uncultured Candidatus Sumerlaeota bacterium | reverse complement strand
TATACCGAAAAGGATCCCATGCCATTGGGTTCAGGATTTTTGTACCTTCCTGCAATTATTTTGGCGTTTTTTAAGATTATATGAATTCTGGAGGATTGTGGCATGAACGCAAAGTCCCGGAAAAAGCGGATGAGCCGGCGTGATTTTTTTAAGCGGTCCGCGGCAACGACGGCGGGCCTGGCCGCGGCAGGGGCGCTTCGCCCGTTTTCGGCAGCAGCCGATCCTCCGGTCAGCCCCGTTGCCCTGCGCAAGTGTAAGGACTATGACCGTACGGAAATCTATAACATCATGGGCCGGATGTTCACGGATCTCGGCGATGCCGGCAACAGCCTGGCCGACCTGGTCAACGGCAAGAAGGTGACGATCAAACTGAATTGCACCTACGGCCGGGGTTCCTCCTGGCATCATCATGGCCGCCACTCCATGTACACCGATACGGTCCATCCTGATGTGGTCTATGCCGCGGTGAAACATTTCCTGGACAGCGGCGCCACGAAGGTCAACATCTGCGAATGTTCTTATACCACCATCGGCGCGTCGGCCCTGTTTCCCGCCATGGGCTTTACCATGAACGACTTCACCGATCTGGCCGCTGCGGGGGTGGTGGAGTTTTTTGATACGCGAAACAAGGAACCCTATTCGGGCGCCGATTTCGACGGCTACGCCCAACTCGATCCCCTGACCACCGGTGTCGGGACGGGCAGCTCCTATATGTTTGATTCCTTTTACGTGAACAAAGTCTATGCCGCGCCGGAAGCCGACGTGGTGGTTTCACTGGCTAAATTCAAGGGCCACGAACTGACAGGCGTCACGTTGGGCATCAAGAACATGTTCGGATGTCTGCCCAACTCGATTTACGGCGGCTCCACGCCCATCACCCTGGCTTCGGGGCCCAACGAAGCGGGCACGGGCGGTCGCGGTGATTCCTGCCACCTGGGCAACTGGAACCCTGTGGGCGAAAAGGCGGGTCACAGCGTGGTGCAGTTTGATTCGGAACGGTTGCCCCACCTGATCGCCGACCTCTGCCGTGCTTTGCCCATCAACCTCACCATCATCGACGGCATCACAGCCTCCCAGCCCATGTGGGGGCCTTCGAACATTACTTCAATCACCAATCCCGGACTCCTTGTCGCGGGATTCAACCCTGTATGCACGGACTCCGTCTGCGTGGGAGTGATGGGGCAGGATCCCCAGGCATCGCGCAAGACGGGCATGTTTCTTTCCGGCGAAAATTACCTGAACCTCTGCGCGGCCAAGGGCGTTGGCAGTAACGACCTCAGCCAGATTCCCGTTCTCGGAAATTCGATTCAGGAAGTGCGATATGATTATTATCCCCACCTGAACCGGAGCGAAAACAACCCGTATTGATAACCGGAAGGACCGACAAAGCAGAAAGCATGGAAGGACAAAACATATGAAGCGTATATATACGGGAGTGTCACTTGTTTTTTTCCTGGCATTTGCCTTTTCGATATCGGCGCAGGAGTGGGCCTGTATCCAGCACGACGCCCAGCACACGGGCCGCACGAGCCGCGTGGCTCCGTCGGGCAATGGCGTGATCTGCAAGTGGGAAGCACTGACCACGGGTAGTGTCCTGGGTTCGCCCGTTGTGATGACATCCAACGCCGCCACCTGGTCCGAAAAAGACATCATCGCCGTGACCACTTCCAACGACAAACATGTGCGCAGCTTTTACGCAAACGGCACCTCGCGCTGGGATTATCCCACGTCGGGTTCCGTTTGGGGATCACCGGCCTTTGCCTCGGACGGCCAGCTACTGGCGGCCTGCGGCGAGGGTTATGCCTATGAACTCAATTGGGCCGACGGCTCGCTGAACTGGGCCTTCCGCAATACGCAAAGCACCGATGCCGAACGCCGCTTTCTGGCCGACGTCGCCCCCATGCCCGGCGGTGGAATCTTGGCGGCCGACTGGATGCAGAAACTCTATGTTGTCGATAACGGCACTTCCTCCGTGGCCCACGATTTGGGCGTCTATACGGCCGGTGCGCCCACGCTGAGTTCCGATGGCTCCAAGGCCTATTACATCGTCGGAAGCGGCGGCACAGTGCGAGTGCGTTGCATTGACACGGCCACGGGCTCGCAGGACTGGCAGACCAACCACAGCCCCGGCATCGGCGGATGGGGCCCCATGCAGGTGTCGGCCATCTGCCTCGATGAAACGAACGACCGCCTCTATTTTTCATCGGACCATATCGTTGCGGGCGAGCATTCAGCGCTCTATGCCCTGGCGGCTTCCACCGGCAGCGTGCAGCCGAATTTTCCCGTGGACCTCGAAACCGGCTCCTATGCTATTCCGGCGCTTTCGCCCGATGGCTCCGTGATTTATGTGACCCTCTTGAACGGCCATGTCCGCGCCTATGACACCACCACCGCCGCCCAACTCTGGGACTATGACAGCGACGCCGAAACCATTCGCGGCTCGGCCGTGGTCGATGGCGAAGGCAAGGTGCTCTTTGGCGATATGAAAGGCGTGATCCATTGTCTCGACGCCGACGGCAATCCGGTCTGGCAATATACGGAAGACGACTCGACCATCTCCGGTTCCCTCGCGATTATGGATAACGGCAATGTGGTCTATGGCACGATGAACGGCAAACTCAAATGCCTGGGTCCCGCGCCCCTGGAAATTCCCCATTCCCCAAAAGCGCCTGCTATCGACGGTGTGCTGAATCCTGCGGACTGGGCGGATGCCCTTGTGCTTCGGCTGGAAGCCACCACGCCCCAGACCAATCCCGGCTGGAACCCTCTCAATGGCGATGTGGTCACGATTGAGGACTGCTCGGCCTGGGTCTATGTGATGCACGATGGCTCCAACCTGTATGTGGCCTTTGACGTGACGGACGATGATGTGTGCTACGATTATCAGGACGCCAACCCCGGCGCGGGCAGCCATGTGTGGAACGACGATTGCACGGAAGTCTTTATCGACGGCGACTTCGATCAGGACGCCACCGAGGGCGGGTGGCAGTCCGCCGTGGGCGACCGCTCCTGGAACGAAGGCATGCAGCCCCATTTCGGCGTATGGAAAGATTCCTACTGGGACCGCGACCGCGATCAACTGGGTGTGGAATGGTGGGCGGCAACATCCCATACACTGAGCGGATATGTGACAGAATATCGTTTCCCCCTTTCCACCATCGATTCGGCAGACGGTGAAAGCACGACTTCAATCCTCCAGCCTGGTGAGATTTTCGGCTTCAACGTCTTGGTGAATGATGACGACGGTGGGGGCGACCGCGAAGACCAGGTGGCCCTGGCCGGCGGCGATATCAGCAACAATCTTTTCAATTCCCAGCACGACTGGCATCCCGCCATGCTCATGCCTCAGACAGCCCCGCCCGATGCGCCCTCCCTGCCAGACCTCGAAGCAAAGGATGACACGGGCCTTTACGATGATGACAATATTACCAGTTTATCCACAGACTTGACCATTTCGGGAAGCGCCGAAGCCGGCGCCACGGTGACCCTGTACGAGGACGGCTCGAACATTCTGGCCGAGATGCTGGCTTCGGACGGTAGTTGGATGACAGATATCGACCTGCCTGGCGAAGGCATTTATTCCATTACGGCAGTAGCCACCAGCGCAAGCAATGGCGATTCTTCTCCTTCGCAGGCCCTGATGATTACGATCGACCAGACAGCCCCCAGCGGCATCGCAAGCGTTCCCGATCTGGCGGCTTCCGACGACTCCGGGCAATCCGACACCGACAACATCACCAACCGGACTTTCGGACTCAGCCTCAGCGGTTCGGCTCCGAGCGGCTCTCTGGTTTATATCAAGGAAGGTGGTGCTGTCATTGGATCGACCACGGCCAACGTGAACGTCTATTCCACCGGTATCAGTCTGTCGGAAGGTGTGCATGATGTGTATGCCGTGGTGGCCGACCTGGCCGGCAACGAATCGGCGCCTTCCGAAAGCCTGCGGATCACCGTGGACACCACGGCTCCCGCGCCGCCTTCCGGTTTGGACCTGGGAGCCTTGAGCGACTCGGGACGATCCCCCTTTGACAACATCACCAATAAAACCACGATGCTGAGTATTTTGGGCAATATGGAAGCCGACACCACACTGCGCCTCTATGACGATGGCGCCTTTCTCAAGGAAGCCTATTCTCCCCTGCCCGGATTCGCCCTTACCGTGGACCTGGCGGAAGGGATCCATCCGATACGCGGAACCGTGACCGATCTGGCCGGCAACGTATCGGAACTTTCCAGCATCCTGACCGTGGTAGTGGACACGACCCCTCCAGCCACGCCTGCCGCGCCGGACCTGCTCGCGGAAGACGATTCGGGCTACCGGAATAACGACAACATCACCAATCGGGCCACCAGCCTGACCCTGCGATGCACTTCCGAACCGAATGCCGAGATCACCATCTGGGACGCGACGGATACAGCGCTCTTCACGAGCATCACGCTCAGCGGGACCTACGAGACTGATTTAGCCCTGTCCACAGGTACCACGCATTTGAGCATCACTGCCGTCGATGTGGCGGGCAATATTTCGGAAAAGTCTCCCGGCCTGACCATTATTGTGGATCAGACATTGCCGCAGATTACGGTTAATGCGATGGCGGTGAGTGACAGAACCCCGCAACTTTCGGGAACGTATTTTGACAATATCGGCGCGCATAGCATATCCGTTCTCATCAATGGCAAGACCTACACGGGCGTACTGAGCGGCGGAACCTGGACAGCCGACGTTTCCGATCCGCTTCCGACGGGAACCCATGACGCGCAGGCCCGAATCACCGATATTGCAGGAAACAACGCGCAAGACGCGACTACCGATGAAGTGACTATCAGCGGCGAGACGGCGGCGGACGAGATTTGGATGCTCTACTGAGAAGGATAGTTATGGAAAGAATTCCGGCATTCTCCAGAAATGCCATGCGGGATATATCCGTTTATTAAGGAGACAGAATATGGGAAAAGAAAAAAAAGGAATGAACCGCCGGCAGTTTTTCAAGCGTTCGGCGGGAGCCACCGTCGGCCTGGCCGCGGCGGGAGCCTTGCCGTCTTTTGCGCGTGCCGCCGCACCGCCCGTTAGTCCCGTCGCCGTGCGCAAGTGCAAACATTTTGACCGGAGTCTGATCTATTCCACTCTGGTCCAGATGTTTAGCGATCTCGATGGCGCAGGCGATTCATTCTCCAACCTGGTAAACGGTAAAAAAGTGGGGGTGAAACTGAACCTGACCTATGGGCGCGGTTCGGCCTGGCATCACCACAGCCTGCATTCCAAGTTTACCGACACCACCCATCCCGACGTGGCCTACGCGCTGGCCCAGTTCCTGATCGAATCGGGGGCAGCGGAAGTGAACTTTCTGGAATCCTCTTACACGACAGCAGGCATCGACGCATTAATGCCCGCCATGGGCTACGACATGGCTGAATTCACGGCCCTTGGCAATGGCAGTCAGGTCCATTTCTACGACACCCGCAACAAGCAACCCGATGCCGGCAACGGCTGGAGCGCCTATGCCCAGCTCGATCCCACGGCCAACGGCGTTGGTTCGGGCGATGCCTATATGTTCGATTATTTTTATGTCAATAAAATGTATGCAGCGCCGCAGAGCGATGTCATTATTTCGCTGGCCAAGTTGAAGGGCCATGAAGTGGCCGGCGTTACCCTGGGTGTCAAGAACATGTTCGGCTGCCTGCCCAACTCCATCTATGGCGGTTCCACCCCCATCACCGAAGCCACCGGTCCCGATGAGGATGGTGCCGGCGGACGCACCGATTGCTGCCATAACGGCGTCTGGAATCCCTACGGGGAAAAAGATCCCGCCGTCCATGGCGTCGCGAATTTTGACAGCGAACGCATGCCCCGATTGATTGTCGATCTCTGTCGCGCCTTGCCCATTGATCTGGTCATAGTCGAAGGGATCAAGTCTTCCCAGCCCAATTGGGGACCCAGCAGCCATACATCTCTGACCACACCCGGCGTCATGGTTGCCGGATTCAATCCCATCTGCACCGACGCTGTCTGCGTCGGAATCATGGGCCAGGACCCCCGGGCCGCCGCCAAAACCGGCATGTTTCTCTCCGGCGAAAACTATCTGAACCTCGCCGCCGCCAAGGAAATCGGAAGCAACGACCTTTCCCGGATTCCTGTGCTGGGAGAATCGATCGCCAATGTGCGATACGATTATTACCCCCACGTGAACCGCAGTTCCAACAACCAATACTGAGGTCCGGCACAGGCCAATATCTTGAATGGAGAGAAAAATGATAAAGCAAAGACAAGACATGAAAATCTGGAAAAGATCTGCAATTCTGCTTGCGATTTTTGCCGTGCTGATAAGCGGCACCCTTTCGGCCCAGGACTGGCAGTGCATCCAGGGCAATCCGCAACATACGGGCCGCACCGATTCCGTCGTCACCGATGCCACGCCCTTCGCCAAGTGGGAGCAGTCCGTCGGCGGGAGCATTTTTGGTTCGCCCGTTATCGTCAGCAACAGCCTGACCAACATGAAGAAGAAAGACATAATCGCCGTCTCTTCCGGCAACGATGGCTATCTGCGCACCTATTACCCCAACGGAGAGCTTTTCTGGGAACAGGAAATGGTGGGGGCCATGTACGGCGCACCGGCGCTGGGCAAGAACGATGAAGTCTATGCCGCCGACATCGACGGCAACGCCTACGAATTCGGCCTGACCGATGGGGCGGAGGTATGGAGTTACGACAACACCACCAGCACTGCCCAGGAGCGTCGCTTTTTTGCCAATATCACTCCCCTGCCGAACGGCGGCATGATGGTAGGCGACTGGATGAAAAAAATGCGCGTCCTGGATGATGGCGCTGATTCATACGATGCCGACCTGAACGGCTATGCCTCTTCGGCCGTGGCAATCAGCACCGACGGGACCCAGGCCTTTTATCTGGATCGTCCCGGCGGCGACCGCGTGAAGATCACCTGCGTGAATCCTTCCACGGGGGCCGAGGTCTGGACTCAGGCCCACAACCCCAGCACGGGTGGTTGGTCCAGCATGCAGGTCTCAGGTATCTGCTACGACGAAGACAACAGCCGCCTGTATTTTGTGTCGCAGGACATCGTTTCCAACAATGGCGCAGGATCGCTGCTCTGGTCGCTGGATGCCGCCAATGGTGACGCCATGACCAGTTTTCCCCTCGACCTGGAAGTTGGCTCTTACGCCATCCCGGCCCTTTCGCCCGATGGATCGTCCGTCTATGTCACGACCCTCGATGGCCGCCTCCTGGCAATCGACACGTCCACCGCTTCCACCTCCTGGGAATACGACAGCGGCGCCGACGCCATCCGCGGCTCGGCCGTGGTCGATGGCGAAGGCAAGATTCTTTTCGGTGACATGAGCGGGGTCGTCCATTGTGTGGATTCCGGCGGCAATGAAGTCTGGAAGTATGAGGAAGACGACTCCGTCATAGCCTCGTCCCTCGCGATCACCGACAGCGGCGATATCATTTACGGCACCATGAACGGCAAGCTCCGCCGCCTGACCCGTGCCCCCATCGTGATTCCCTACGTCAACCGTCAGCAGACCACGGATGGCGAAATCGGAAGCGGAGAATACACGGGAGCCCTTTCGCTCCAACTTAATGCCACCACACCCAACAGCAATCCCGGATGGAATCCCATGGATTCAGACGTGGTGACCGAGGCCGATTGTTCCGCCACCGTGTACCTGATGCATGACAATGAATATATCTACATCTGCTTCGACGTAACGGACGACGACCTTTCCTACGACTACCAGGAAGCCAGCGCCGAACAGCACTGCAATGTCTGGAACGATGACTGCACGGAAGTCTTCATTGATGGAGACTTCGACCAGGACAATACGGAAAGCACCTGGGGTTCCGTCGCCGGCGACCAGGATTGGGCCGAAGGCCAGCAACCCCACTTCGGGATTTTCGGCGATACCTATTGGGACAATGACAGCGGCTATTTCGGAAATTACTGGTGGGCCAAAACCGTGCGCGGCACGAATGGTTATGTCACGGAATACAAGTTTGCCTTTGCCGGTATCGACACGGCCGACGGCGAGACCACGACCCGGGCCATTCAGGCCGGGGACGTCTTCGGTTTCAACCTGCTCCTGAACGACGATGACGACGGTGGCGACCGCGAGGATCAGGTTTCGCTATTCGGCGGCGATCACGATAACACCCTCTATAAAACCCAGTTTGACTGGCATGTGGCCCAGCTGGGAGAAGCCCCTGTCGCCGGTCCGCAAATCCAGGTGCTCGATGGGACCACCGAACTGGTGCATGGCGTCTCGGAAGTGGACCTCGGCGCGACCACCCTGAACGGGCCGCCACTGACCCATCCCTTTACGGTAAACAATACCGGCGATGCCCCTCTCAGCATCAGCAGCGTTGATATCAGCCTGCCTTACACCATTTCCGAAGATCTGGATGCCACGATTCCGGCAGGCGGCTCCGATACCTTTTCTATCATGCTGCCTTCCGATACGGCCGGCGATTATCTGGCATCGATCAGCATTATCAGCGACTCGGCCGACCAAAGCATCTTCACCTTTGGTGTGACCGGTGAGGTATCCACCTTCGGCTACTTTACCGATACGCAAATTATGGATGTGGTCTCGGATAACAGCTGGGAAGCCGGCGTCTGGGACTTCACGCTTGGCGAATGGCAGACTCAGGAAACCGGCACGGGTTCGGCGAGCTTCGGTTATGAACTGAACTACGACACCTGGTTCTGCGTCTGCCTCTACGATGTGGACCTGGGGCAGTGGCGCGAGGCCTTCTACATGTATAAGCAGGCCTGGCACCAGCGCACTGTCAATATGCCCCTGTCCCTTTCCGGAAAGGCGCAAGAGATTGTCGAAAACGCGGCCGGGCCCGATGACATTAACAAGGCTCCGGGGGATTCGGTTTTTGCCGACAACCTGAACATCAATGTCTATTCTGACAGTAATCTGCGGGCCATGGCCTGGAATTACACCGACAGCCAGGTCGTCGCCGATGACAGCCAGGCCGCTCCCATGTCTCTGGAGGTTCCGGCCCTCAGTGGCCAGTGGCTCTGCATCTGCATTTACGATATCAATTCCGCCACCTGGCTCGATGGTATTTATGTCGTACGCGACAGATGGTTCTGATTCAAAAGCGGCATGGTAAAGACCATCTGAGTCGTTTCTGCATCCCCGGAAATAAATCGCCGGGGATGTATTTTTTTGCCAGATTTACGCGGCCGGCTTCTTTGACTGGAAGCAGACTCAAGGCCCGATCC
>CAYWYC010000195.1:0-9272 GCA_964462565.1 uncultured Candidatus Sumerlaeota bacterium | reverse complement strand
ACTCTGCTGGAAAACACGGAGCACAAAATCGCCTCCATCGCCCGCATGTGCGGCTATCACGACGAAAAATATTTCCTGCGCTGCTTCCGACAATCAGAAAACACCACCCCCGGCCAATACCGGCGGAAGCACTCATCTTGACTTGGGATGCCCTGCCCGCCGTTAAGCGCAAACCTTCCAATTACCACACAGTAAAACAACCAACCAATTTGCTTGACAACCCGGCACAAAAGTGCTTATATTATAGACACCTGAGACGATGTACCATATTTCTGTCTGCTTTTGGAAACATGCATGGGGCATCATATTCGCCTATAGTGGATGCGTCAAATGCTTTGGAGCAAGAGGAGATGATCCAATGATTAAGTTCGTTCTTCCTGTCTTGTCTTTTGTGTGGTATCTGGTTTTTTTCGCCCTGAAGACCATGGTCGTGCAAAACTTTTTTGCCCATCCCAGACCGCTCTGGTTCCTGCTGCTATTGGCATGTTCTGTCATTGGCGCCATCGTGGCTTTGGGTATCATTATCGCAAAAAGAGTCCATGTTTCGCATAACCTTTTTGCGGTGATGGTCTTTGCGGTTACTGCCGTGTTGAATTTTCTCTTTTTCTCGCAGATGCTGCACAGGATGTAATCTTTGGGATTTGCATAAAGGAGAAAAGCAAATCAGCCCCGGGCCTGCACCAGCAGGTCCACCACTTCCGCGAAACCGTCGCCCGACTCGCTACGGGTTACATAGCCGGGCTTTTCCGGCAGGATGTCCAGAAAAGGACGGACATTGGCCATCCCGAAGGACAGGTCGAAATAGCCGAACATGGGCGCGTCATTCGGTGAATCGCCGCAATAGATAAAGGCCCGGTTCTCTTCTTCGGGATCGATGCCCAATAATTCCCGCGCGCATAAGACCGACGTCGAAAGCTTGTCAAATTCCCCATACCAGCCATTCACATGGATCGATGAAATTTTCGCGTGGGCGCCTTCTTCCTCGAAGATTTGCTGAATCCGCAACACATCTTCCCGCTCCAGCGGCGGCACATCCTCGCAGAAATCAATCGCCAGGTCGTACTCCCGATAGTGCTGGTCAGACGCAATACCGCAACCCGGCACCTCGGCCAGCGCCCGGCGCCGGATCTTTTGCAGGCGATCGCGGAATTTCTTGCGCGTTGCGTCATCATGCATATAACGCTGGTGCAGTTTTTTCCCGTCGAAGTAAAAATAAAATCCACCGTTTTCTCCCACCACGGCATCCACCGGCCAGAAGCGCGCGATATGATCGCACCAGCCGGCGGCGCGTCCGGTGACGGGTACAAAGCGGATACCCGCCTCATGCAGTTTCCACATGGCGGCAAAAGCCCGGGGCAGGATTTTGCCCCGGGTCGAAATCGTTTCATCAATATCGGAAAAAACACACCGCACCGATTTCAATACATCCGGATCCAGCTCATCGATCGGTGTCAGGACGGCAGGTTTCAAAGGATTACTCAATTCCACTGGTATTGTCGGTTTCGGCCGGCGTCACGCTCATATCAATCGGACCGGCAGCGCCTTCGGTTTCTTCTTCAGCCGGGGCCTCCTCAACGTCTTCCGCGGGGGCTTCTTCAATGACCACCGCTTCCGCGCCTTCCACCATCATGGCCAATTCTTTCTTCGTCTTTACCGTGATCACGGCCCGGCGGTTTTTCGCGCGGTCTTCTTCCGTCACGTTTTCCACGCGCCCGCGATACTGGCCATAGGTGGCGGCAGACAGGTTTTCCGGTTGGAATCCTGATTCCGCCATAAAGTGCAGGATCGCCAGGGCACGGGCCGAACCCAGTTCCCAGTTGCTTTTCCAGCCCGATTTTTCAATCGGCTGATCATCGGTATGCCCTTCGATCACGATTTCATTATCGGGATAGTCCATGCGGATCGACGCGGCCACCTGGCGCAATTTTTCCTGGCCTTCCGGCGTGATTTCCGCCGAACCGGGCTCAAAGAAGACATCGCCCACCATGGTATATTCCACGGTGTCTTCCTTCACGGCGATTTCCAGGTCATTCCCCATCAGGTCGCGCAGGGCGCTTTCATTTTCCGTCAGGCCGCTGTCGCCTTCTTCAATAATAAAACTGCCCGGTTCCTGCTCGATCACCGTGATGGGCTCCACGACTTTGGCCTTCTCATGGCGGGGCGCGCCAAAAACATAATTCAGTCCCGGACGATGCACGAGCCAGTGAATGGGGCGGGTGATCGTGTATTCCAGAGCCACACCAAAAGGATGCATGGCGTATGCAACATAGCGGATGGGATTATCCGAATCGTCGCGGTCGTATTCTTCTGCGTGAACAGGTGCGGATGCCAGTGCCAGCACACCACACAGCATAAAAAAAGTCAGAAAGCGCTTCATAATTTGTCCCCCCTTGGGCAATGGTTTGGACAGGGCAACGCCGCTGTACCGGGAAGCCACACGGGACTTAAAGACCACGCGCAACCCCTCCCTGCGTTTCGTTTCATATTCTTGCCCTACAAAAACGCCCATGCAAGACCAAGGGCCCCACATCATAGCGCTTTGTAAAAAGGCAAATGCATACCGCACCGGCATTCTAACAATATGCTTGCACCCGGATCCAAGGCAGGACTCCAACACCACACAGATTCATTTTAAGCAGGCTGCCCGCCAAAGTGTCAAGCCTTTTCATCCCGGAATGCCTGGCTCATCCATCATTTTCAAACGTAATACTCCCCAAGCCGGCATCCGCCCCGGGACGGTATGCTTGTTATATCGGCACATATCTTGAAAAAAATAAGCCTCTCCGTTTTTTTTTCTTGCTATATGGTCTATATTAGGCTTTATTTATAGGGCTTCATGTGGTTTAACCTCATTTTAATATTAGATTATGAAATCCCACTCTCTCGAAGAAAGGACATGCGCACATGGCTAAAACACAAGCAAAACCGATGACGAAGGCTCAACTGGTTACCCATCTTTCCGAAAAATGCGAGCTTACGAAAAAGGACGTCAGCAACGTTCTTGAGGAACTCGCCACCACAGCTTACAAGGAAGCCAAAAAAGGTTTTACCATCCCGGGAATCGGCAAACTGGTCGTCGTCAGCCGGAAAGCCCGCGAAGGCCGCAACCCCGCCACTGGCGAGAAGATCAAAATCCCCGCCCGCAAGGCTCTCAAGTTTCGTATTGCCAAGGCATGCAAGGACGCCGTCCTGCCCGCCAAGAAGTAAAAAGTCACACTAACCATCTCAGCAAAAAAGCGTACTCCAGAAAGGGTGCGCTTTTTTACTTTTTCATTTCATTGTGAGATTTTCCTCAAAAGACCTTCTGGTATTACAAATTTCGATCGGAACATAAAGGGCCAAAGGCCCATCGGATTTTAAGATGATGGAATGGATACATCAAACAATATGATAAGCCTGAACAGGTTTTTCCTGTTCCGGTATTAACATTTCGAAAGACAGAAACGCGAGTCTGCTCAGGCTTGTGCCTTGTTTTATCCCCTCACCGGGGCTGTAAAATAAATAACGACACATTCATTGACCATTGTTTTCAGCGCTGAAAGCGCGATTTATAATAGCCTGGGGTGAAGCGACCGAAGGGAGCGGAACCCCAGGACCGAGGCCGTAAAAAAAGAAAGCGCTGTAAGTGCGCCCCAATTTGAGCCGTGCTTACAGCATTGAAATGTAATTTGGATGATCATAACGATGGAACTTTCATCCCAGCCTAGGATGATCCGGGCTTTTCACCTCGAATATCGAGACTGATCTTGAACATTCGTTATTCTTTTTCCAGCAGCATGGCGTAGCCCGTATTGTCCGGACCTTCGAATTTTCGCGCGAAGCGCCAACCCGTGTCTTCCACTATATCCCGTACTTCTTCCTCCGATGCCAGGAGGTAGTCGAACCAGGGCGTGCAAAAAGTTTTGTAGCGAATGCGCAGGCGAATTTGCCCGCCCATTCTTCCACGCTTGCGGTTCCGCTGCTGGTATTTCAGGTGGACAGGGTCGTGGGTCTGGTAGGGATCCAGGCTTTCGGCGATAATCCGTCCCTGGTCGCTGGTGAGACGGTGCATCTTTCGCAGCAACCACTTGGCCCGCCGGTAGTTCCCGAAAAGGCCGAAATTGTTGCCGTACATAATGATGGTATCGAAGACGCCCTGTTTATTGCTGAGCATGGTGATGGGCATCTCGCAAGTGTTCCGGACGCCCCGCTCCCGACATACTTTCAAGGCCTTGGGCGAGATGTCCAACGCGAGAACATCATGCCCCTTTTCCTGCAAGTGCAGCGCCACGCGACCCGCGCCGCTGCCTACATCCAGGCAACGCCCCCGCGCGAACCGCAAGGCCTTGCGCTGATAATCGGGCCACACGGCGTATTTCGCCAGATAATTTTCCGGACCTCCGGAAGGCGAAACAAAGCCGTCGTCCCTTTCGCAGATTTCATAGGCGTCTCTGCCGTGATAATGATCGTGGATCGCCTGACCGTAGGCATCTTCTTGCGCGCTGAGTCGAGACATGGAATCGCCTTTAGCGTGATGGTCTATTGATCTTCATAGAGCCGGCACGAAACCCAATGGCCGGGCCGCACTTCCTGGTACTTGGGCACGATGCGGTCGCAGCCTTCGAAGCGTTTGGGACAACGCGGATGAAAAGGGCAACCCGGCGGAGGCGTGACGGCGCTGGGGATGTCGCCCTTGAGGACGATGCGCTTGGACGGCCCCTTGGCGCCGATCTTGGGCGCGGCGCTCAGCAGGGCCTGCGTGTAGGGATGCAGGGGTTCTTCAAAAAGTTCCTTCTTGTCAGCCAGTTCCACGATCTTGCCCAGATACATCACCGCCACACGATGGCTGATATGGCCGACGACGGACAGGTCGTGCGAGATAAAAACAAACGAAAGATCGTGCGTCTCCTGGAGTTCCTGAAGCAGGTTGATGATCTGCGCCTGGATGGAAACATCGAGGGCCGAGACGGGTTCGTCGGCGATAATGAGCTCCGGTTCGACGGCCAAAGCGCGGGCCACGCCGACACGCTGGCGTTGTCCGCCGCTGAATTCGTGAGGGAAGCGATCCATGGCGCGCGCCGATAAGCCGACCTGCTCAAAGAGCTGGGCCACACGCTTGCGCTTGTCCTCGCCACGGGCCAGACGATGCACGCTGAGCGGTTCGCCCACGATGGAACCGACCGTCATGCGGGGATTGAGCGAGGAATAGGGATCCTGAAAAATCATCTGAATGCGGCGGCGATAGGGCATCCATTCCTTGCCGCTGAGGCTGCACAGGTCGTCGGAGTCTCCCAGGAAGACCTGCCCATCCGTCGCGGGCTCCAGGCCCATGATCACGCGGCCCGTGGTCGTCTTGCCACAACCGCTCTCGCCGACAAGTCCCAGCGTTTCGCGGGGCTTCACGTGAATCGACAGACCGTCCACGGCGCGCAAGAATCTTGCCTGCCCCCGCTGAAACCAACCGCGGTTGACGGGGTAGTGCTTCTTCAGGTTTTCCACCTGCAGGAGGACGTTGGTGGTTTGCGTCATAAATTACCGGCTCATTGCGCCTTTTTGGCGATTCGTACCTTTGCCGGGCGCAGGAGTTTTCCGTTCATCACATATCCCGCCTGAAAGCAGTCATAGACGGTGTTTTCTTCTTTTTCGTCGGTCTCGACGACAGCCAGGGCGTCATGGTGATTGGGGTCGAATTTTTCGCCCGTGGGATCGATGCGTTCGACACCCATGCTTTCCAGGGCGGAATGCATCTGTCCGTGAATGGCCTCGATGCCCTTGGCCAGGGCTTCGGCGTCGTGGTCCTGTTCGAGGGCGCTCACGGCGTGATCGAAGCTGTCCAGGGCGGGCAGAATATTATTCAGAAAATCGCTGGCCGCCGATTTTTTCAAGTCTTCTTTTTCGCGAAGCGTGCGCTTACGGTAGTTCTCAAACTCCGCCTGCACACGAATGGCCTGGTCCTGCAATTTGCGAACCTGGCTTTCGTCAAAGACGGGCTTCTCGATTTTCTTGCTGTTCATCAGTTTGCGCAGGGCCGTCTCAAGCGCTTTTTCCAGAAAGACCTCACGCTCTGATAAAGCCGCGCGGTCCGGATGCAAACGCAGGCGGCGTGAACGGTATATGCGGCGTCGGCCGCCCAGGGGGTTATCGTTGATCGTCATATCCTTCATCCATCTTCCTCCTCGCTTGATAAAACCGGTCATGCCCGGCTTTTCTATCCTTTTGCATGCGCTATCGAAAGTCAAGACTGAATGGTCACTCTTGTCAATATTTTGCCCCGGAACGGCTTTACTGCCCCCAATAACATTTTTCTTGCCCCAGCGTTCGATGCGGTGGATCACCCAAAAAAGCAGACCCACCTGCGCCACAATCGCCAAGCCGCCCAGGCCGCCCACCGTCCGCAAGGGAACCGCCCCCAGCGCCACGGCGGCAGTGACGATATAGATAAAGGTCACCGCCCGACGCTGCGACATGCCCAGGTCGGTCAGGCGATGGGAGAAGTGATTGCGGTCGCCTTCCATGAGGGGCCGTCCCTCGCGCAGGCGAATCCACATGACGCTGAGCGTGTCAAAGATGGGAACCCCCAGGACAATCAGCGGCGTCAGCACGGGCAGCGAGGTGGGCACACCGCTTTCGTAATAGGTGGACAGAATGCTGAGCGAGCCGATCATATAGCCCACAAAGAGCGAGCCATTGTCGCCCATGAAGAGGCGGGCCGGATAAAAATTGTGCGCCAGAAAGCCGAGAAGCGCCCCGGCCAGAGCCGCGTATAGCCCGGCGATGAACCATTCCCCCGCAAAGATGCTGATGAGCATGAAAGCCAGGCAGACAATGGCCGCGATACCGCTGGAAAGGCCGTCCATGTTGTCGAGAAAATTGAAGGAATTGGTGAGAAAGACCACCCAGAGCACCGTCGCCACCGCCGCCAGCCAGGGCCAGGGCAGAAAGCCGTGGATGCGCACATCGGCCAGCAATAACGGGACCGTAGCCAGGATCATAATGGCCAGTTTCAGTCGGGGGCCGAGATTGAAGCGATCATCCAGCAGGCCCAGGATGCACATAATGAGCCCGCCGATGAGAATGGCCCCGAGCTGGCGCGAGACCGATGGAATGTTGGCGGCATAACGTCCCACGGCGGGGAAACGCTCGATGAGAAAATCACGAAAAATCCACGCGCCCCAGGCATTGCCCACGACCACGATTAAAAAGGACCCAACCACGGCCAGCCCGCCCAGGGTGGTCATGGCGCCGCGATGGATGTGCCGACCGCCACCACCCGCCTCATACCCCGCGCGTCGCGCCAGGGGAATCGTCAGCGGCGCAAGAATGGCCGCCAGCACGAAGGTCTCGAGCAGCAGCAAGCCGTAAGCCAGTAGCCAGGCAGGCAGACTCATGGGCGCGCATCCTCCGCGGTCAGGCGTTTGATCAATTCGCGATGCTGCGGAAATTGCGCCGTCAGTTCGGCACGTTTTCCCGGCACATAGTCAGGGAAGTCAAAACCCGGAGCCACCGTGCAGCCCATCAGGGCAAAACGACCGCCCTCCTGCAAAAAGGAGCCCTGCCACACCCCGCGCGGGGCAATGACCTGGACCGACTGCCCCGCCTCGATGTCGGGGCCGATGGCAATCGTCTCGGAACGCCCATCGGGATAAAGCCGCAGCATGGTCACGGGGTCGCCCAGATAAAAATGGAAGATTTCGTCACTCGGGACAATATGCAGGCCCGAAACGGTATCAGGCGTCAGCAGGTAATAGATACAGGTGGAAAAGCACTTGGGCGCGGTATAGCGTTCCGGAAGGCAGGCGGCGTCCACGGCTTCCTCGCTGCGATAGGTCTCGCGATAATAGCCGCCTTCCATATCCAGAGGTTTCAGGTCCAGAAGTTCGATCACCTTTTCCGCCGTCAGCATAAGCCGGGTCCTTTCCGATCCGCCGGAACTTTCGTCCCTTGAATCTACCCAAGCCGCCGAAACGCCGCAAGTGCCTTTTTGATTTCCCGCAAGTATTAGTAGCAATATTTTTCGTGCTTTTGCCCGCGAACTTTCATCGTTTCGATTGCGATTGCGCGTGCGATTACGATTGCGAGACAAGGGCTTAGCCTTTGCCAAGGCACATTAGCCTTGACAGCCTGAAGCCTGGAGTTTTAATCTGCATTGCCTTTTTTGATGCGGAAAAAGGGGCGCATGGCATCTTTATTCAGGAAGGCACGCACAAAAATGATCGTCAAGAAAATCGTCAACGCCAGGGCCGGCCTGGCCGGGAATCCCTCCGATGGATACTACGGCAAAACGGTCTCCTGCCTGGTGAAAAATTTTCGCGCCGAAGTGGTGCTCTTTGAGAGCCCCGAACTCAAGATCGAACCCAATCGTCGCGATCATTCTTCATTCAAGAGCATGGACGAACTGGTGGAGGACATCAAGTTTTCCGGCTATTACGGCGGCATTCGGCTGATCAAGGCGACGATCAAGAAATTCCATGAATACCTGACGATCCACAAGATTGAATATCCCCAACGCAATTTTACGGCGCGCTACGACTCGAACATTCCCCTGCGCGTGGGCCTGGCGGGGAGCAGCGCGATTATTTCGGCAACCATGACGGCCCTCATGGAATTTTACGAGGTGGAAATCCCCAAGGCCTACCTACCCACATTGGTCCTGCGCGTGGAAACGGAAGAACTGGGCATCGCCGCGGGCCTGCAGGATCGCGTGATCCAGATTTATGGCGGCTGCGTCTATATGGACTTCAACCGTGACCACCTGGAAGAATACAAGTACGGCATCTACGAATCGATCGACACCAAGCAACTGCCCCCGCTCTATGTGGCCTACCGCGATATGCTGTCGGAAGGCACGGAAGTGGTGCACAACAATCTGCGCGAACGCTACGACAAGGGCGAAGAGAAAGTGCGCAAGGGGATGGAAAAATTCGGAATGATCGCCGAAGAATTTTACAAGGCGCTCAAGGACCAGAACATCAAGAAGGCCGAAAGCCTCATGGATGAAAACTTTGACCTGCGCGCCAGCCTCATGCAGATCAGCCAGGACAACTGGGATCTGATCAACGCCGCACGCAACGCCGAAGCCAGCGCCAAATTCTGCGGCTCCGGCGGCGCCATCGTCGGCATCTACCACGATGACAAACACTTCGAAGCCATCCAGGAATCCATGAAAGAAATCGACGCCAAGGTGGTCAAGGTCAAGATTTAATTTCCTCCCGGAGCCGTATCTTCTGGTGCAATGCCCCGTATCGCCACCATCCTTGGTGGCAGTGGGGCTGTATGGTAGAACGATAGATTGC
>CAYWYC010000194.1:7697-9295 GCA_964462565.1 uncultured Candidatus Sumerlaeota bacterium | reverse complement strand
CCGACTCAGATTTTTGCTGATAGATACAAGTATTAGCTTGCCTTGAGAGAGGAGTCTCTGGTAAACTCCTGTTTTGGCAGGCGTGGATTAAGAATGGATAAGATTACGCCTGAGAAATGTTTACAGGTTTTCGCTATCAGCAAATCGAATTCAGGCATGGTTCGCGCCGAGAGGCAACAGATGTTGGCCAAGGGAGCGGGAGTCTCCTCTCGATTTTATCCCGGTGGGCCTGCTTTTTTTCTTGACATTGCATGTGCTGTGCCTGTAATATTAAATGTAGTGAACTTCTGAAACAAGACCATACTATTAGGTTTAAACGCAATTTTTATGAGATTACTTTTTTCTCCATTCAAGGAAGGGGGTTGCAAGGCCAAGAGAATAATTTGATGAGTTGGATGCTTGAAGGCTGTGAAATGCACAGACCACAAGCTAAATTTTCTTTCCCTATATGATGAAAGGAGGGACATTATTATGAAGAAAGGGTTGACACTAGCCCTGTTGATGGTGGCCATGGTTGCCTTGGTGGTTCCGGCCAGTGCTAAAGCTCCGATAATTAATCTTCCAGACGAGATTATCGTTGGTAATCAGGAGGATCAGCACGATAACGCGGGTACCACTGTTTCCTTGATGCGTTATAACGAAGCTGTTGACGTGAACAGTGTAGTAGACTGGAATAACGCCGGCTATACCTATGACAAGTTCTGGATGTTCTGGGCCGACAATGGTGTGGGTTCGACGACAGGCGCCGTTTATGACCAAGACAGCGTCACCACTCCCCTGACGCCTTCCGAACTGACGGCCATGTCCGACGGTGAAGTCGTTGATGTTACTACTGAAATCTCTGGTGTTCCCACGGGTTATTTCCAGGGTACTTCGCTTACCTTCAGCCTGGGCCTTCTGGACTCCGGTCTGCACCCCACGCTGGCTGTACCCGGAGCCGATCCCTATGGCGCCTCGGCTGATGCCGATGGTGTTGAGATCGCGAATGACTACGATAACGACACCACCCTTACCATGGTGGCGGCTGTTACCAGTGGCGTTCTTGGCCTGAAAACTGACTCGGACGAAGTGCGCGTGATTTTTCAGGGTAACCAGGTTGACGATGGTGGCGTTTCCGCTACCTACTATGATTTCGTCAACAGTGACGAAGGCTGGATCTATCTGGATCGCCAGCTGGACGACGTTCCGCAGGCGGGCCCCGACGGCAATGGTATCGGCTTTGACTTGGACGAATCCGTTACCAACGGTTACTCGCAGTGGAAATCGCCTCCCACCTGGGATGCCAACGTTATCGACGGTGGCGATGCCTATAAGGTCCTGGCCACATTGAACTCCGACACGGACGATCCCATGGGTTATCGCTTTACCTTCAATAACCTGGGCTGGACTCACTACGGTGAAGTTCTGGTCAAAAAAGACCGCTCGGCTTTCCCGACCCCCAACTTCCCGAGCTCGACTCAGGACTTCGAAGCACGTCTGTACTTCGAACCTCCGGTCCAGCTTGAGCAGATGGGTGACGCCGACTATCAGGCCAATGCCAGTGAAGCCTCTGACAGCGACTTCCCCGCACTTAGTTTCACCGACTATCGTATCTATAC
>CAYWYC010000194.1:0-7597 GCA_964462565.1 uncultured Candidatus Sumerlaeota bacterium | reverse complement strand
ACCTTTACGGCTGGTACGACCATTAATCTGACGCTGCCTGCCGCGGCGAATGACCAGTGGGGTATCACGGCTGCTATTAATGACGACTCCTGGTACACCGCGGATATTTCGCTGAAGCCTGTGAGCAACACGCTCTACAGAATGCAGTTTGAAGCATCCTGCAACGACCTGGCTATTTGCCCGGTCTATCGTACCAGTTTCTTCACCATTGTTGCCGACAACACCAACTTCACCAGTGAATTTGGTCGTATGTCCTGGCAGGAAAACTTTGGTGGTGGTTGGTCCCTCGGTGTTGGTAAACAAGCTGGCTTTATCCCGCCTGAACAGCCCGAGACCACTCCCGGTGCTCCCAGCAACAATGCTGCCGCGCCGTCGATCATTAACAGCTACGTGTACTCGCACAATGTGCCGACCGCCAGCGGTAATGACCGTGTAGTCATGGCTGCCAGTTTCACCGTGGTTGATACGCTTTTTTCCGGTACCATCACAAACTACAGCGATGGCTCCCAGTGGGATTATCCCAGTGGTACGGTTGCGATCAACTACGCTGCCTGGCAGAACCTGGGTAGCGGCAACTAAGATTGTCGAAGCCTGAGGCTTGATAGTTGTATCTCAAATAAGCAGGGATGGAAGTTCAAAAGGCTTCCATCCCTTTTTTTCTTTGTATCCATCCACCAAAAAAGATAAAATGCTTTCGCTGTAAATATTGGAAGCCGGGCTGTAGAGTTTGCCGCCTCGAACGCTGTTTGCAATGGTTTTCCAATACGCGCTGGAAATCTAGGGCCCGTCCCGACCCATCGGGCCAGACAAGCGTTTCCCGCGAAAATATAAGCCAATTCGACAAAACAGAGAGAATTTGCTCCCATGCACCCTATCCTTTTCGCCATTGGTGACTTCTATATCGGCTCCTATGGCCTTATGCTCGCCCTGGGCCTGATTGCCGGATCGATCTATGCTGTTTGGCGCGCTCGCCAGGTCAACGTACCCGGCCCCGTCGTCATGGACACCGTGTTTTGCGCTGTCGTAGCCGGTATCGTGGGAAGCCGCATCGTTTATATCGTGATTAACTTCGGCGAATTTCTCGATGATCCCATGGCCCTGCTCCTCTCCCGCACCCATTTCGTATTCCTTGGCGGGGTTATCTTTGCTATTCTGAGTTGCTACCTTTACGCCCGTTGGAAAAAGGTCCGTTTTCTGGACGTCACCGACATCCTTGCCTCCGCCATCCCTCTGGGGCACGCATTCGGTCGCGTGGGGTGCTTTCTGGCCGGTTGCTGCTATGGCAGCTATTTGCCGCCAGACAGTCCTTTTTCCTTTCTGGCCGTCCGTTATCCCGCCCAGACCCAGGCCGGCGAAGTCGTCATCCCCAATCTGGCGTATGAGAATCATCTTCACTCCGGCCTTATCAAAGCCGGTTCCTCGATGTCCGCTCCGGTCTGGCCCGTCCAACTGATGGAGTCCTTTGGCGAGTTATGCATCTTCTTCCTTTTATTTATCGTTTGGCGCTACCGCCGTTTTCGCGGCCAGGTCTTGATTTCCTATCTCATGCTTTACAGCCTCCTGCGATTTTCTCTGGAGTTTATCCGTGGCGATCTTGATCGCGGTGGCGTCGGTGTGTTTTCCACCTCCCAACTGATCAGCCTTGGCCTTATCCTGATCGGCGTGGCATCCATATTCATTCTCCGGAAAAATGATGCCGTCCGAATCGATTCGCAATAAGCCCAAAAGGTTTTTCGTCCATGTCCCCCGACACCTACCATATCATCAACTATGGCTGCCAGATGAACGCCTATGATTCCGAAATCATGGCCGGCATTCTGGAGGCGCGCGGTCTGCGTTCCGTCAGGGAAGAAAAGGATGCCGACATTATTCTCGTCAACACCTGCATCGTCCGTGGCAGCGCCGAAAACCGCGCCCTGGGTCGCATTTCGCGGCTCAAGGCCCATAAGCAGGCCGATTCCGACCGCATCATCGCCGTCACGGGCTGCCTGGCCCAGCGCGACGCCGACGCCCTGCTCAAGCGCTTTCCCTTCATTGATCTCGTCATCGGCACCCGTTCCGTAACGGCCCTGTCGTCCCTGCTGGATCGCGTCCTTGCCCGGGAAGGTCCCATTGCTTATACCGAAGAGGTCGAAGACTTGTTCGATCTGCCCGTGGCCCCTATCCGCAAGAGCCGCCTCAAGGCACTCGTCACGATCATGACGGGCTGCAATAATTTTTGCTCTTATTGTATCGTGCCATACGTCCGGGGTCGCGAAGTCAGCCGCCCCTGGGCCTCCATCAGCGCCGAAATCGAGTCGCTCCTGGCTGACGGTTGCCGCGACATCACGCTCGTCGGTCAGAATGTAAACTCCTACGACAGCGACGGTCTCGACTTTGCCGCTCTTCTCGAAAAGGTCAACACCCTCGACCCCCTTTACCGCATTCGCTATATCACCTCTCATCCGCGCGATGCCAACAGCCGCCATATCGATGCCGTTGCCCGGCTCGATAAAGTCTGCGACCACTTCCACCTTCCGGCACAGTCGGGCAGCACGCCCATTCTCAAGCGCATGAACCGCGGCTACACGCGCGACGATTATCTGCGCCTGGCCCTGGAAGTGCGTGAACGCATGCCCCACGCCACGATCACCACCGACCTCATCGTCGGCTTTCCCGGCGAGACCGAAGAAGACTTCGAGCAGACCATGGACCTGGTCCGGCGCGTGCGCTTCGATTCGGCATTCACCTTCTACTACAACGTCCGAACTGGAACGAAAGCCGCCGAATGGGAAGATGACGCACCCCTGGAAGTGAAGAAAGAACGCCTTTCTCAATTGATAGCCCTGCAGGAAAAAATATCCCTGGAAAACAATGAGGCTCGTCTTGGAAATATTGAAGAAGTTTTGGTGGAAGGCCCGGCCCGCCGTTCCGAGGATCCCGCCCATGCCGGGCAGATGATGGGCCGCACGACGGGGGACATCTGCGTCATATACGAAGGCGACGCGAAGGACGCGGGACATCTCGTGCCTATCCGCGTCACTCGCGCCGCCGCGCATACCTTGTTCGGTGAGAAGGCCGACTGATTCGACCTAACCAGCCTGTCGCGTTTTAATTTTGAGGGCGCCCTTTTTGTCGATGATAGCGAGGCTACCCGAGTCGATGGAGCGCGTGATCCAGGTATTGCCGCCAATCGTGGAGCCGTCCCCGATTACGGTATCGCCACCCAGGATCGTCGCACCGGCATAGATGGTCACGTTATCTCCAATCGTCGGATGCCGCTTGCCGCCCTTGATAATATTGCCCTGTTCATCCTTGGGGAAGCTCAAGGCTCCCAATGTCACGCCCTGGTAGATTTTCACATTGTTGCCGATCTCGGTCGTCTCGCCAATCACAACGCCCGTACCATGGTCGATAAAGAAGTGCTTCCCAATCCGGGCTCCGGGATGAATATCCACCCCCGTCTGGCTGTGGGCGCGCTCCGACATAATCCGCGGGATCAGCGGGATATCCTGCAGATATATCTCATGGGCGACACGATGCGTCGTGATAACATCGATAAAGGGATAGCTCGTACAGATTTCCTCAAGCGTCAGGGCCGCCGGATCCCCCTCATAAGCCGCCTGGATGTCTTCCTTGAGCATCTCGCGCAGCTGCGGCAGCTTTTCCATAAAGTCCGACATAAGCATTGCCGCCGATTCGGCGCAGCCTTCCGACTCACAATTCCGCAGCCGGCAACGATAGCGCAAGGCCTTGGCATATTGGTCCGTCAGTATCTGGGACAAGCGGGACAGAATCTCGCCGACATAGTAGCGTTGGTTGGAACGCCGGACCGACTCCTCTCCCACATATCCCGGATACATGATCTTAAAAATATCGTCCAATATGTCATAGACCGCGTTGCGTTGGGGCAGATTCAAGCCATCGATATGATTGATGCCCTTGTCATCCTGGTAGGTCGCTACCAGCGCATCCACAATGGGATCCAGTCTTTCGCGTTGCCAGTTGCCTATATCATTAAACATAAACCTACTCTCCAATCTTTTCAAAAAGCCAGGTGGACAGGTATCGTTCTCCCGTGTCGCACATGACGGTTACCACGCGCTTGCCCTGGTTCTCGGGGCGCTTGGCCACCTCGATGGCAGCCCAGGCGTTTCCGCCGGCGGAAATGCCCACGAAGATGCCTTCTTTTCGCGCCAGTTCCCGGGCCATGTTGCCCGCTGCATCCTGATCCACTTTGATGATTTCGTCAAGCAAAGAGGTGTCGCAATTATTCGGGATAAAGCCCGCGCCGATGCCCTGGATTTTGTGCGGACCCGGATCGCCGCCCGAAAGGACGGGAGAATCGCTGGGCTCCACCGCTATCGCTTTCATATCGGGATTTTTCTTTTTCAGGTTCGAGGCGACGCCGGTAATCGTGCCGCCCGTACCAACCCCGGCCACAAAGATGTCAATCTTGCCATCCGTATCGCGCCAGATTTCTTCCGCCGTGGTGCGGCTGTGGACTTCAGGATTCGCCGGATTGTTAAACTGCTGGGGAATAAAACTGCCCGGGGTGCTCTCCACTAGTTGGCTTGCTTTGTTGATCGCGCCTTTCATGCCTTCGCTGCCCGGCGTCAGGATGAGCTCCGCGCCCAGCACGGCCATAATTCGCCGACGCTCCGGACTCATCGTGTCCGGCATCACCAGTTTCAGTTTATAGCCTTTCGCCGCGCAAACCATGGCCAGGCCGATTCCCGTGTTGCCGCTGGTCGGTTCGATTACCGTTGCGCCTTTGGAAAGGGACCCGTCCTTTTCCGCCGCTTCAATCATTGACACGGCAATCCGGTCCTTGACGCTGGAAAGGGGATTCATGCATTCCATCTTCACATCCACCTCCGCCACGCATCCTTCGCTCAGCCGATTGAGGCGGACCAGGGGCGTATTTCCCACTACCTGGCATATATCTTTTGCTATATTCATAAGAAGCTCCTTATCAAGGAATCCTCTTCTATAAAAAAGAAAAGGGACTCGAAAGCCCTTCAGCCTTCGAATCCCATTCAGAATATCGCCATTTGTTACTAAAATAAATGGGTATATATACTGATTTTACTGATATTTAGAGGTATTACACCAGACCCCATTTTTGCAGGTTGCGGAAACTCGCCGCCAGCGCGTCAAAGGGATCCTGGTCGTAGCACTGGTCCTGTTCGATAAAGATATATTCCGCGCCCACGTCCAGTGTGGCCTGCACGATGCGTTCCCAGTTCAGGTTGCCTTCGCCCACGGGAGCGAATCGCTGCTCGCGGTCGGCGGTAATGCTCATGTCCTTGTAATGGACCACGGGAATTCGGCCCTTGCATTTTTCGATCCACATGGCCGGATCGCTGCCGCCGTGCTGCACCCAGTAGGTATCGATCTCGAAGTTCAACTGATCGGCGCTTGTTTCTTCGAAGAGGATGTCCATGATGCTCTTGCCGTCGTATTTCACGAACTCATGGCTGTGGTTATGATAGGAAAAGTCCATACCCGCGGCCTTGAGTTTTTCCGCCACCGGGGCCAGTTCCTTGATGAATTCGCGGATACCCTCGGGGCCCGCCTTGGCGCCGTGGATCCCGCCGATGGCCGGATGCTTGCACTTCCAGAGTTCGTGCTTGGCGATCAGCGCGTCGGTGTCGTCGGTAAACTGGTTCCAGCCCACGTGGGTCGATCCAATGGTGAGGCCGTTATCTTCCACGACCTTGATCACGTCTTCGTCGCTTACGTTGGCCACGCCCGAAATCTGCACGCAGGGATAGCCCATATCGGCGACCTTCTTGATGGTCTTCTGAAAATCTTCCAGGCTCTTGCAGTATTCCCGCAAGGTAAAAAGTTGTACGCCTACGATCGGTTTGCTCATCTGTGCCACTCCTTATGTGTGAAATTTATTTTTCCGCTTTCAGGAAAATGATGATATCAAATTGACCCATTGCGCGCCGCTTGTCAAGGGGCGGCTGCCGGAAAATGGACCTTACTGGATTCCCGAGGGAATACCTGTAACCCGCCAGTCGCATTCGGGGCCGTAGAATTCGATGCCCGGCATCCAGATGTGATGGGCCTCGGACGTGCCGTTCAGGAAGTTCCCGTCGCAGCTGCGCAGCAGATCGGCACTCAGGCGCCTGGTCACGTCGGCGGCATCTTTGACCAGGTTTTTTTCTTCACGATAATCGTCGGGCAGATAATAGAGCTGATACAGGTTCTGGCGCTCGTGTTTGATGAAGCGGAGTTTCCATCCGTCATCGGTAACCAGGTTCGGCCCCTGGTGGGAAGCATAGACGATGTGGTCGTGCTTCTGCTGGCGATCCGTTTCGCCCATGAGCACGGGCAGGAATGAAATGCCGTCCTTGTCATCGGGCATGCCCGTACCCAGCGCTTCGGCGATGGTCGGCATCAGGTCGTAGTTGGCGAAGAGATGGTCCGACACCACGCCCTGCTGGACTTTTTCCGGCCAGCGCACCACGTAGGGAATGCGCGCGCCGCCTTCCCAGCCGGTAAATTTCAGGCCGGCCATGCCGTCGTTGCCGTTGAAGACATCGCCGCTCAGTTCGGAATAGAATTTTGTGGTGACGTTGTCGTAGGTCTCTCCGGTCTGCATGTTATGCTTGGGCTCGCATCGGCCTTCTTCGCGATAGTAGGGGCAATGGCCATTGTCCGACGAGAAAACGACCATCGTATTATCGTCAATACCGAGTTTTTCCAGTTCGTTCAGGATCAGACCCACCGTTTCGTCCAGGCGGATGACCATGGAGGCATATTCCTTTTCGTAATCGGTGAGGTGGGTGTTATTTTTGACGGAAGGATGGATTTCAGGAATCATGATCGGGCCATGGGGTAGTTGGCTCGGGTGAAAAAGGAAGAAGGGCCGGTCCTTGTTTTCCCGGATGAACTCGAGAATCTTCTGGTCGAAAAGGTCCTGCGAATAAACCGCCTTGCCGGTGAAGTCCCAGCGGTCGCGCTTGCATTCTTCCGATTCCACGCCGCCTGTCTTGCCGAAGTCGTCGCGCGTGTTACCGGGGATGTCCACCTTTTTTCCGTTGTCGAAAAGATAGGGCGGATAAAAGCCGTGGCACTGGGCATGATCGTAGTAGCCGTAATGATAGTCCCATCCGTGGCTCTTGATGTTTTCGGCGGTGGTGGCGAAGCCCCATTCGAGTTTGCCGATTTCGGCGGTGACATAGCCGGCCTTCTTTGCCACGTCGCCCAGGAATACTTCTTCCGGGCCGGCGTTGAGGCTTGTCGAGTTGATCAGTTCGGAAAGTTCTTCATAAGTCGATGCGCCGCTGTTCAGGCGATAGTAAAGGTTGCCGCTTGTATAGGTCCATCGTCCGCGGTGGCAGTCGTGGATGCCACTGATCACGCTGGCGCGGGCGGGCGCGCAGAAAAAGCAGCCATAGGCATTGGTAAATCGTACGCCTTCGTTAGCCAGGCGGTCGATGTTCGGCGTCTCAAAATGCGGCTGCCCGTAGCAGCTCAACATGCCGCGTCCCAGGTCGTCGGCATAGACAAAGATAATGTTCGGTTTCCGGCTCATAATCCCATCCTTTCAAATTTATAGTACCGCCGGCATCCTGCCGGCTCTTTACTCGCACTCGCACTCGCA
>CAYWYC010000193.1:0-9339 GCA_964462565.1 uncultured Candidatus Sumerlaeota bacterium | reverse complement strand
AGTATGAAGGATCAAGGGGGCATTCCACCAAATCATTATATACTTGTTAAGAAGTACGCGGGATGATATAAAACCTTGGCCTTTCCGGGATTTTTGGGGAAAGTTTGATATGATGGTCTGAATGCGATAATATTTGCCTGAAGGTTTCAGGCGAAAAGCCCGGAGGGCTTTCCCGAAAACAGCCACGGGTTTTAACCCGTGGGATAGCGCGGCATAATGCGCTACAAGCCTGACGGGGTTGTCCTTATACAATATGTAAGATTGGATGGAAAACAGGAAAGGCCAAAACTTTTTTCAGGATTCGGGCCCTGTGCTAAAAATCAGGTCCCGGGCCCATTCTACAGAAAAAACAAGACTTATGGACGACCAACGACAAGACCAACTGGCCAATGCCATTTCTGCCGCCATCGATGCCGGACGCGCGATCATGGAGGTTTATGAAGGCACTATCGAAGTGGAGAACAAGGCCGACGGATCCCCCCTTACGGAGGCCGATCTGCGTTCCCATCGCATCATCTGCGACGCCCTTGATAAAGGCAGCGATTATCCTGTTCTATCAGAGGAAAGCAAGGGCGTCGCCTATGCCGACCGCAAAGACTGGCCCCTTTTCTGGCTGGTCGATCCCCTCGACGGTACCAAGGAGTTTATCAAGCGCAATGGCGAGTTCACCGTAAATATCGCGCTGATCGAAGGTCATCGCCCCGTGATGGGCGTGGTGTACGCGCCGGTGCTCGATATTCTCTACGCCGGTCTGGTGGACCAGGGCGCCTGGTATTTGAATGACGCTTCGAAGGCGGGCGAAAATATTAGCGCTAAAATGCAAGCGGTTCCTCCGGCAAAGGCCCCGGCCAAGGAGTTGATCCGCGTGGTGGCTTCGCGATCCCACATGAACGACGACACCCGCGAATTTATCTCAGGCCTGGAATCGCGGCATGACCGCGTGGAACTGGTCTCCAAGGGCAGTTCGTTGAAAATCTGCATGTTGGCCATGGACGAGGCAGACATATATCCGCGCGTGGCCCCGACGATGGAATGGGACACGGCGGCGGCCCATGGTTTTTTGCTTGCTTCGGGCGGACAGATATATCAGTTTGGCAGCGACGAAGCGCTCGTGTATAATAAGGCGGATCTTCTGAATCCCTTCTTTGTAGGCCTTCAGAAGCGCCCCTGATCAAACCAAAACGGGAATAGACAATGAATACAGACTATACCATTTCCCACTTGCAGCAGCTCGAAGCCGAGAGCATCCATGTCATTCGCGAGGTGGCGGCGGAGTTTCACAACCCGGTGATGCTCTATTCCATCGGCAAGGACTCGTCGGTGATGCTGCACCTGGCGCGTAAGGCTTTCTGGCCGGGCAAGGTGCCCTTTCCTTTGCTCCATGTGGACACCACCTGGAAATTCCGCGAGATGATCGCCTTTCGCGACCGCATCGCCAGGGAATACGGCCTGAACCTGATCGTCCATACGAACCGCGAAGCCGCCGATGCGGGCATCAATCCCTTTGACCATGGTTCGGAAAAATACACGAACATCATGAAGACCCAGGCGCTGAAGCAGGCGCTCGACAAGTACGGTTTTGATGCCGCCTTTGGCGGGGCGCGACGGGACGAGGAAAAATCCCGCGCCAAGGAGCGGGTCTTCAGCTTTCGCAACCAGTATCACCAGTGGGATCCGAAAAATCAGCGCCCCGAATTGTGGGACGTATTTAACACGCGGGTCAACAAGGGCGAGTCCATCCGCGTATTCCCCTTGTCCGACTGGACGGAACTCGACGTCTGGCGTTATATCCAGATCGAAAACATTCCGATTGTCCCGCTCTATTATGCCAAGGAACGCCCTGTGATCGAGCGCAACGGTGTACTGATCATGGTGGACGACGACCGCATGCGCCTGGAGCCGGGTGAGGAAGTGCAGCAGAAGATGGTTCGTTTTCGCACGCTGGGCTGCTATCCGCTGACGGGCGCAACGGAATCGAAAGCCGACACGCTCGAAGGCATTGTGCAGGAGATGCTCCTGGCCAAGACCAGCGAACGCCAGGGCCGCGTGATCGACTACGACCAGAGCATGACCATGGAAGAAAAAAAGCGCGACGGATATTTCTAAGGAAACCATCATGACCGACTCGAACATTAACGACATCCAGGATATCGCACTCTATCTGAAACGCCATGAGGAAAAGGACATGCTGCGCTTTGTGGTTGCCGGCAGCGTGGACGACGGCAAGTCCACCCTCATCGGACGACTCCTCTATGACACCAAGATGATCTACGAGGACCAGCTGGCCGCCGTCATGGCCGACTCGAAAAAATACAGCAGCACCAGCGCCGAATTCGATCCCGCCCTCATCACCGACGGGCTCAAGGCCGAACGCGAGCAGGGCATTACCATCGACGTGGCCTATCGTTATTTTTCCACGGACAAGCGGTCCTTCATCATCTGCGACGCTCCGGGCCACGAGCAGTACACGCGCAACATGGCTACCGGCGCATCCCATTGCGACCTGGCAATCATTCTGGTGGACGCCACACGCGGCGTATTGGCCCAGACGAAGCGACATAGTTTTATCTGTTCGCTCCTTGGCATCCGCCATCTGGTGGTGGTGATCAACAAGATGGATGCCGTGGAATACAATGAAGGGGTTTACGAAAAAATCCGCCGCGACTATGAGGCCTTTGCCGGACGCCTCGAAGTCAGCGACATTCACTTCATCCCCGTGTCAGCGCTCTATGGCGACAACGTGGTCGAACGTTCCGACAACATTCCCTGGTATAAGGGCGCGAGTCTGCTGGGCTACCTGGAGGACGTGACCGTCGTCACCGACCGCAATCTGATCGACTTTCGCTTTCCCGTGCAATATGTGCTGCGACGCGAAGAAGGCGGCCGCTCCTACGCGGGAACGGTGGCCTCGGGCGTGATCCGCAAGGGCGATCCCATCGTGGTGCTGCCGTCGGGTGTTCGGACACGCATCGCAAAAATTCAGCAATTTGAAAAGGAATTGGACGAAGCCCATGCCCCGCAAGCGGTGGTGATTTCCACGGAGACGGAAGTGGACATCAGCCGCGGCAACATGCTGTGCCGTCCGGGCAACGTAGCCGAAACGGGTAACCGCTTCGAGGCCATGCTGGTATGGATGGCGGAAACGGAACTGAAGCCGGGCAAGACTTATATGTTGAAATCGAACACACAAAGTATGCCCGCTGTGGTGAAGCAGGTGGAATACCGGATCGAAGTGAACACGATGAGCCGCGAAAAGGCCGACGGCGACAACGGGCTGGGCCTGCATCTCAACGAAATCGGTCGTGTTCATATCACGACCCATCGCGCGCTCTGCTTCGACCCCTATGGCCGCAACCGCAAGACGGGTTCCTTTATCCTGATCGACGACCTGACGAACGAAACTGTTGCCGCCGGGATGATCCTGCAGCAAAGCGCCGAGACCCATCGGGATCGCGAGAAGGGCCGCGCGCCGGTGAGCAAGAATATTACCTGGTCCATCAGCGACGTAAGCCGCGAACTGCGCGCCAAACTCATGGGGCATCAGGCGGCCACGCTCTGGCTTACGGGTCTCAGCGGATCCGGAAAATCGACCATCGGCAAGGCCCTCGAAAAGACGCTTATCGACCAGGACATCAAGGCATACGTCCTTGACGGCGACAACATCCGCCACGGTCTCAACAGCAACCTGGGCTTCAGCCCCGAAGACCGCTCCGAAAACATCCGACGCATTGCCGAGGTAGCCAAGTTGATGAATGACGCCGGGCTTCTCGTGATCACGTCCTTCATCTCGCCCTATCGCGCCGACCGCGCCCAGGCGCGCGAGATCATCGGCGACGACCACTTTATGGAAGTCTTTATTGACACACCGCTCGAAGTCTGCGAGCAGCGCGATCCCAAGGGGCTTTACAAAAAGGCACGGAGCGGCGAAATCCAGGGCTTCACCGGAATTGACGCGCCCTATGAAGCGCCGCTCAAGCCCGAGATCACGCTACCCACGGCGGAAATGAGCCCCGACGAGGCCGTTGAAACCGTCCTAAAAGCATTGCAAGATCGCCTCCAATAATCTATACAGGTTGGTGGGGTATTGATGAATTACGCGAATCCTGGCCGGATATGTTCCGGTTCAGGATTTCTCCGCATGTATGGGAGGAAAGGAAATGACAATGCTGAACCGAAGAGAGATGTTGCAATGGATGGGGGTGGGAAGCCTGGCGATGACTCTGCCCTGGCAGGCCTGGGCGCAGGACAACGCAAAGAAGCCGAACATCCTGGTCATCCTGGCTGACGATATGGGTTGGTCGGACCTGGGATGCTACGGCGGCGAGATCAATACGCCTAACCTGGACGCCGTGGCCGCGCGGGGCATTCGCTTTACCCAGATGCACAACACGGCCAAATGCTTTCCGTCGCGTGCCTGCCTGCTGACGGGGCTCTACGCCCAGCAATGCGGCATGTCGCGCGGCAGCGGAAACTTTTCGACCAACTGCGCCACCTTTGGCGAGGTTTTTCGTCCGGCGGGATATCGCACCATTGCCGTAGGGAAGCACCACAGCAAGACCAATCTCTACGACCGTGGCTTCGATCATTACTGGGGCCTGCGCGACGGTGCGGCCAACTACTTCAACCCCGGCCTTCAGCGCGAAGGCGAGGGCAAACCGGCACAAAAAAATTACGGGGGCCGTGTCTTTTGCTTCGACGAAAAAGTCGTCCGGCCTTACACACCCGAAGATCCCGACTACTACTGCACCGATACCTATACGGACTGGGCCATTGACTTTCTGGACAAATACAAGGACGAAGAGAAGCCCTTCTTTCTCTATCTGGCCCATCAGGCGCCCCACGATCCGCTCCATGCCTGGCCCGAGGACATCGCCAAATATCGCGGCAAATACAAGGAAGGCTACAAGGCCATCCGCGACGCGCGATACAAGCGCCAGAAGGAGTTGGGGCTGATCGATGAAACATTTCCCCTCTCCAAACCGACCCACGATCCCTGGGACGAAATGAGCGACGCCGAAAAGGACGACCAGGACCTGCGCATGGCCGTTTATGCCGCCATGATCGATTGCATGGACCGCAACATCGGCCGCTTGCTGAAGAAGATCGATGACATGGGCGAGACAGACAACACCATCGTGATCTTTGCCTCGGACAACGGCTGCTCGCCGGTGCTGGTAAAAATTGGCGAAGGTGAAATAGGCACGCTTACACGCTGGGCGTCGCTGGGTGAAGACTGGGCCAACGTCAGCAACACGCCCTTTCGCTACTACAAGAATTACAGCCACGAAGGCGGTACCTGCACACCCTTCATCATTTCCTGGCCGGAAAAGATCAGCCAGAAGGGCGCGGTCAATCATTTCCCCTGCCACTTTATCGACGTTATGAACACGCTGGTGGACGCGGCGGACATCACATACCCCTCCGACTACGAAGGCCGCAAAATCACTCCGCTTCCGGGTGAAAGCCTGATGCCCGTGATTGCCGGTAAAAAGGCCGAGCGCGAAAAGCCGCTCTTCTGGCAATGGGCCCAAGGCAAGGCCGTCCGTCAGGGCAAATGGAAACTGGTCTCCGACCGCAAGGGTCCCTGGGAACTCTATGACATGGACATGGACAAGACCGAAACCAAAAATCTGGCCGAAAAATATCCTGAACGCGTCACCGAGATGGACGCCATGTACGAAAAATGGTACGACGCCGCCATGGCTGACGCGAAAAAATAAGGCAAGCCGAACTGCGATAGGAAAACATGTCACTGGAACGCAAAATTCGCCTCATCATTATTGCCACGCTATTCGGCCTGATAGCGGTGCTCTATATCGCCTTCAAGTTCATCCTGCTCAATCGCTTCGACGACCTGGAAAACCAGTACCTCTGGAAAGAAGTCAAGCAGTCCGAAAAACAATACCTCGACTTTCTCGATAAAATCGACACTCACCTGAAAGAATATTCCGACTGGGGCGAGACTGTACGTTATGTACAATCAAGCGATGTTTCTTTTCAGGCGGCTTACGAAGCGATAAATCTGGAAGGCTACAGCTTCCGAAACCTGGGTATCGAACTGGCCGCTTTCCTGGATCGTGATTGCAAGATTGTTTCCATGAAAACCTGGGATCTGGAAAATGACGCCGCCGAAACCACCTTCACCCACCGCCTCACGGAAAACATGGAGACTCGCCTGACTGAATCCTGCCCACTGTTGGCGCCGCCCCACGATGGCAGCGTAAAAGGCATGATGATGCTCGACAGCGGCCCCATGCTCCTGGTCAGCCGGCCTATCCTGAAAGATAGCGGTTCGGGCGAAGCTTTCGGCGTGGCTATTTTTGGACGTCGCCTTACCAAGAGTCTGCTGGTCAAGTGGTCGCGCGATGTAACCGGCAAAATGGAATTTATTCCGATCCACCATTTGCTGGAAAATGACGCGGAAGATGAAAGCGCCTTTTACTCCCAGGCACGCGAGGCCCTTAAGCAACTGCGCGAGCAGAAAGGCTTTACCTCGAATTCTGTCTTTATCCCCATCAACGAAAAACGCATCAATGCCTATTTTCTGGTGCGGGAAATCAGCGACAAACCTAAAAATGATCCATCCGAATCGCCCGGGATGGTGACGATTGACACCCAAACGAGCCTGCAGAAAAGCATCCTTTTTCGCATCGAACTCCCCCGCGACATCCACCGCCAGAAAAACCTGACCGAACTCATGCTCATTATTTCGCTGCTCACAGCGGGCTTGGTATTTGGTCTTGCCGTACATTTTTTGCTGCAATATCAGCTCGTCACGCGCCTCGCCAAGTTTGATGCCGATCTCTATGATCTGTCTGTCAGCCAGGATGTCAGCCAACGTATTCATATCCGCGGAAACGACGAACTGGCACACGTTGGCAAGTCTGTCAATCGGATGCTTGAATCGCTGGAAAGCTACAAGGCCGAACTCGCGGCAAGCAAAGAAACAGCCATGGCCCTCATGAATGCTTCTATCGACACGGCGCTGCTCGTGGACCTGGACGGCAGGATACTGGAAAACAACCGGCCGCCCAGGGACCTCTTATCCGGGGACGTAAAAGAACTGAAAGACCAGAATTTCGCCGATGTTTTTCAGCCGGAATGGGCCGATTTCCTGAAGGGATGCGTGCAGATTGTCAGCGAAAAAGAAGAGGCCATGCGCTTTGAAAAAACGGACGAGCAAAACGTTCTCGATATTTCCATGTATCCCGTTTTTAATGCCGCCGGAAACTGCGGCAGCGTCGCCATTTTTATCCGCGACATCACCCGGCGCAAAAAAGCCGAAGAAAGCCTCATGGAACGCGAACGGCAATACCGCGAAATCGTCGAGTATGCCAACAGCATCATCCTGCGATGGGACTCCGACGGGACTATCCGTTATATCAACGATTTCGGCCTGCGTTTCTTCGGATACAAGCCCGAAGAACTCATCGGAAAATCTCTCATTGGGACCCTTGTCCCCGAACAGGAGGATTCGGGAGAAAGCCTGCATACCGTCATCAAGAACATCAGCGAGCATCCCGAACGCTACATCTGGCACGAAAACAAGAACATGCGCTGGAACGGCGAAATTGTCTATGTGGCCTGGGGCAACAAGCCGCTTCTCGACGACGATGGCAATATCGTGGAAATCCTGTCCATGGGGATTGACGTGACCGACAGCAAACAGAAAAAGCATGATTCCGGCGAAAACGATGATACCCCGTGAAGAACATGCACCAGCAATGATGCAGGCGCTTAAATATTATTTAAAACAATGGAGGCGTCGCCCGATTATGTTATCTTCACTTACAGCAATGGCGGCCGGAGCCTTTCTCCTGATTGCCACGGAATTTACAGGAGTAGTGCGGCCGATGATCGCCCGACATAACAAGCCCCAACCCCAGGCCATCCTTGTTTTGGGAGGAGGGGTTGATCGCATTCGCCATCTTACCGAGTGGGATTTTGCCCTCGAAAGCGACCTGCCCATTTATTATTCCTCCGGCGCCAGCGCCCACGTTCCGATCCTTACCCGTGCCGGGATAGACGAGTCGCGCGTTACCGTGGACATGCGCGCCTTTGACACTCTTACCAATTTTACGACCCTGCGCGAAACCTTCCTGGAAAAAGGCTACCGCCACGTTGCCGTTGTCACCAATGAGGCGCACGCAGCCCGCGCCTCAGCCATTGCCCGTATCGTATTCGGGTCCAGCGGCATCGCTTATACCTTTGAACTCGTAGAAGGAAGGATGGGACAGGAGCCCTTTACCATCGTCGTGCGCGACTGGATACGCGCCTATGTCTGGCGCTTAACCGGATGGAAAGGGGAGTGCATGCTCAAGTGGTATCGCTCCCGTAAATATCGAGGTATTTAGATAATTATAAGGAAAGGGTTTTTATGCAATATCGCGTATTTATTTCAACCGACCTGGGAGGCGATCCCGACGACATCCAGTCCCTCTACCGCCTGCTGCATTATTCCGACATCCTCAAGATCGAAGGCATCGGATCCTGCACCGGACCTGGCAGCACACCACGCGCCGCCAATATCATGCAATGGGCCCAGCGGGTCGATCTTGATCACCTGCGTGATCAGGGCTACAGCGAGCTCATGACCGAGGCGGAAGTTCTCGACAAAATCCGCCAGGGCCAGACCGAGCCCGGAGCACCAACCAAAGACCGCTCTACCGAGGCCTCGCGCCTGCTCATCGAACGCGCCCATGCCCAAAACCCCGACGAAGGCGGACCCCTTTGGGTGCTCGTATGGGGAAGCATTACCGACGTGGCCCAGGCCCTCCACGACGATCCCTCCATCGCTCCGAAAATCCGCATCAACTACATCGGCTCGTCCAACACCGAAAACGATCCCGACAGCCGCGACTGGGTTTATGATTTCATGAAAGAAGAAGCGCCCGAACTCTGGTGGATCGAAGACGGCATTATGCCCAAGTGGAAGGCCGACACCTTTCGCGGCATGTACGAGGGCGGAGAGCAGTCCGGCGAATGGGGCTCGAAAGAATTTGTCCACCAGAACATCCGCGGCCACGGCTCCACCCACGAAGGCATGTTCAAGGAACTCAGCGGCGACGCCTTTCCCTGGGCCGGCGACATTCTCAAGGAAGGCGACACGCCCACTTTCCTTTACCTGCTCTCGCCCGTCATCGGCAAGGTTGGTGACGTGGACGATCCCACGCAGGAAAACTGGGGCGGCCAGTTCATGAAAGCCGATCCCGAGCGCTTCCCCAACTACTACACTGACCTGGACAAAAGTGCCAAAGAATGCCGCGCCACCATCTCCAAATGGCGCGTCCAGCAACTCAAAGACTGGAAGTCCCGCTGGGATCGCTACGGAATCACGGA
>CAYWYC010000192.1:0-9368 GCA_964462565.1 uncultured Candidatus Sumerlaeota bacterium | reverse complement strand
TTAAGGCCCCATCATATTAATATAGTATAGGGCTACCACAATTCCGACCAAACCCTTTCTCAACACGCCCCCCGCCGTCTTGGCTTCACTCAAAAGCCCCTTGCCTTTTTCAAAGCCAAGACGCCTGAAAATATCCCGAATCCCTTGTAAAGCGCCCCGACGTCTCTTTTTTTCCTGTCGATATGGGCTTGACAAAAGTGTTTCAATTGTTCACACTACTACTATTATTGGGTCTATCCGCTTGACTCCAATAGCCATGCGGAAGCCGTTTAATAATTTATAAGCACCCGGAAGTCCCCTCGTGTCCCCAATCGGGCAAGGTTCCTGGAATGCGGGATGGCAAGAAGACGGTACCCCAAACAACCGGGGTGGTCAACCCATTAGAGAATTCAATCGCTGTGCCGGCGTTTGAAACATATTTGAAGGAGCGAATGAATGGCTAACGAAACCAATGAAGAATACAAAATTGACTTTGTCCCCGGCGACACCGTGGTTGAACCCACTATCGGGATCTGCAATGTGGAAGGCGTACGCACGATGAACGTGGACGGAGTGGAAGAAGATTATTTCATCTTCACCTCCGGAAAGGCCCGCGTCATGGTACCCAAGTCCCAACTACCCACCCGCGGCATCCGCAAGCCCATGACCGCTGAAGGTGTCAAGAAAATCTTTAACCTGCTCAAGATGCCCGTTTCCCCCTCACGCGGCGATGCCCGTCAGCAATACCTTAATTACCGAGACATCATCAAAAGCGGCGACCCCACCAAGATCTGCAAACTTATCCGTGAACTCTATATCCTTGACGAAACCGACGAACTCAAGGGCAAGGAAAAGGAAATCATGGAACAGGCCATGGCTTTCCTCGTCGAAGAAATCCTCTTCGTAACCGACGATTCCAAGACCAAAATCCGCCGGGAAATCGAAGAATGCCTCAGCAAAATGTATAAGAAAAAAGTCGACAAAGACACCAAATCCGACAAAGACGCCAAAAAAAGCTGATCCCACCCTCGTGAACTGCTGACAAACCAACCAGTATTTGAAAATATAAACCCCGAATGACCATCAGCACCCACGGTCATCTCGGGGTTTTCTGATGTTTGCGCCATGTTTTCCACTATTTCCAGACCACCTTTCATCCCCCGCATCCCCATTATTTTTCCACCTCCAGCCTTAACGTTTTGCTTTCTTTTGCCGATGAGTTCATTGCAGCATTCTGCGTATAAGTTTAGAGCAAATATCATATTTTTGATGCAAAATTATGAAATTCCCCGACTTGGGCGTCTCTAACGCTCCCAATCGCATCCGGGATACTTAACGGGCAAGGATGAAAAATGGACATCAATCATAGTGAAAACGATTGGGGGATACTGGTGCAACCCCGGGGCGACCTCGATATTGCCTCGCGCCAGGAACTATCCGAATTGCCATGCCTCTCCAATTGCCGGAATAATGTCATCATCGACCTGGCCGAAGTGGACTACATGGACAGCTCCGGATTAGGCGCACTCGTACAGGTAATCCGCCTTTTCCGAAAAGAAAATTATGACCTTATTCTCTGTAGCCCCACAAAGAGCATCGAGCAACTTCTCCAGTTTACATCAGTCGATAAAATAGTGCGCATTTTCGAAAACCGCGAACAAGCCATCGAAGCGCTTCTGGAAAGCAAGAATATATAAGCTAGCATTAAATCTGTTTTCGCTCTGGTTTATTTCATCCATGAATCTCGACCGACTTTTGTAAGGCAAAATATATCGATGGAAATCAGCGAGTCCATATTTTCCCAACTATTTGAGCATTCCCCGCTAATGACGGTGATTCTCGACAATAGTCTTAATCTTGTCAGCGCCAACAAAAATTTCTGCGCCTATGCCCAACTGCATCCCGACCAGATAGTCGGCCAATCAATCGGACACATACTTTCCTGTCAATACTCCACCTCCGGACAGATTCCATGCGGAAAAGGAAAATCCTGCCCCCAATGCAATCTGAGAAATATACTCGAAGATGCACTGGAATCAGGCCGGGACTATTCAAACGAAGCACTGCGCGCTTCAGGATTTTCTAAACAAAACACCTCTCTCGACCTGAAAATATCCACCCGTTATTTCCAGGATAACGGCCAAGCCCGCCTGATCGTATGGATGCAAGACGTATCCCGCGAAAAACGCTTCGAAGTGGCTCTCAAACAGGCCAATGCCTTCCTCGAAAGCGTACTCAAGACTGCCGCAACAGCCGTTTACACTATCGATCCCGAAGGCCTCATTGTCGGCGTCAATGACGAATTCTGCGCCATTACCGGCTATTCCCCCCGCGAAGTCATCGGGGAAAACGCCCGAATCCTTTTTCCCGAAGACCAGGCTGATCTGGCTGGTGTGGTCCTGCGACAGGATGAAATTCGCCACCGGAATACCCTGCTCCTGGGCAAGGAGGGCAACCAACTCCAGGTCATCCGAAATGCCAGCTGCACACGCAACCATGCCGGCCAAATCACCGGCGCCATCGAATCTTTCGTCGATGTCACCAAACTCGCTGAAGCCCGAAAGGAATCCGAAGAAGCCCGCCTCGAAATGGTCGAGGTCAACAAACAACTCGAAAAAGCCATCCAGCGGGCCAACGAAATGGCCATGGAAGCCCAACTCGCCAGCGTCGCAAAAAGCGAATTCCTCGCCAATGTCAGCCACGAAATCAGAACACCCATGAACGGCGTCATCGGCATGACCGAAATGCTTCTGCAAACAAAACTCGACTCCGAACAGTTCGAAATGGCAGACACCGTCCGCGTCAGCGCCGACTCCCTGCTCTCACTCATCAATGACATACTCGATTTTTCAAAGATAGAAGCAGGAAAACTGGACCTCCATCCCGTCGCTTTTGACCTGGAAGAGTGCGTAGCCGAATGCCTCCAACCCTTCGCGATTCGCGCAGCCGAAAAGAAAATCGACCTCGCCTATCATATACCCCCGCACATTCCAACCCAACTCCAGGGCGATACCGTGCGCATCCAGCAGATCCTCATCAACCTCGTCGGAAACGCTATCAAGTTCACAGACGAGGGCGAAATCTTTGTCAGCCTCGAACTGTTGGATAAATCCGACGAAGAAGTACACCTCCGATTCCACGTATATGACAGCGGTATGGGCGTCCCCCAGGAGAAACAGAAAATTATCTTCGAATCTTTCTCCCAGGCCGACGGTTCCACCACCCGCAAGTTTGGAGGAACAGGCCTTGGGCTCACAATATCCCGAAAACTCGTCGCCATGATGGAAGGTGAGATGGGAGTACAGAGTCCCATTGAAAACTACCAGCTCAGCAACAACGCGCCGGGATCCGATTTTTATTTCACGCTCAGGCTGTCCCCCTCCGAAAAGCAGGACGAAAATTACGCACCCCTTCGACTGAAAAACCGCCGCGCATGGATTGCCGACCATCACCCCGCATCCAGCCGCGTTCTGGCCCAACTCCTGCACGAGCATGGAATGCAGGCCGATATCATAAACCCCGAAGCGGACCTGGCGGTCTTTTTGCAGCGCGCCGTTCGAAGAGAAATCCCACTCCCCGATATCGTTTTTTTCAATAATGTCTCCCTGCCCGCCGACGCACAATCCCTGCCCGCCAAGCTGAAATCGGTCCGGGAGTTTCAGAGCTGCCCCCTTGTCTTGCTCGTAAAGCCCGGAAACCTGCCCGACCGAAACCAGAAAGGCAAAACCTACGATTCCTATTTGAATAAACCCCTGGGCCGCAAGTCGCTTGGGGAACAATTGAACAACGCCCTCCAGAAAGAAGCAAAGGCTGCCGGCGTCGAGCTGACAACTGACGATTACACCCAAAAAGAACAGCAACGCTCTTTGAATATCCTTCTGGCCGAAGACAACAAGGTCAACCAGCGCCTTGCCATCCGCATGCTCGAAAAGCAGAATCATAAAGTCGCCCTGGCCGAAAATGGCCGCGAAGCCGTCGATCTCTGGAGCAGGGATGTCTACGACCTTGTACTCATGGATGTCCAAATGCCCGAAATGGATGGATTCGAAGCAACCAACGCCATCCGCCAAAGCGAAAAAATGACCAATGAACATATTCCCATAATCGCCATGACCGCCCACGCCATGTCCGGCTATCGCGAAAGATGCCTCGCTTCCGGCATGGATGGATATGTTTCAAAACCCATTCGACAAAATCTGCTCCTTACCACCATTAAACAGGTTCTCGATGAGGTAAGGGCAAACTCCAAACAAAAAGAACAAGAAGCAAATACCGGAACAGGAAAGGTTCTCAAGGAGGACAAAAAGCAGGAAGTCGATCCGGAAATCCTCGATATTCATACAGCCCTGCAAAGCATGGACGGCGACCTTGACCTACTCCAGGAAATGCAGAACCTTTTTGTGGAAGAAGCCCCGGGATCGCTCCAACTTATTGATAAATATATAGACGAAAGGGACTACCCACGCTTGGCCAATGTGGCGCACAGCCTTCTTGGCGCCGCTGGAAATATCGGAGCCGGCAAAATTCAAGAAGTCGCCCGCGCGCTCGAAAAAGCCGCGAAACAAGCGGACCTGGAAGCTGTCGAAAAAGAATACGAGGCGCTCCAACTCCAAGTCCCCCGTTTTGAAAAGGTGCTCAAAGTACATATGAATCAATTTTAAACCCATGCACGAAAGGAAAGGCTTACATGTTCGTAGTCAGCCGCGTGAGAGGCGTCGGCTTGAAGGGAATCCATTCATCATCCTGAAAATTTTTACTCCGGACGACGGCCCTTCCGGGGTTTTTAAGGAAAGTTTAATCTGGGGGTCTGAATGCGATGATATTCAAGATTTGCCTGAAAGAATCAGGAGAAAAGCCCGGCCCCGGAGGGCTTTCCTAAAAATAGCCACGGGTTTTAACCCGTAGGATAGATTAGGATAAACTTTCCGGTCTTGTTATATTGTTTGCTGTATCAATACTGAAGGCCCGACCCATAATCTTTCCAGATAAAAAAGAAGGTTACCAGATGCGCATAATGATTGCCGAGGACGGAAAAGTTTCCCGAAAACTCCTGGAATCGACTCTCCAGAAATGGGGACACCAGGTCGTAACCACATGCGACGGAAGCGAAGCCTGGCAAGAACTCCAAAAAGTAGATTGTCCCGACCTGGTAATCCTGGACTGGGTCATGCCCGATGTGGAAGGTCCCGAATTGTGCCGACGCCTGCGCGAACAAAAACGCACCACCTACGTCATCCTCCTGACCGCCAAGGGCGACAAGGAAGATATCGTTACCGGGCTCGAAGCCGGGGCCGACGACTACGTATCCAAGCCCTTCAACCGCTTGGAATTGCGCGCGAGGGTCGAAGTTGGCATTCGTATTGTAAATCTGCAAAAAGAGCGTGATGAACAGATTCGCCAACTCGAAATCCTTTCTAAAAAACTTGAAGAAATCAGCCTCACCGACCAGCTGACAGGCATCCCGAATCGCCGACGATTTGATGATGTCTTTGACAACGAATGGCATCGCGCCATGCGAAAGGGACTACCTCTCGGCGCTATTATGATGGATATCGATAGTTTCAAAAAGTTCAACGACAAATACGGCCACCCCGAGGGTGACGTGTGCCTGAGAAAAGTAGCCCAGGCGATCCACGACTGCATGCAGCGCGCCAGCGACTTTGTGGCCCGATATGGTGGAGAAGAATTCGCCGCACTGATCCCCGACGCCACGCCGGAAGGCCTCAAAAACATCGCCGAAAGCATGCGTGCCGCTGTTTATGATCTTGGCATCCCCCACGATGAATGCCGCTCCAGACAGGGAGTGGTCACCATCAGCCTTGGTCTTGCGCTGATAATCCCGCAACGTGATATGAAGCCTGGAGAATTGGTAGAGGATGCAGATGAAGCGCTGTATGAAGCGAAAAAAGCCGGGGGAAACCAGGCCATCATGAACAGGAGTCCGATAGAGTAATCGCGCCTGTACTAAACCTCATCACCCAGGACAGCCGTGATGGCTTCCCGAATATCATTGAGGTCAAAGGGCTTCGTCAGCGTGCGTTTGGCGCCGAGCTTGCTCGCCAGTTCCAGATAATTATTCGGACCAATCCGGCCGCCGCCCGACATGGCCACAATGTTCGCGTCCGGAAATTCCCGGCGAAGTTCCGTGATCGTCTCGATGCCTTCCTTGTCCGGCATGATCAGATCCATGATAATTAAGTCGGTTGGTTCTTTTCGGTATTCCAGGATAGCGTCATCCCCATTGTCCACATCGATAACTTCATGATCCATGCGGCTCAACATTTGACGCAGCATCACGCGAACTTGTTCATCATCATCAACAACCAGAATACGAGCCATGCATCCTACCTCCCAATATAACGGACCACCCGACCCCCACTATACCCAAAGCCAAACAAACCCAAATCTTTTAGCATAGTAGGGGTGGACTGTCAATTATCCTTTCAGATATGATAAAATGTCTTGTGGCCTTAAGCGCTGATAAAATGGCAGCGTATGGCACAATAAGTCCTCAAATGGCTAAGCCCTTATAGAGAAGGAAAATGATTTTGAAAAATAATGACAAAGGCACGGTCTCCTTTTTATTTCTGAATCCTCCCGATCCCGATGGTGGTATCTGGATGAAGGAAGTCGGACGATGCGGCCGCAAAGCCATCGGCGGCGAGATATGGCCGCAGACCGGCCTGGCCTATCTGGCGGCCATGGTGGAACGGGAAGGCGGGCGATGCCGCATCATAGACGGTATGGCCAAAACTATGTCTATTGACGTTCTTGTCCACGAATGTCGCGATTGGAAACCCGATGTCATTATTGCAAACAGCGCTACGCCAACATTGAAGAATGACAGTCTTGTTTTGCATGAACTGGTTCAGGCCACTGGGGCTCTGCCTGTATTCGCGGGACCCCATGTTTCGGCACTGCCTGAGTCCACACTTTCTGAAACATGTGCCGAAGTGGGGCTGGTCAATGAAGCCGAAGAAACGGTTGCCGAACTTTATCGCATCATTGCTGAAAGGCCCGAAGCCTTTCAGGATCGGTCGGAGGCCTTTTATGAATCACTTGGAGAGATAAGGGGTATCGTTTGGAAAAAAGGCGAAAAGATTGTTCTGAATCCGCCCCGGCCCATGATTGAAGATCTGGACAGCCTCCCCTTGCCGGCGCGCCATTTGTTACCCATGCAGAAGTACCACATGCCCTTTTTTCAGAAACATGCTTTCGCCACGATCATCCCCAGCCGCGGGTGTCCCTGGCCCTGTACCTTTTGCCGCGCCGGGCGCGTGTGGGGGCGCAAGATTAGGTCGCGTTCGGTGCAAAGTATCATTAATGAAATCAATGAACTGCGCGAAATATTCAGTATCCGGCATTTGGTTTTTATGACAGATTCGCTGACGCTGGACCGGAATTGGGCGAAGGAACTTTTTCAGGCCATTATGGACTTGCCGGAAAAGCCGGAATGGATATGCAACAGCCGGGTTGATGTGGTGAGTCCGGATATGCTGGCGCTGATGAAGCAGGCCAATTGCCAGATGATTTCCTATGGGCTTGAATCGGGTTCGCAGGAGGTGCTCAAGCGCTGCCGAAAGGGGATTACCCTTGAACAAAGCGCTCGGGCGATTGAACTTACGCGGGAGGCGGGACTCCTGTCCATGGCCTACTTCATAATTGGCCTGCCCGGTGAGACCCGAAAGTCCGTGCAGGATACTATCCGCTTTGCCAAAAAAATCCGTCCTGATTATGTTAATTTTCACGTAGCTACCCCTTTCCCCGGAACTGAACTTTATGAAGAAGCAGTCCAAAAAGGCTGGCTTTGCAGCGACCGATGGGAAGACTTTGAAGAAGAAGGCTCGGCTGTGATGCAGGCTGGAGAACTGACTCCAGAGGAGTTGGAAGCCTGGCAGGCGAAGGCGATGCGGTCTTTTTACATGCGCCCCGGCCGCATGCTGCACGAGCTGGCGGCCCTTCGCAGCTGGTCGGAATTTACCGCCAAGGCCCGGGCCGGCATCAAAATGCTGACCACACTGGGATCGCGAAAATGAAGTGTTTCTCAAAATATTCGATCCTTTCTTTGCTGCTATTGGTCTGCGCCATCGGCACGGGATATGCCGCCACGAATCGCTACCGCAGCGAGCGTTTTGTGCTTACGGGTGAAAATATTTCTGAAAAAGAACTGAAGCATTGGGCTGAGGTATGTGAGAAAGCCCTGGACCCCTTATTGCCTGAAGATTTCCGCATGAAGGTCATGCCAATTCGGGTTGTCGTTACGGATAATCAGGGCGATTTTGAGAAGGCATCGACCATGCGGGGCGAGTCGATCCTGGCCGTGGCCCAGACCGGCGAGAGCAGGATGATCCTGAATGGCGCACGGCTGAATCAGGTGACGGCTTTTGACCAATACCAGACCATCCGGCACGAACTGGTGCACCTGATTCTGGGCAGCCTGGATACGGGCGATGCCTTTGTTCCGCAGTGGTTGCATGAAGGTCTGGCCCAGCTGATCCCGAAAGACAGCAGCCGGCAGGGCAATGTGAAACTGGCCTGGGCGTCGCTTTTGAACCGGCGCATTCCCATGAACCATCTGGCGCTGTCTTTTCCCTATGGCGGGGCCAATGCGTCGCTGGCCTATGCCCAGAGCGCGTCTTTTACGGAGTTCGTTGCGAAAAAGGGCTACGCTTTTGACAGTGTGGGGCATTTTTTCGCCATCCTGATTGAAAATGACGCTCAAACACGGGCTATCCTGGCGGATCTGTCTGATCCGGCGAAGGTATTGGCGCTGGAAGACGCCTGGAAGCAGGAAGCCGGCAACTTCACCCACCTGCTGCTGGTTATCGGCAGCCAGTCCTTCCTGTGGGGAGGCATTGTCCTGCTCTTTGTCGGCGCTTATCTCTACAAGCGTCGCAAGGAAAAAGCCGTCATGCAGGAATGGGACCCCTGGGAGCGCGAGGAGGACGAAGACGACCGTCGTCCCTACGATCCCAGCGAGGATGGCTGGTAAGGGCATAATAGACACCCGGATTTGGGCGAGTCGGACTAGTCGGACTTTTCGGACGGGTTGGGCGGTTTGGACGAGGGAAAAGTGGACGAGCGATTGGTGAGAGGATTTTATCCGCAGATTGCGCAGATGGACGCGGATGGATTTGGGGTGTTTTTCTGGGATCATGCGTTTTCGCGATTGCGATTACAGACTTTTGGTATCGATAATAATATAGTTATTGTTTATGTTTACTTGTTGTGTTGTCCCAGATGCTTGTTTTTGTCTTCGAGTTTTCTGTTTGCTGGCCCGCTTTGTGAAAAAAGTAAGTTGGAATGCTCAATCGTGATAGGTGTGGTGTCCCCAATTGCATCCTCAGTGGAAGATTGCATCCTCAGTGGAAGATTGCATCACAGCGACG